>SKQU01000237.1 GCA_007118855.1 Spirochaetaceae bacterium
GCGCTCTCTCGCTCAGGGATCGCTCGACGCCCTTGTAGTCTCGCCGTGGCCACCACGAAATACCGGCGTCGAGCGCGATGGCCAGGTCTTCCGGAACCTGGAAGTCAAGCGGCGGGATGACCGCGTAGCTTGCCCACGCGGTAGCGGGAGCGATCTCTTCAGCGGTAGCAACGACGACGACCCGGTAGTAGCCGGTCGACTGCGCGGGAAGCGAGAGCGGGATCTCCCCGGCACCGTCAGTCAGCGGAACCTTGACGTCGGTCTCGTCAACGACCTTCTGATCGTAGTCAAGGATCGTGGAGTGGACCGCCATAGCGGAGAGTCCACGCGGCGCACCGGCCACGGACAACAAGTGCTGGGCCGGTTCACCGGGAGAGTACAGACCGTCCGCGGCGACTGCCGTCAGAGTGACAACGACGCTTGGCTCGAACCTGGGCGAGGCGACTTGGAGGGTACCGGTTGCCTTCTTCCATGTCTGTTCGTCGGATACGAGCCGAACGACGAGCTGCGCAGACGTTGCGCCGTCAGGAACCAGGCCCCAGGTCATCTCGTCCGCGAATGCGTGCTCCATGAATGTGATGGGACCGTCGGCTCGCGGCGCGATCTCCTCACCCTGGGGGCTCAGCCACGCGATGAAGCACTGGGCGTGGGCACCGTCCATCGAGGGGCTGATGGAGACCGTCGCGCAGTAGGCCTGTCCGGCAACCACCGGCCACGGGTCAGTGGCGATGTCATACGCATCGCTCGACGTGGGTCGCAGCACCAGGCAGTCGCGCCCCTCAATGGTCTGCGATGTAACGTAATCAGGAGTGTCTGACGGAAGGCCTGTAGTCTGCCAGTTTGTGTCTGCAGCGGCTATGCGCATCTTGGGGGTACCTCCGCTCGGCCTGTTGTCTCAGTCGGAGTATCCGCCTCCGTGGAGGGTCACCGATTCCGGCCCAGTATCGCACGGCCGCAAACGGGTGTTCAATGCGATCAGAATGGTCGAGGCGAGCTTGCAGGAGTGGGAACTAGCTGCTATAGTCCGGGCTGAGACGATTCTGTCGCACTGCATCTGCGTGCAAGCCAATTCGACCAAAGAACCTGATCTACCTGTGTGCAGGCCCGTTGGGTCGCCTGCCGTAGAAAGATATCCGGTCCGGCTGAGACGCTTGCACGCGGCAGAACATGCACCGAAGAAAAGGAGAGGAGTCCTATGCCTGACGAACGGTTGGCAATAGACGGAGGAGATCCGGTCAGATCAGAACCCATGCCCAAACGGCGACTGCTTGGAGTAGAAGAGAAAGAGGCGGTCATCAAGCTCTTCGACGAAGCCATTGAGTCCGGCAACGCCTTTGGCTACGGGGGGCCCGCGGAGGCCGCGTACGAGGCGGCGTTCGTAGAGTTCATGGGCGGCGGCTACGCCAAAGGCGTCAACTCGGGAACCAACGCGGTGTACGGCGCGCTGGGGGCCCTCCAGCTCGAACCCTACACGGAGGTCATAGTACCTCCCATTACCGATCCGGGCGGCGTCATGCCGGTCGCGCTCCTGAATCTGATCCCGATGGTGGCGGATGCGGCTCCGGGATCCTACAATACGTCGGCCGAACAGATCGAACCACTGATCACCGATCGAACGAGCGCGATCCTCATCGCCCACATAGGAGGTGAGCCGGTCGATATGGATCCGGTTGTCGAGCTCGCGCGCCGTCACGGATTGCGGATCGTTGAGGACTGCGCGCAGGCACACGGAGCACGGTACAAGGGCCGCCTGGTAGGAACGTTCGGAGACACTGCGGCGTTCTCTACGATGTTCGGCAAGCACCACTGCACCGGCGGTCAGGGAGGAGTCGTGTACACGACGAGCGAGGCGCTGTCGTGGGAAGTCCGGCGGTTCATCGACCGTGGAAAGCCTTTCGGACTGGATGCTCCGGCGAACGTTCGTGCCGGACTGAACTGCAACTCGGATGAGCTCTCCGCCGCGATCGGCCTCGCGCAGATCCGGAAATTGCCGCAGATCGTCTCCAACCGAAGGCGGGCAGCCGATATGTTCGCCGAAGGCGTGAGCAGCCTCAGGACCGTCTCCCGCGCGGCTCTTCTGCCCGATACCGAGCCCGTCTACTGGTTTCTCCGAGTGCGCCTCGAGCTCGACCGGCTGTCGGTCGGGAAGGAACAGTTCTGCGCCGCTCTGAATGCCGAGGGCATACCGGTCACGGCAAGCTACCGCCATATACCCTGTGAGGCGCCGTGGTTCCGTGACCGCAGGGTGTTCGGAACAAGCGGGCTTCCGTGGAGCGCCCCGCAGTACGGCGGGGACCGCTCGCCGGACTTCGACGTTTCGAACACGATCGCCGCAACCTCGGAGCACTTCAACGTGGGCATTCACGAGAACTACGGGCAGGCCGAGGTGGATGATATCGTGGCGGCGATGAGGAAATGTGAGCAGGCATACGCTAGATAGACGGCACAACCCGGGCCGGGATCGAGGAACTGGCCATGTGGACACCTGAGCAGGAGAAGGTTGACGAGCTCAAATCGCGCTACAACAGCAAGCGGGCTGACCCTGTGCGGAGGATCATGGTCGTCGCAACCATCGCGGCTGTTGGCCTTCTGATCGCGTTCATCGTCCGTGCACCGGCAGAGCGCTACGATGTCAGGCTTGGTGGAGAGGCCGAGCTGAGCCGCGACGGTCTGACGCTTGGCGGCACCACGAATCTGCCGGATGGAGCCATACTCGAATACCGGCTCAGGCATGCGTCCGGGCAGGGGATCCGCGGCCGAACAACGGTCGAGCGTGACCGTTTTGAGGCAAGCGTACCGTTCAATGCCCTGATGGAGCTCAGTAGCGGCGACGCGGATGGGCTCGAGGTCGACGACTTCGAGCTCGAGCTCCTCTTCGAGATCGTGATGGATGACGGGACGCAGAGTGGCGAGATCGTTGAGCAATTCGGCGGTTCAGGCGCACGCCTGGGCGGGGAACACGTTGAGCAGGTGTCATTTGGAGAGCGCCTGAGAGTGAGCATCCCGGTCGTCGATCAGCGCTGATCCGCCTTCACCGCGAGGCCGTTTCCGCGGCTACCACACCTTTGAGATCGAGCTCATGCGCGAAGTGACACTTCGCGCTGTGCCCGGGTGCGATCTCCCGCATCTGCGGTTCCTCTGTCCTGCAGCGTTCCTTGGCATAGGCGCAGCGTGGGTGGAAATAGCATCCGGGAGGGGGATCGGATGGATCGGCCACTTCACCCGGCAGCCGAATACGCTTGCCGGCGTCCCGCAAGGCCGGGTCAGCCTTGGGCACTGCGGACAGGAGCGCCTCAGTGTAAGGATGCCTGGGCCGGGAGAAGACGTCGTCAACCGTGCCGGTCTCTACGAGTTTGCCTACGTACATCACGCCTATGCGGTCCGAAATGTGCTCCACGACCGAGAGGTCGTGGGCAACAAAAACGTAGGTCAGATCGAACTCGTCCTGGAGATCCTGCAGCAGGTTGATTGTCTGTGCCTGTATGGAGACGTCGAGCGCAGAGACCGCCTCGTCGCACACAACGAGCTTGGGGTTGGAGGCAAGGGCCCGGGCAACACCAATGCGCTGACGCTCGCCTCCGCTGAAGGCGTGCGGGTAACGTCGAAGATACTCGGCTCGCAGACCCACTTTGCGCAGCATATCGCGCACGCGGGCTTCGAGCTCGGCGCCGTCGGCAATCCCGTTGACCTTGAGTACCTCCCCGATTATCTCGAGCACCGGAAGGCGAGGATTCAGCGAGGAGAAGGGATCCTGGAAGATCATCCGCAGCTCACTGCGATAGGGACGCATGTCCCTGTTGCGAAGATTGGCGATGTCGACCGGTCTGCCGTCGCCTTGGTCGTACAGGATGGTGCCCGCGGTGGGTTCGAGTATCCGGGTAATGCAGCGGCCAATCGACGTCTTGCCGCAGCCGGATTCTCCGACCAGGCCGTACGTCTCGCCGGGGTACACGTCAAAGGAGACGTCGTCAACTGCCTTGGTATACCCAACGGTGCGGCGCATGAGCCCCTTGACAACCGGGAAGTGCATCTTGAGATTGCGGACACTCAGAAGCGGTTTCCGGTTACCGTTGGGTCCCGTCGCCTCCGGCTGCTGTGGTTGCTGGCTTTCGCTTGTCATACTCACCTACTTTCGCCGCCTCGCTTCCCGACCGACCGCTGTGCGGCCGCCTCGCCTGCCGCGGCTTCACGTTCTGCAGCGGCCTGCTCCTCCTGCCTGGCCCGGACCTCGTCAACATCGCTGTGCAACAGGCAACGGACCGTTCGGCCGGCGTCCAGATGCTCGAGCGGTGGAACGAGCTGGTCACAGACTCCCGGCATGAACTCGGGACAGCGATTGTGAAAGGGACAACCGCCGGGGCGGTTAAAGGGATGGGGAACCATACCGCGTATCGCTTCGAGTCTGCGTTTCTTCTCCAGGCCGAGCGATGGAATCGAGCGCAGAAGCGAGCGCGTGTAGGGGTGCTGCGGCCGGTGGAAGACATCCATGACCGAGCCTTGCTCGACCACCGAGCCGAGGTACATGACCGCCACATGGTCGGCCAGTTCGGCAATGACTCCCAAAGCATGGGTGATGAAGAGTACCGACATCCCGAACGATTCCTGCAGGCGGCGGATCAGATCCAGAATCACCGCCTGCGTCGTCACGTCGAGTGCCGTCGTCGGTTCATCCGCAATCAGGAGGCTGGGATCGCAGGCGAGGCCCATCGCGATCATGGCTCGCTGGCGCATGCCGCCGGAGAGCTCAAAGGTGTAGCTGTCAATCACCCCCCGCGCTTTGGGCATCTCCACCTGCTGCAGCAGCTCGAGCACCCGGTCTCGCGCCTGCGCCTTGGTGTAGCCCCAATGGAGCTCGATCATCTCCCCGATCTGGTCGCCTACGGTGTGAACCGGGCTCAACGACGACATGGGCTCCTGGAAGATCATCGCAATCTCATCACCCCGTATCGCCCGGATTGCCGGCCCGCGAGGATCAAGGCTCGAGATATCGACGGTTGATCCGTCGGCGCGGTTCAGCATGATCGAGCCTTCGACAATGCGCCCCGGCGGATCAACGAGCTGCATGAGCGAACGGGCGCCGACGGACTTCCCTGAGCCGGACTCACCGACCACACCGAGCGTCCGGCCTCTCGGCACCTCAAGAGTGAGACCGTCCACAGCCTTGACGACACCCTCGTCGGTAAAGAAGTACGTCTTCAGCTCGTCTACGGTGAGCAAATTGTTGTCAGGCACGTTCGCGCTCCTCACTGTCAACCGGTGGCATACGGATCCGCCGCATCTCGAAGTCCGTCGCCAAGGAAATTGAATCCGAGCACGGCGAAGAACACGCCCAGGCCGGGAAGCAGCAACCACGGGAAGTTGGCTATGACCTGAACGCTCTGAGCGGCCTGGAGCAGCACACCCCAGCTCACCACCGGAGGACGAAGCCCAAGGCCGAGAAAACTCAGCGACGTCTCCGCGATGATCATCGTCGGGACAGCCAGCGTAACGGTGGCGATGATGTGACTCAGGAATGACGGCACCATGTGGCGCATGATGATGCGAAGACTCGAGCAGCCGTCGACTCGGGCTGCAATTACGAAGTCCTCGGTCTTCAGCGAGTAGAATCGTCCGCGCACGACACGGGCGAGACCCGTCCAACCGAGGACCGACAGTATCACGGTGATGAGGAAGTAGACCAGAAGCGGGTCGGTGCCTTGTGGAATGGCGGCAGCCAGACCCATCCAGAGCGGTATCTGTGGGATGGACTGCAGGAACTCTATCGTCCGTTGGATGATATTGTCCGCAACTCCGCCGAAGTACCCTGAGATGCCACCCATGATGATGCCGATGATGAGACTGAACGCAACGCCGACCAGACCTATCGTCATTGATACCCGCGCCCCGTACACGATTCGAGTGAGCAGATCCCGGCCGAGCCGATCGGCACCGAGAAGGAACATGGGTGCCCCGGGCTCTACCGGCCCGAACAGGCGTCGGCTCATGGGGATGAGATTCCACATACGGTATTCGGGCCCCTGAGGCAGGAGACGTACCGGAATGATCTGATCGTCGTCAATGGCGAAAGTCCGACGGAATGATGCCGGATCCACCGTGGAGGTGTAACCGTAGACATGGGGGCGAAACCGCAGCTGATCGCCGTCACGGAGGAACAGATGGAGACGCTGCGGCGGGGCGTACGGATAGTGGCGGTTGTAGTCATGAGGCGATTGCGGCGAGAGAAACTCTGCGAAGATCGCCAGGAAGTAGAAAAAGGCGACCAGAACCACTCCCACCATCGCGAGACGATGTCTCTTGAAGCGGATCCACATGAGCTTCCACTGGCCCAGCATGGCCATCTCGTCTTCGCCGCCTGCGATGTCGACGCTTGGTGCCGCATGCCCGAGAACGTCAGGATCAGAGAGCTCGCCAACCCCCGTCTCCGGCGTGGCCGGCCCGGATGATTGGTGACCAGTGGGGTCGTTGCGTCCGTCTGCCGTCATAGGTCCCCTCTCGATGTACAGCTGCGTAGAATCATGTGTAGCGTATCCGCGGGTCAAGCCATGCGAGCGCTATGTCAGAGATCAGCGTACTGAGCACGTTCATGACGCTGAGCATGAGTATGAAGCTTGCCGCCAGATACATGTCCTGGGACTGTAATGCTCGCAGTAGTAGCGGTCCCGTGGTGGGCAGACTGAGGACGATGGATACGATTGCGGCGCCGGAGACCAGTGTCACGAGAATCGTCGCCTGTGCGCTGACGAAGAAGTTCAGCGCGATCCGGACCGGGTATTTCAGTATGACCTTCCACTCGGGGAGACCCTTCGCGCGGGCCGTGACGACGTAGGGCTTGCGCAACTCGTCGAGCAGATTGGCGCGCGTATGCCGTATGAGCCCGGCCGTTCCTGCTGTTCCGAGTACCACGACGGGTATCCACAGATGGGACAGCATGTTGAGGAAGCGGGGTATGCTCCATGGCGCCGACACAAACTCGGGGGAGAAGAGTCCTCCCACGGTCTGGCCGAAGACGGAGAAGCCGATATACATGAAGATCAGCGCAAGCAGGAAGTTGGGCGTTGCCAGACCCACGAACCCGAGGGTCGTCACGACGTAATCGCCTACCGTGTACTGCCGTATCGCCGAGTATATCCCTACCGGCAGGGCCACGATCCAGATGAAGAGCGTCGTGGTCAGTGACAGGACGAACGTCAACCCCAGTCTCGTCCATATCAGTGCCGAGACCGGACGCCCCCATGCGAAAGATCTGCCAAAGTCGCCTCGAGTGATGATTCCCCGAATCCACAACCAGTACTGGACGTGGACCGGCCGGCCGAGCCCGTAGATCTCCCTGAGCCGGCTCACGTACTCCTGGTCCAGAGTCTCTCCCTCGGCCTCGTAGCGCGCGACGAGAGTACTCAGGTAGTCACCGGGGGGGAGTTGGATGATCATGAACGCGACGATCGAGATCAGGATCACCGTAGGAATCATATAGAGAAAGCGCCGAACTATGTACAGTCCCATTATGAGAACCCCTTATTCCGGAGTCTCCACCGCTCGAGCCTGAGCGCGGAGATGGTGCGCGGTCCGAGGCGCTGGGTGATGTGCCTCCGCACGAAAACGGCAAAGGCGGCCGACGGTGGGTCGCCCGGTGCGCGGAGGCTATAGTGACACCGAAGAGGCTGAATTGCAAGGCCCCTCGTGGCACTTTTTTGCCTCGCTGCTATCTTCGTGCCCCCAGTGCCCGTTTCCCGCTGCACACCGAAGCCCGCGCCCGGGGCGCCTTCGGCTGCAGGGCGGTTGACAATGTCCAGCGTGACGAACATGGTGTGGTCAGGCTTCAGGAGAAGAGCATCTGACGGAACAGAAGGAGTTGGGCAGATGACAGCGAAGATTGACGGGCATGAGGGGGACCGGCTTGCCGTTCACGGCGGCAGCCCCGCCGTTGTACGGAGCGAGAAGGACGAGAGACTGTTCCACTGGCCTATCATCACGAACGAGGATGAGCAGGCGGTGCTGGATGTTCTGCGAGCCGGCAGTGCATCCGGAACGGATATCACGAAGACCTTTGAGTTGGAGTACGCTGCGTGGCAGGGTTCACGGTACGCGCTGGCCGCATGCAATGGTACGGCGGCCCTGCTCGCGTCGATGTGGGCGTGTGAGGTGGGCGCCGGGACAGAGATCATCTGCCCGAGCATGACCTACTGGGCGAGCGCCGCGCCCGCGCTCACATTGGGGGCCACGGTCAACTTCGCCGAGATCGACCCTGAAACGCTCTGCATAGATCCCGACGACGTGGAGCACAGGATCAGCTCACACACGAAAGCCATCGTCGCGGTGAACTATGCCGGACACCCGGCGGACTATGACCGCCTGCTGCCCATCGCCCGCAGGCACGGCATCCGGGTGATCGAAGACAATTCCCATGCCCACGGCGCGCTCTACAAGGGCCGCCGGTGCGGCACGTTCGGTGATATCGCAGCGGCGAGCATGATGTCCGGCAAGTCGTTCCCCGTCGGTGAAGGCGGGATGATCACCACCGACGATTCGGTGCTCTATGAACGATGCGTTGCCTTCGGGCATTACCAGAGAACGATCGACGAGGCTGTGCACAACCCTGTTGACGGGCGGGTTCACGACCGGTCGCTGCGACCCTTCAGCGGGTTGCCGCTTGGTGCGGCGAAACACCGGATGAACCAGATGTGCTCTGCGATGGGACGCGTCCAGCTGCGGCACTACGAGGAGCGGATCGCGGAGATCCAGAAGGCGATGAACCGGTTCTGGTCGCACCTGGAGGGTGTCCCCGGCCTGCGGGCGCACCGGATCACCGAGCCAGGCTCGACGATGGGCGGATGGTACACGCCAACCGGCCTCTACGTCGCGGAGGAGCTCGACGGCCTGCCGATCGCGCGCTTCTGTGAGGCCGTTCGCGCTGAAGGCGTGCCCGTATGCTGGCCCGGGGTCAACGCGCCGCTCCATGCGCACGCCTTCTTCCACGAGGCGGACCTCTTTCGCCAGGGTCAGCCCACCGCGGTGTCCTTCGGTCAGCGCGATGTCAGGCAGGGCACGGGCTCGCTCCCGGTCACTGAAGGGATCGCGCTTCGCACCTTCAAGATTCCATGGTTCAAGCACGATGACCCGGCACGGATCGAGCAGTATGCTACGGCGTACCGGAAGGTCGCGGAACAGGCCCGGGGTCTCGCAAAGAGCGCCTGACTCGGCGGGAAAGCAGAGGAGCATTGATGATCATTGACACACACCAGCACACGTTCTGGCAGAAGCGCGACGACCGTGGTCTGGTAGCGGATATGGACGAGCACGGGATTGACGCCGCGTGGCTTCTGTCGTGGGACGTCGTTCCGGAGGAGGATGCCGCGTCGGTCCACGCCGGACTCAACCCGGAGCACCGGCGGCCGGACGGGACCCATCCGGGCATCCCCCTGTCGGACCTCATCAGGACCCGCGACCGCTATCCGGATCGCTTCGTCATTGGATACTGCCCGCATCCGGTCAAGGGGAATGCGCCCGCCTATCTCGAGGCGGCCTACCATATGCACGGGGTCAGGATCTGTGGCGAGTGCAAGTTTCGCATACCCTTTGACGACCCGCGATCCATCAACCTCTATCACAAGGCCGGTGAGCTCCGGATGCCGGTCGTTCTTCATCTGGATGTCCCCTTTCTTCCGGATCCAGCCACCGGGCGCCCGGTCTACCAGGCGAGCTGGTACGGCGGGACGGTCGCACACCTGGAACGGGCTCTTCAGGCTTGTCCCGAGACGGCTTTTGTGGGGCACGCCCCTGGCTTCTGGAGGGAGATAAGTGGCGACGCCGACTCAGCTACCGACGTCTATCCTTCGGGGCCGGTGACTCCGGGAGGACGTCTCGAATCGCTCTTGCGCGAGTACGGAAACCTCTATGCCGACCTCTCTGCAGGATCGGCGCTCAGGGCACTGAAGCGGGATGTGACCTACTCGAAGGAGCTGCTCTCGCGATTCTCCGATCGCTTCCTGTTCGCACGGGACTACTACGGCTCAGAGCTCCTGGACTTTTTCCGCGAGCTCGAGCTTGATCAGGACGTGTCCGCGGCGATCATGGGAGGAAACGCGCGCCGCCTCGTCCCTCTCGAGCCCGAAGCGATCTCTCCGCCCCTGATGACCCTGGCGTAGCCGGAAGGAGCGATATGGCAGACATCGGATTCGGGATCATCGGGTGCGGCGCGATCGCGCCCATGCACGCCCTGAGTATCGCGGAAGTCGAGGGCGCCCGACTCGTGGCGGTGTCGGACGTGCGTGAGGAAGCGGGCCGGGAGTTCGGGGACCGCTACGGCGTGCCCTCCTACACGGATTACCGCCGGATGCTCGAGCGGGACGACCTTGATGCGGTCAGCATCTGCGTGCCCACCGGCATGCGCACGGAGATCGTCGAGACCTGCGCCGCCGCCGGGAAGCACATCCTCGCGGAGAAGCCGCTTGAGGTTTCCACGCAGCGGATAGACCGGATGATCGCTGCCTCGAGGGAGGCAGGGGTCAAGCTCGGCTGCATCTTCCAGCTGCGGTTCTCCGATGCGGCAATGGAGGTTCAGCGCGCGATCGCCGACGAGCGTTTCGGCCGGCTGGTGCTGGGCGATGCGTACATCAAGTGGTACCGCAGCCAGGAGTACTACGACCAGGGCGAATGGCGCGGTACGTGGGAGTTCGACGGCGGGGGCTGTCTGATGAAC
>SKQU01000343.1 GCA_007118855.1 Spirochaetaceae bacterium
AGGCATATGGCTCACACTCAGCCGGCGACGCAGATCCAGCTTGGCGGGAGTACCCCCGGTGTCTCGGTGGTGCTCGATCTTGCATGACACCCAGGGAACGAGTGCTCACCGCCGTCAACCTCGGGCGGCCCGACCGGCTCCCCATGGACTTTCACGGCAACCGGTTCGTGCTCGAGCGGCTCCGGCGTGATCTGGGTGCGCCCACGCACCGCGAGCTTCTCGAGCGACTCGGCAGCGATATCGTCGACCTGCGCGGCACGGTGGATCCGCGCTACGTCGGACCCGTGCCGGAGAGCCGGGACCTCGGCGACGGGGTTCGCGAGAACTACTGGGGCTGGCGACAGAAGACCGTCGAGGCGGCGTGCGGGCCGGAGGAGCAGTACACCGACTTCGTGCTCTCCGGGGCAACCAGCGTCGGCCAACTCGCCCAACACCGCTGGCCTGATCCCGACTGGTTCGACTTCTCCGGTCTCGCCGAACGGCTCGAGCCGTGGAGCGGTTTCGCGATCATGGCGACCGGCGTCAGCGTCCTGCAGCACCCGTCGTTTCTCCGCGGGATCGACAATCTCATGCTCGACATGGCCGGCGACCCGGAGATCGCGCACTACCTCATGGACCGTTTCACTGGGTTCTACCTTGAGTACTTCGACCGGATGCTCACGGCCGCCGGCGGCCGGATCGATATCCTCCGTCAGGCCGACGATCTGGGCACCCAGGAGAGCCTCTTCTTCAGCCCGCAGATGTTCCGCACCTACATCAAGCCGCGGACCGCGAAGTTCGTAGAGCTCGCGCACGCTCACGGCGCGAAGTTCATGTTCCACTCGTGCGGCTCCATCATCCCGCTGATCGAAGAGCTGATCGAGATAGGCGTGGACATCCTCGACCCACTGCAGGCCGCGGCGAAGGGGATGGACCCGCGGGTTCTCAAGGAGCGGTTCGGCAGCCGGATCTGCCTCCACGGTGGGATCGACACGCAGTACCTGCTCCCGCAGGGCTCGCCTGAAGAGGTCGCCGCCGAAGTGAGACGTCGCGCGGAGATCCTGGGCGAGGGAGGCGGGTACATCCTCGCGCCCTGCCACGTGCTGCAGCTCGACGTGCCCACGGAGAACGTACTGGCGATGCGCGATGCCGGGGTTTCGGTCGTCTATGGATGAGCGAGGCCGACGCAGTTCGAGAACCGAAGATCAGGGGGAGAGTCATGGATGGAATTGAGCTGGGCAGAGCACTGCGCGAAGGCCGACGAGTGTACGGTACGCTCATCGCGTCGCCGTCTCCTTTCTGGGTGCCGAAGGTCGCAAGCCTTGGCCTGGACTTTGTGTTCATCGACACCGAGCACATCCCGCTCGACCGTTCGCAGGCGGCCTGGATGTGTCAGGCGTACGCTGCCGCAGGTCTTGCGCCGATCGTCCGGATCCCCATGCCCGATCCGTACCACGCGTGCATGGCGCTCGACGGGGGAGCGGTCGGCCTCGTTGCCCCGTACATCGAGACGGTGGACCAGGTGAAGGCACTCAGGGGCGCGGTGAAGCTGCGGCCGATCAAGGGAGCGCAGCTCGATTCGCTGCTTGCCGGACAGACCGAGCTTGCGGAGGACGTCGCGGCGTACGAGGAGACGTGGAACCGCGGCCGGCTGCTCATCCTTAACATCGAGAGCGTCGCAGGCATCGAGGCGCTGCCGGAGCTTCTCGCCGTACCCGGGGTCGACGCCGTGCTGATCGGACCACACGACCTGAGCATCAGCCTGGGAATCCCTGAGCGCTACGATCACCCGGATTTCGATGCGGCGGTCCGCACGATCTTCGCGACCGCACGGGACGCCGGCGTCGCCGCGGGTATCCACTACTCGTACGGTCTGGAGACCGAGATCACGTGGGCGCGCGAAGCAGGACTCAACTTCATCATTCACAACTCGGACATCGGCGGGTTCGTTCAGCAGATCGGTGGGGATATTCGCAGATTCCGGAGGGAACTGGGGGACGAAGGTCACGGCGAGGCGGGAGCGGTGGACGTGTAGCAGCGCCGGACAGACAAGCATGACCAACAGGGAACGATTTCTGGCGACCATTACAGGAGGAACTCCGGACCGCGGCGTCCTCTGGCCTGAGAGCTACTGGAAGGCCACGCACCAACGCTGGCTCAAGGAAGGCATGAACCCGGACCTCGACTTCGGCTATGATCCGGTGCGGCGGATGGGTGACCTTGGCGTGAACATCAACTATGCGCCGGAATGGGAGACCGGCGTCATCGCCGACGAGGGAGAGTACGAGCTCGTACGCAACGAGTACGGCATCGTGCAGCGTGTCGCCAAGGACGCGATCAACAGGAGTGTGGTTCAGTACGTCAATTTTCCCGTTCGCAGTCGGGAGGATTGGGAGTGGCTGAGACCGCGTCTCGCCGCGGACGCCCCCGGCCGGTTTCCCGCGGATTGGTCCGAGCGCGCGCGGGCGATCAGTGCGGGTGACGAGATCATCGTCTGGGGTGGTCAGCACCTGTGCGGTTTCTTCTCGTTCGCGCGCGAGCTGGTTGGCGACGAGGAGGTCATGTACCTCTTCTATGATGATCCCGACCTCATGCACGAGATGATGAGCTTCCAGGTCGAGCGGCTGTGCGGTCTGCTGGATCGTGCAGCCAAGGACCTGCGGATAGACTGCGTCTTCATCTGGGAAGACATGTGCTACAAGAACGGGCCTCTCATCAGTCCGGCACTCTTCCGGGAGTTCCTGCTCGAGCCGTACCAGCGCTACATTGAGCACATACGCTCGCACGGAATCCGCGCGGTAGACGTCGATTCCGACGGCGA
>SKQU01000081.1 GCA_007118855.1 Spirochaetaceae bacterium
CGCCTCCCGCCCGATCGGCCGCTTCTCCGGCGGGATGCGCCAAAGGGTGGGCATCGCTCAGGCGCTGTTGAACGATCCGGAGATTCTCATCGTTGATGAGCCGACGGTCGGACTCGACCCGGAGGAACGAATCCGGTTCCGGGCCATGATCTCAGAACTCTCCGGAGACAGGATAGTGATCCTCTCGACCCACATTGTCTCCGACGTTGAGACGACGGCCGACGAGATCGCGCTCATCGCGGGAGGGAGACTGCTCGCGCACGTCCCGCCGCAGATCCTGACCGCTGAAGTCGCCGGCAGAGTGTGGAGCGTGACCGTGACAGAAGACGATCTGGCCACGCTCCGGCGGAGGTTCATCGTCGTCAACACGACACGCAGAAGCGCAGGCGTC
Source organism: Spirochaetaceae bacterium (assembly GCA_007118855.1). Classification (GTDB taxonomy): domain Bacteria; phylum Spirochaetota; class Spirochaetia; order DSM-27196; family SLST01; genus SLST01. The sequence continues at coordinate 392 of SKQU01000081.1, forward strand.
GCGGCGCGTGTCGTCGCGGAGAGTGCACCGCATCCGTCAGCGCAGCAGGTCGCCCCCACCCTCGAAGACGCCTACATGAGTCGCATCGCGTCGCATGAGGACGATCCCCGGTGAACGCGGTCCTGCACGTTGCCGTGGCCGACTGTCGCGAGCGTCTGCGCCGGTTCAGCATCGTCGCGGTCTCAGCGCTTTCGGCATTCCTCGGCTACCAGATCATCGCCGGAACACTGATGATCCGCCTGGGACGCTACCGCGGCGTGATGAACGCGGCCTGGATCGGGATCCTGATGGCAACCGCCGGATCGTTCTTCCTCTCGCTCCTGGGATTCTACGTGACGCGCGGTAACGTGACGGTTGACCGCGAATCGGGCATCGGTCAGATACTCGCGGCGACCCCGCTTCGCGCGTCGTCCTACGTGATAGGCAAGTTCCTTTCCAATTGCGTGGTGCTGACAATCGTGATCGCCGTGCTGTTCGCCGCCGCGGCGGTCATGCACGTGATCCACGGCGAGCAGGGGCCCTTCAGTCTGACCGAGCTGCTCCTGCCGTTTCTGGTGTTCACGCTGCCCGTGGCGATCGGGGTTGCGGCCACGGCTGTGTTGTTCGAGTGTTTGCCGATCCTGCGGTCACCGGCTGGAAACGTCGTGTTCTTCTTCGTCTGGCTCGTGGTGCTGCCGGTCTTTGGGGGCGCGATCCTGGGGTTCGACGAGATCGAACGCTCCATGGGACAGGCGATCACCGCGCAGGGTGGAGACTATCAGGGCGGGGTCGCGTTCGGCATGGTGCTGACAGAAGAGATGCGGACCTTCGTGTGGACCGGTTTCGACTGGAGCCGGGTGACACCGGCGCGCGCATTGGGCCTCGCGGGACTGCTACCTGTCCTGCTCTCGATCGCCGTCTTGTTTCACCGACGTGAGCGCTTCGATCCTGAACGGACCTCCCTCAGGCGCAGCAGTCGGATGGGCACAGGCACGCACACCCGGGCAGTCCGCCTTCCGAACACGTCCGGCTCGCCTGACTCGCCTGACACGAGCACGGCTGCGCAGGAGCTCCAGACCGTGGAGGCCCCGGCGGTGCGAACCGATAACTGGCTGTCCGGGTTCCTGACCCTTGTCGCCGGGGAGTTTCGTCTTCTGGCGAAGGGACGCAGAACCGCGTGGTATCTCGTCGCCTGCGGCCTGATCGCCGCCAGTCTCGTGGCGCCTGTTGAGACGACCCGCCGAGTCATTCTCCCGCTCGCCTGGATCTGGCCAATACTCATCTGGTCTGAGATGGGAGTTCGCGAAACCCAGTACAGAGTCGACTCGATACTTGGGAGCTGCCCGTCGCCGGTGTTTCGGCAGACGGCGGCGACGTGGACCGCAGCCCTGCTCTTCTCTATCGCGGCCGGGGTTGGGGCGCTCGTCCGGTTCGTTGCTGCTCCGGAGTTACTGGCGGGTTTCTTCGCAGGTGCGGCGTTCATCGTGTCGCTTGCGCTCTTCCTGGGCGTGATCGGACGAACCGAGCGTGTCTTCCACATCACGATGATAGCGCTCTGGTACTTCGGCCCGGTCAATGGTGTCGCCGCGCTCGACTACACCGGCGCAACGGACGAAGCGCTTGCCATGGGGATGCCGTGGGTCTACGCAGGGTTCGCCGCACTGCTTCTGGCCGCAACGTTCGTGACCAGGGCCTTCCGGTCCCGCGCGTGACGATCTACGGGGACCGGGCCACGAGCGGAAACTCCGCTCCCGGCAGCTCGATCATCCACTCGCCAGCCTGCCGGGTGAGGTGAAGGTCCGGGTAGCCGTAGACGAAGCCGTCGACGAAGAGCCTGTCCGGCGAGGTCGCAACGGCGCCGACCTCCCGAGGCCCGCCCCACGAAAAGAGCGGATCCAGCTGGATCCCTCTCACGCGGCCCACCGGCGACAGGGTGACAGAGTCGAGCTCCAGCGGGTATACATGATGGTATCGTGGCGCAGGAGGCAGGAACAATGACAACGCTGTCCAGAGCGGCCCGAGTCACGGGTCTCGTTGGTCTCTGCGCGCTCGTGCTCGGCGGGTGCGTCTCGCGGAGGCTTGCCGAACGGCCGGTTGAGGGTGAGCCAATACGCCTCGTGGTGCGTATCGCAGCGGACGCGAGGGTGAACGCCTCGTACTCCGTACGGCTCGATCCGGACGACCCGGTGGGAAGCCTGGTCAGCATTGGTACCACCTTCGCGAAGGCGGACCAGGCCATGCGAGCCGAGCAGCGGATGAACGCAGCCCTGCGGATGATCGACCTCGAAGCGTTGATCGGAGACGGCATAGCTGACTTCTTCGCCATTGAGTTGGATATGCCGGTAGTCCCACCAGCGAGGGACGCGACGTCTGCGGTGAGTCGCTGGTCGAGTTCGACCGTGCGGGCGTCGGTGACGTCTTGACGTCA
>SKQU01000261.1 GCA_007118855.1 Spirochaetaceae bacterium
CGGGCGAAGCCCTGCAGGAACGGTCCGTACGCCTCGGCTCCCGCGAGGCGCTGGACGAGCTTGTACGCGATATTCCCCGCCCCCAGATCGGGGAAGACGAGCACGTTGGCCCTGCCGGCGACCGTCGATCCCGGCGCCTTCTTCTGGCCGACCGACGGCACGAGCGCCGCATCGGCCTGCAGCTCACCATCGACGTTGAGCTGCGGCGCGCGCTCCCTCACGATCGCAAGCGCCTCGGTGACCTTGTCGACGTCGGGGTGCTCGGCGCTTCCCTTCGTCGAGAAGCTCAGCATCGCCACCGCCGGGTCGGTTTCGAGAAACCGGCGGCACGAGTCGGCCGCCGCGATGGCGATCTCGGCCAGTTGGGTCGGATCAGGGTCCGGGATCGTAGCGCAATCGGAGAAGATCATGTGCCCGTCGACTCCCCATGAGGGGTCCGGGTGCTTCATGACGAAACAACTGGATGCGAACTGCGTGCCCGGCGCGGTGCGGATGATCGTGAACGCCGCGAGGAGCACCGTGCCCGTGGCGTTCTCCGCCCCCGCGACCATCGCATCGGCGTCGCCGAGGCGCGTCATCATCGCGGCGAACCGCAGTGGATCCGCGACGCCTTCGTGCGCCTGTTCTTCGGTCATACCCTTGTGTCTGCGAAGCTCATGGAGCTCCTTCGCGTACGCCTCGCGCGACGGTGAGCCGGCCGGGTCGACGACCTCGATCCCTTCGAGCGCGGTATCCACGCTCCGTGCGGCCGAGGCCACCTCCTCTTCGCGGCCGACGAGCACGACCTTGCCCGCGAGCCCGTCGTCGACGAGCAGGCGCGCTGCCTGAATCGTGCGCGGCTCGGTGCCCTCGGGGAGCACGAGTGTTCGCCGCAACTTCCTCGCCTTGCTTCTCACGTTCTCGATGAAATCCATGGACGCTCCTGCCGCCGATTCTACCGTGGAATCGCGGCGACGAGAAGCGCCCGGCCCAGGGTCCGTCCGGCTCTTCCCACGCCGCTGACCTGAGGAGTATGCTCTGCCGCATGGAACTCGGCATCTACGGCACCGGGCGCTTCGGCAGCTTCTGGGCCACCCAGCTTGCCCGCACGGATACCCGGAACGGACCATCCACGCGCGGACCAGCCCCGTCCATCCGCGTGAAGACCTTCAACCGCTCCGAGCGGCCGGTGCCTGCCGGGTGCGAGGCCGCGTCTCTCGAGGAGCTTGGCCGCTGTGATTGCGTGATGCTGTGCGTCGCGATCAGCGCGGTGGATGCGGCGCTCGACGCGCTCGTCCCGCACCTGCGTCCGGGGACCGTCGTGATGGACACCTGTTCGGTGAAGATCCGTCCGGTCGAGTCGATGCTCGCGCGCGTGCCCGAGTCAAATCCGGTGATCGGCACGCATCCGATGTTCGGCCCGGACTCGGCAAGGGACGGGATCGAGGGACTGCCCTTCGTCTACGCTCCCGTGCGAGCCGACGAAGAGGCCGCGGCGCGATGGCGGAATGTCTTTGCGTCGCTCGGTCTGCGGGTCATCGAGATGACGCCCGATGCCCACGACCGGGAAGCGGCGATGACCCAGGGGGTGACGCACTTTCTCGGGCGCGTGCTCGCGGACATGGAGCTCGAGACGAGCGTGATGGCCACCGCCGGATACTGCAGGCTCCTCGAAGTGGTCGAGCAGACCTGCAACGACCCCTATCAGCTGTTCGTCGACCTCCAGCGCTACAACCCGTACACGCCCCAGATGAGGGTTCGGCTGCAGGAGAGCTTGACGCGGATGATGAGACTGCTCGAGTCGTGAGACCGCTCGATTCGCTTGACACCGGCCGGTCGGCCCCATACGATCTGGAGAGAACCATGACGGAAATGCGTATACGGAGTATCGACGAGTCGACGCTCCAGACAGTGCTCGCCGAGGACATCGATTTCGACGGCGAGATCCACTTCAGCGAGCCGCTGCTCATCAAGGGGCACGTGAAGGGAAAGGTTGTGTCCGAGACCGACCTCTACATCAACGCCGACGCGGTTGTCGCGGCGCGCATAGAGGCCCGGAAGGTCTCGGTGAAGGGAGAAGTGCAGGGCGACATCCATGCGAAGGCGCGCCTCGAGTTGTTCGCCTCCGCACGGGTAACCGGGAACGTGCATACGCCGGAGCTCATCGTTCAGAGCGGGTGTCTGCTCAACGGCTCGTGCACGATGTCGCCGGACTCCGCCGCGGAGGCACCCGGAGGAAGCGATGCGTAGCCTCGCGAAGGCTGCCGTGCTCGCCCTTGCCGTGCTCGCGGCCGCGCTCGTCGCGCCGGCGCATCTCGTCGCGCAGGACGACGTACCCGACGCGCTGCAGGCGTACCGGGACGGACGGTACCTCGACGCGATCGCGATCACCGCGGACGAGATCGAGGCGAACCCGAACAACATCGAGTCCTACGTCGTACGCGGATGGGCGCTGAACGCGCTGAATCGCAGCCAGGAGGCGATCGACTCGTCGCTGCGGGCGCTTCAGATCAACCAGTTCGAGTCCAGGATACTCCAGATCATCGCGGAGGCGCATTTCGACTCGGGGAATCGACTCGAGGCGCTGCGCTATCTCGAGCGGTACGTGCGGGTCGCACCCACGGGGCAGTACATCGACTGGGTGTACTACGCGATCGGAGAGATCCTGATCGGGCTCGGCGAGTATCACCGCGCGGACATCGCGCTGTCCACGGCGGTCTACCACAACAGCCGCAATGCCGTGCGGTGGGCCAGACTCGGGTTCGCGCGCGAGCAGCTCGAGGCATGGACTTATGCGCTCGAGGCCTACAACCGCGCGCTGCAGCTCAGCCCCGATCTCTCCGCCGCGGTCGTCGGTCGCGCGCGCGTGCAGGCGGCCCTCGACGGGTAGCGTCGGCATCCGGTAGAGCGCGTCGGCATCCCGAAGCCTGCCGCGGCTCTGGAGATTATGGATTTTACCGCCGACCGTGATAGAGTCAGGTGGAGTCCAGTCATCTCCATGCCGATGATGTGGATATTCGGGAGGTCTCCTTGCGACGGACGTACCTGCTATTCCTGCTCTCGCTGTGCGCCGTCGCGGCAGTGGCTCAGCCGTCCGATCCGTTCCGGCCGGAGCATCCGATCGTGATGGGACGCGGCGGTTCGTTCACCGCGACCGCGAGCGGCTATAACAGTTTCTTCTACAATCCGGCCGGCTTCGCCCGCGGCGGCGAGCTCACGCTCGCCTCTGCGAACCTGTGGGCCTTCATGGACCGCGATCTGGTTGATCTCGCGCGCGACCTCATCGCTTCCGATGTGGGGATGAATCGCGCGGCCGTTTCGCGTTCGATCGATCCGGCTGCGTACGAGAGCCTCCAGGAAGACTTCGCCGCGCTGCAGGAGTGGATCACCACATCCGATCCGGCGGTCATCGAGTCGATCCTCCAGACGGCAGCAGCCGACAGCGGGGTGACGTTCCAGGAGGGTGACGACATCGCGGCGGTCATCGCGGCGGCGGGCACCGACGATATCGTCGCCTTTCTGCTCGCCTTTGAGGCGGCGGCCGAGGCGGAACCCGGTTCAGGGTATCCGAGCGGCCTTATCTCCGGCATCGTCGCCGGGATCGAGGCGGGGCTTCCACGAGGCTACCTCCGCGTCGGTGGACAGATAGGCCTCGGCTATGCGGGAAACGGGATAGGGCTCGGTCTCTTCGCCAAGGCCGAGGCGACCGTCGACGGCACCACGATCCTCCAGGCGTACGGCACCGCGTACAACACCATCACCTTCGTGGGCGGACTCGGCCTGACCTTCGGGAATCTGGATCTCGGCGTCTCGGTGAGGCCGACGATACTCGGACACAGCCGGGTGAGGGCTGCCCCGATACTGAGCTCGTACCTCGCCGGCGCGAGCGTCGATCTGGCGACCATGTTCACGAATACCGTCTACTACGGATCGGGGCTCGGCGTCGACGTCGGTGCGCTCTGGAGGCTCGGTCCGGTCCAGCTTGGACTCGCCGTGAGAGACCTGCTCGGCACCCAGATCACCTATCGGAAGGCCGACTTCGAGACCTACTACGAGTCGCTGCTCGCGGGATCGCTGCCCGTGGGCAGCGATCTCACCTCGGCCGAGCAGCGCGATATCCGCCCGATTCCGATGAAGATCAACGCGGGTCTCCAGTTCCATCCGGAACTCGGTGCGAGGGCGAACGTTCTCGATCCGAGTTTCAGCGTCGACCTGCTCGATATCACCTCCGTGCTGAGAACCTGGCAGGCAGGCGAATCGATCAGTGCGCAACAGGTACTGTCGATGCTCAATTTTGGCGCCGAGCTGCGGGTTCTCCGGTTTCTGTCGCTGCGCGGCGGGTACTACGGAGGCTATCTCGCCGGCGGACTCGGGGTGAAGGTGTTTCTGATCGACGTGAACGCCGCGGTTGCAGGAGACTTCGGCCGCGAGGCGGACGGACAGTGGGGATTCTCGAACCTTGGCGGTTCCGTGGAACTCGCCGTTCGTCTGTAGAGGGGGCTGCGATGAAGCGAGGACGTCTCTGGGCCGCGGTCATAGCGGGCATGCTCGTGATCGGCTCGTGCGAGATGGTATTCACCACGAGCCCGCTCGCGTTTCTGCAGCGCGACCCTTCGAAGCTCTCGGCAGAGCAGCAGGTCACGTTCGGTCGCGACGCGCTCGCCTCCGGCGATCGCGGCCAGATGACCGTCGCCTTTGAGCTCCTGAAGGGGAGCGACGATCCGGAGGTCCAACTGCTGGCGGCCGAGCTCGGTATTGCCGCCGCCGGACTCGAACCGGCTGTGTACGGCGCGCTCCCGGACATTCTTGCCGCGGGCGGCGACCAGGCCGCGGTTCAGGCGGCGCTCGAAGAGGCGCTCGACGGCTTCTCGGAGGCGGAGCTGGCGATGATGGGCGAGGCGGCAGCGCTCGTCGCGGCTGCCGAGGGGTCGGTCACGCCATCCTCGGAGCAGTATGTGTTCGCCGCCGTCGCCCTGATGGCGGTCGCAGCCGATCAGCACGGCAGCGTGGCCGGACTCGAGGGTCTCAGCGGCGGCGACCCCGGGTACGACGAGGTCGAACAGGCGAAGGCGTTCCTCGACTCGGCCTTTGCCGGGCTTCAGGCCGACGGTGAAAGTACCGAGCATCTAGAGGGGATCGGCGAGGCGATCGGGTGGTCGCCGTAGTTTCACGATCTGTGCATCGGAGGTTCAGGTGTCACTGCGTCGCACAGCTGTCAGTTTGGCGTTCGTTTTCTGCGTGGTCATCGTGGAGGCCGGGGATGTCGCCGACTTCACCATCACGGACGCCCGCTCTTCGGCGCTCGGCGGACCGCACACCGCGCTCGCGGACGACTTCCTCACGCTGCACGTGAACCCGGCGGGCCTTCCCTTCGTTGAGCCCCATTTCAGCTATGCCGCCCTCAGCGCGGGCGCCTCCGGCCCCGTATTCACGCTTGCCGGCATCGTCATCGAGGGAGTCGCGGGAACCGACCTCACGACGCTGCTCGCCTCTCCGCGGGTTCAGGAGTCGCTCCAGGGAATCCATGCCCGGGCGCGCCTGTCCGGCCCCCTCGCGTTCGGTTTCGCAGGCGGCGGGGCCGGTTTCGGGGTCTACAATGATACCGAGCTGTTGATCAGGGCAACCGGGTCTTCGCGTCTCGAGATCCGGCTCGGTGAGCGGTTCCTCCTGCGCGGCGGGTACGGGTTTGAGCTGCCCGTCCCCCCCGGCTGGAACTCTCGTGCCGCGGTCGGCGTGGGAGTCAAGGGGTTCGTCCGGGGCGATTCGGTCATCGCGACGAGCTTCCTTACGCTGCCTTCGCTGGTAGACTCGATCGGTCCCGACCTCCTGTCCGAGTCGCCGTTCGAGCTCGTCTCCGGGTTGGGCATCGACGTCGGCCTCAGGTTCCTCTGGCGCGATCTGCTGGCCGCGGCCCTGACGCTTGACGACGCGTATTCGCCCTACGCCGTGGTCGCCTATCAGACACTCGACGGATTCCTCGAAAGTACCGAGTCTCCTCCTCCCGCCTACGATCGATACCCCCGGCGGCTGAACCTGGGGCTCGCGTTCACCCCCTCGCTCGGCGCCGCCGAGCGGTACGTGCAGGATCTCAAGGTGCTCCTCGACTATCGGGATGTGCTCGACTTCTGGACGAATCCGGCCGGAGCCGAGAACATCGTCCTCAAGTTCGGCCTTGGGGTCGAAGCCACATTTCTCCGGATCCTCTCGCTTCGGGCAGGGTTCAGCCAGGGGCTTCTGGCGGCGGGACTCGGGCTGGACTTCGGGTTCGTGGAGCTCAACACGGCGATGTTCGGCACCGAACTCTCCCGGGAACCGGGGCTCCGCCCGGTCTACAATCTCCTCGTCGGGCTTGAATTCAGGGGGTAGCGCCCGTACTTTAGTCGTGCCGAGTAATCGGTGGGGGCGGCTAGCTCAGGGGTAGAGCATCTGACTTTTAATCAGATGGTCGCGGGTTCGAATCCCGCGCCGCTCATGGTGCCGCCGAGCGCGGCCGGCTGCTACGGCGAGCATGCCGTCTTGACCCGCACTGGTGAAAACGATAGGTTACCGGATGAATCCTCGGGTCTCCTTCGTCTAGTGGTTAGGACACCGGGTTTTCATCCCGGCAACAGGGGTTCGACTCCCCTAGGAGATGTCAATGGGCCGCCTTCGGGCGGCCCTTCGCGTATCAGCGCTTAGAACCAGAAACGGAAACCGACGGCCGCCTGCAGCCCGACGTCGGGGAAGGTCGGCAGAAACGCGATCGCCGGTGCGACCTCGAGGAAGAGCTCGAGCACGCTGATGGGGTAGATGTTCAGCCCGAGTGGTATACGTACTCCAACGTCGAAGTCGCCTCTCGCGATGCCCGCGTAGAGTCCCGGCCCGGCGTACACGTTCAGCATGCCCGCGAGCGGCTGCTGAACCATCCACCAGTCCGCGGTCATGCCGAACCGGAACGGCTCCTCCAGGCTGAAGGCCAGACCCATCAGAAAGGGAAGCTGATCGAACTTCGCCGAGAACAGAACGTTGCTCGCGGGCAGCTCGCCGATCGGGCTCAGCCCGTAGGCGAGCCCGAGCCCCAGGCTGAAGCCGCTCGCCGCGACAACGAGCAGCAATGCAATCGTGATCAACACAACTCTCTTACGCATCGTACCTCTCCATTTCGGGTTTCTCCGTCGAAGCCGAATATACCGCTGTGCCGGGGGGCTTCCAAGCGTCAGCCTGCGGTGTCCTTGAGCTTGTGGTTCGGCGCGGCACCGATTATAGTGGCTCCATGGATACGATCGTGCTCAAGGCAACCGATCTCGACGGGTACCTGACCGAAGACGACAAGCGGTCACTCGACTCGATGGACCGGCTCTATGCGTCGGTCACGGAGACCTCCCGGGTGCTCTGCTCCAGCCAGAACGAGCAGCGTCTCGCGCAGGAGAAGCAAAGGCTCGTCGATCTGTACAACCAGATGGGCGACCGGATGCAGGAGCTGATGGCTGCCGAGCCGGCGGTCAAGGTCTACTCGTTCCAGACCCCGCCCACCGTTCACGGAGAAGCGTCCCGTCTGATCGCCAAACTGCGCGACGTTCGAACCCAGCACTATGAGTTCGTCTACTACATCCAGCGCGCATACGAGCTCCTGTTCAACCTCGCCTTTGCCGAGCCCGACAACCATCGCAAGAACCATCTGATCGTGAGAACGCCCGTGACCGACCCCGTACAGAACTACGCGGTTCACAAGATTCCCGATGTCGATGAAGACCTCGAGAATGCGGTTATGTGCGTGATGCTGCGCGGTGCGCTGCTTCCGTCGATGATCATGTCAAAGGAGATCGAGGAGTACACGTCGACCGGTTACGTCACGCCCTTTGCCCTGTTCAAGATCGGGCGCGACGACACGAAGCGCGAGAGCAACATGGAGTACATCCTCGATCTCGGGCGCAGCTACTTCGATCTCGAGTCGCTCGCGGACAAGGATCTCATCTTCGCCGACCCCATGAACGCGACCGGGGGGAGCCTGGTGACGATCGTCAAGTACCTGCACGACCAGGGCGTGCGGCCGAGATCCGTCAACTTCTTCAACGTCATCTCGGCGCTGAAGGGGAGCCTGCGCATCGTGAGGGCGATCGAGAATGCCCGCGTGTATACCCTCTGGATGGATCCGGCTCTCAACGAGAAAGCCTATATCCTGCCCGGCCTCGGCGATGCCGGGGACCGGCTCAACGGGATCGACGCCGAGTCGGAGCACCGCAACATCATCCAGCTTATCGCCGATTACGGGGCCACGATCGCGAACCTCTACCGTTCGCAGGTCAGGCAGATCGAACAGACGGTGCTCGCGCGATGAGCCGACGCGGCAGACCCTCGGGACTCCGTCCGCGGCTTGCCCCGTCGGTGCTCGTGGTCCTCGCCGCTGTCCTGGTGATCGGCGCCTGCGCCACGACGCTCGGCCGCGATGAGCTCGCCGTTGAGTACTACAACATAGGCTCGGCCTACTTCGACCTTGGAGAGCTCGAGAAGAGCGCACGCTATCTCACGAGGGCGCTCGACCTCTCTCCCGAGCTGGCGAGAGCCTCCTACAATCTGGCTCGCGTCTACGTGCTCCAGGGCCGCTACGATCGAGCCTTCGAGCTTCTCGACACACTCCTGTCGCGGGATCCGGGCAACTCGCTCGTCCTCGAAACGATCGCTTTCGCGCACTACCTTGCGGGTGACCTCGAGGAGGCCGCCTACTGGTACGATCGGGCGCTCGACGTCGGCCCGACCGATCTCGATCTGCTGCAGAATCGGGCAACCGTGGCGCAGGAGGCCGGCCGGCACGACCTCGCGGTGCGGTTCCTGCGCCGCGCGGTCGATCTGGCCGACAACCGGCCGCAGCTCGCCCTGAGTCTCGCCGAGTCTGAACGGGAGCTCGGGAGGAATGACGCGGCGATCGAGGCGTATCGCGCCTATCTCGAGGGTGTTGCCACCGCCGAGCCGGGGGCGCTCCTGAGCTACGCCGAGGTGCTCGAAGCCGAGGAGTACTACGCTGCCGCCCTCGATGTCCTCGACCGCCTGGTCGAACGCGACGATGCGAAGGCCGACGTCCGCGCCCGCGCGAGTTTCGTGCGCGGGCGCATCCTCCTCGCGCATGCGCGGGAGCAGGAGAGCGGAATCGAGGCGATACGGGCGGCGCTGCGACTCGGCTATGCCGACGAGGAAGCCGTCTCGGATCTGCTGTCGGCCGTGCCGGCGGAGACCGTTCCGGCGCTTCGTGCTGTCCTGATCGACGCGGACCTTCTCCACCCCGGGGCAGAACCGACACCCGAGTCCGATGACTGAGTCGGCCGGACCGTCAGGCTATTCGAGTGCCTTCTTGAGCGCTTCGTAGACCGCGTCAGGCCGCGGACTCGCGTCGATTGTCGTGAGCATCCCCTTCTTCTCGTAGTACGAAACGAGCGGCGCCGTCTGTTCGTGGTACACCTTCAGCCGATTGCGGATCGCGTCCTCCTTGTCGTCGTCTCTCTGTATGAGCGGCTCACCGGTCGCGTCGTCCTTGCCGGGTTCCTTCGGAGGGCTGAAATCGACGTGGTAGATACGTCCCGACGGCTTGTGAACGCGTCTGCCGGACAGCCTGCGCACGAGTTGGTCCTCGGCGAGCTCAAAACGCACAGCGCGGTCGATCGTCGCGAATCCGTCGAGCGCCTCGGCCTGCGGGATCGTCCGCGGGAAGCCGTCGAGAATGTAGCCGTTGCGCGCATCCGGTTCGTCCAGACGTTCACGCACCATCGCGATCGTCAGCTCGTCCGGCACGAGGTCACCCGCCTCCATGATCGCCTTGGCCTTCAGCCCGAGCTCTGTTCCCCTGGCCATCGCAGCCCGGAACATGTCACCGGTGGAGATGTGCGGGATGCCCATCTCCTCCGCGAGTCTGCTCGCCATCGTGCCCTTGCCTGCGCCCGGGGGACCGAGAAATACCAGATTCATACCATCTCCTTGAGTCGCCACAGGCTCTTTGACCTCCGGCACGTTCTACGTCATCTTAGAATCTAGAGTCACCGCAGTCAACGATCGCAAAGGAGCACGAGTATGGACTTTTGGGACCGCATGAAGGTTGCCATGGAGAAGGGGCTCGACGGTTCGCGCGAGCTGCTGAGCAAGGCGAAGGACCGGGCGCAGGACCTCGGCGAGCGCGGCGTCCTGCGGCTTGAGGTCATGCAACTGGAGAATCAGGCCGAGAAACTCATCGGGAAGCTCGGAACTCGTACCTACGAGGCGCTTGTCACCGAGAAGCGTCTCCAGGTCGACCGCGATACCGAGGGCGTGGCCGAGCTCATCGGCGAGATAGACCACGTGCGCGACCGGATCCGTGAGAAGGAGGCCGCGCTCGAGATCGCCACCAGCCGGGAGACCGGAGAAAGCGAAGGACAAAGCTCCCCGGAGTCTTGACATCGGACCAGACCCGTAGTAGGTTACTCTTCGCGTCTCCAAGGGGGGCGCATCGGCAGCAGCGCATCATACCTGATCAGATGACAGGTCAGATGTCTGCAGTGATCTTTGTCATGTAGAGGGAAGGGAAGAGAGAACGACTCTTACTTGTGCGGGGGATCTTCTTTTAGGGGGAGAGCTTCTGCGAGTGGGAGCCGGTGTAAGGTTTGAGCGGGTTTGC
>SKQU01000107.1 GCA_007118855.1 Spirochaetaceae bacterium
ATGAGGAATCGCCTGCGCATAGTTCCACACGTGGGTACAGGTGCCGTGGCAGCAGCCGGCGTCCGCATGGCAGCCCTCCCAGCCCCAGAGCTTCCCGTCGGCCTGACGCAGGACAGTCGGTGACTTGATGATCGCGAGGTTCGACGCGACCGCTTCCACGATCTCGGGCGGAAGGCTCGTGTCGTAGAAGCAGTCGCTGAAGGCGCTACTCGCCGCGCGGAGCCGGTCGTAGTTCGCTCGCCAGAAGCGCACCAGGTCGTCCAGGCCGGAGAAACGGGCCGCGTACCAGGGACGGTAGCACTCGTCGTCCGTTGGGCCGCAGTCACAGGAGCCGGAGCAACAGGCGGACTGGCTCTCGCTGGTCTCGCGCGGCGGCTGCCCCGCCTGCACGGTGCTTCGCGGCACGTACCAGGCAAACCGCAGGCTCACGCAGCTCTCCTGCGCGGGCTCGAGCTCGAGTGGAAGGTAGAGGCTCGCACCCGCGCCGGGCTTGCCGTCGGCGTGAGGAGCCCGCGAGACCACCTCGCCTGCGGCCACATGGTTCCAGACCATCGTGCGGGTATCGAACCATCCCCCACGGAACCAGGCCGCATCCACCGACACGGGCCCGGCGCTCTCCGCCCCGGGCTCGACAAACGCCGCGAAGGAACCCTCAGCCGCCGGGTCGTCATCCCGGTTCGGCTGCGACAGGACGAATCCGCCGTCGGTGACCGACACCGTCGCGTCGTCGGCCTGGCCCATGAAGTTGGCCGCGTGGAACGCGAAGACCGCCTCTACGCGTCTGTGCGAGCGATTGCGAAAGCGGTACTCGATCGCAGCCACCGGCAGACTTGAATCGTCGGCATCGCCAGGAACGAAAGGGCTCCATCCGGTGAGCTCAACGGTGACCGGCATCGTGGGCTCCTCGAGCGCAACGGTCGCGAAGGGGAACCGGGCAGTGAACGAGGCCTCGGCGAATCGCGGCAGGCCGTAGGTCCGGTCCCGAAGGCCGTCTCCGGGCCCGGCGAAGCGTCGGGGGTCAAAGCTCCCGAGCGCCTTCCACATGGGCACGGGGCCCTCGAGCACGCGCGCGGTCTTCACTCCCTTCACGGACAGCGCGGCGAAGACCTGCGGCTCATGATACACCTCCGGACGGTGGCGCAGCGACACCTGCGACAGCGCGCCGGTGCCCTCGAGGCTGATGGATCCCGCCCCGATCCCTCCCATGGGAAAGGCAATCCGGTCCAGGTGTGCTGCGGTGTAGGTGTTCATGGGGACTCCTCCTTTCGAGCGGACCCGATCAGGCAGGCACGGGTCCGTCAGTCGCGTCACCGTAGCCGAGGAGCAGAAGCGTGTAAAGCGAGCCTGCCCGGCTCACCGCCGGAGAATCGTCGCCGGGGCCCTTTCGCGCCCTTGTCGCCGGCGCGGTGTACATGCCTCGCGGCGAACGGCCGGTCATCCCCAACGTCGGCTTGCACCTCGACTGGCGGTACCTGTCGCTCGGGCTCACCACCGGTGCGATCAGCGCGGGCGTCAACTTCGTACGATAGGCTTCAGGCGAAACCGCCCGCCGCGGGCCCTCCCCTACCCAAGCTCCACTGACACGAACTCGCGGTCTGGATCACGGTCCTTCTCGCGCGCGACCTCGAACATCTCCGCCCAGCAGCCAAAGACGTTGTCCGGCTCGGGCAGGTCCTTCTCGAGAATCCGGTGCAGCTTGCGCAGGTTGCGCGAGGGAACGGCCGGGTAGAGGTGATGGTCGACGTGGTCGTCGAGCCCCCAGAAGAAGGTCCTGACGAACCAGCTGACCTTCACCGAACGGGTGTTCAGTCGGTGGTCCTTCACGTTGTACGGCCGCCCGATGTGTTTCGTCGCGTGCCACAGCACCTCAATGGGCGCGCCAATCTGCCAGGCGATCGTGATGAAAACGAGAAGCTCCCAGCGGCGAAAGAAGACGGCGCTCGCCGCCACGGCGACATGGATGGCGAGTATGCCCAACGACTCGAGGCGGATCGCGCGGTTCTCCTTCTGCGTGCAGTGATCGCGCATCATCCAGTTCTTCCTCCCGGCGATGCGGCTGACCTGGGTCGCCACGTGCTTGACGAGATCCACCACCGCGCCCACGACGAGGATCTTCAGGACGAGACTCAGGAGAAACCGCCGCAGCCACTTCGTCGTGATGACCTCAGGCCAGTCGGTCTCCGGGTCGTGTCCGCGCACCATCGTGTACCTGTGGTGCAGCTTGTGCGAGACGCGCGCGTAGGTGGGGCTGTTCCACATGAGCGTCTGCACGAAGAAGAAAAGGATCTCGCTGAGCCGGTCGGCCGACTTCGCGAAGACGGTCTTGTGCTGCAGCTCGTGGCCGATCGCGACCCAGAATCCATAGAAGAAGTAGTAGACGTAGAGCACCGGAATCGCAAGCCAGATGCTGTACCGCGCGACGAGGACCGTCGCGAGTGCGGAGAGCGTCAGAAGCCCCATGAAGTAGAGAACCCGCACGAGCCCGTTGATCGTGCTGCGCTCGGAGAGCTCGCGGAGCACCTCCTTCTCGATCGGCGGACGTTTCCAGTCCTTGCGCTGATTGTCCCACTCGTAGTCGGACAACTGCTCTCGTGACACAAAACTCGTTGACGACATGACTTCTCCCCGGCATCCGGATATCTTGATCTTTTAACTCTTATATCAGGTGCGATCGATCGCGGCAAGATACCGGCGGTGAAAGGGTCATTCATCGGGCTTTGTCTCGTCCCAGAGCGAACCAATGGTCAAGGCCCGACAGGCTGGAAATGGCCGAAAGTCGTC
>SKQU01000029.1 GCA_007118855.1 Spirochaetaceae bacterium
ACGAAGCGAAGCCGCTCGCGGAGGCCGCGGAGCCGCACTTCACCGACATCAACATCATGGCTGAGACCGGCGAGTCTATCCTCGAGCCCATGCGCACCCGCGAGCCGGTCATCTCGTGGGACGAGGTCCTGGTGATCGGTGCGCAAATTGCCCGGCTCCCGCGCAACGAGGACGAGCGGGTCTCAACGCGCACGGTCATTGGGCCGGGCGCGAAGCACCCCCTCGAGATCGAGGCGCCTATCATCATCAGCCACATGTCCTTTGGCGCCCTCTCCAAGGAGGCGAAGCTCGCCCTCGCGCGGGGAAGCGCGGCGGTGAAGACCGCGATGAGCTCGGGCGAAGGCGGGATCCTGCCTGAGTCGATGGAGACCGCCTACCGCTACGTCTTCGAGTACGTCCCCAATCGCTACAGCGTGACCGAGGAGTACCTCCGGAAGGTCGACGCGGTGGAGATCAAGCTCGGCCAGTCGGCGAAGCCCGGGATGGGCGGACACCTGCCGGGCAACAAGGTGACTGAGGAGATCGCGCGCATCCGCGGGTTCAAGCCGGGCCAGAGCATCGTCAGTCCCGCTCACCACGACGATATCCGCAGCCCGGGCGAGCTTCGCGAGAAGGTCGCGTGGCTGCGGGACGCGACCGGCGGAAAACCCGTCGGCGTCAAGCTCGCTGCCGGCAGTATCGAAGCCGACGTGGAGGCCGTGCTCGAGTCAAAGCCCGACTTCATTACGATCGACGGCCGGGCCGGCGCCACCGGCGCCGCGCCCAAGTACGTGAAACGGTCGGCCTCTGTACCGACGATATTCGCCCTGGAGAAGGCCCGCGTGACGCTGGACCGCCACGGGAGCGAGGCCTCGCTGATCGTCACCGGCGGGCTGCGCGTCTCCTCCGACTTCGCGAAGGCGCTCGCGCTGGGAGCCGACGCGGTCGCCATAGGAACGACCGCGCTCCTCGCTATAGGCTGCCGCCAGTACCGCATCTGCCATACCGGCCGCTGCCCGGTGGGCATCGCGACGCAGGACCCGGAGCTGCGGCGGAACATCGACGTCGATCGCGCGGCCAAACGGCTCGAGCGCTTCCTTGCGGTCAGCATTGAGGAGATCTGCACCTTCACCCGCATGATGGGCTACGACGACGTGCACGCGATGGACGTGAGCGACCTGCGCACGGTGAACTCGGAAATCAGCGGGTATACCCGGATCGCGCACGCGTAGGACGGGCTCTGTACACACCTCCCGCATTCCGGTAGGCTCCGGTGATCATGGCCATCTACCTGTGGGCGCTCTTCTTTCTGGCGGCGCCGGCACTCTTCGTGTTCGCGGCGTACAGGATCGACCGGATCGCGAAGCTGGGGACGATCGTCCTCGCCTACGGCGTGGGACTGCTGATCGGGAACATCGGGGTGCTGCCCGATGACATCGGCGTCGTACAGAACGCGATGACGACCTTCACGGTGCCCGTCGCGCTTCCCTTGCTCTTCTTCTCGCTCAACCTGGGATCGTGGCGGACGCTCGCGAAGAAGAGCGTGCTCTCGCTTCTCGCGGCGATGATCGCGGTGATCGTCGGGTCGTTCGCAGCCTTTCTCATCTTCGCACAGCACGTCGGCCCGGAAGGATGGAAGGCCGGCGGCATGCTCGTGGGGGTCTACACGGGCGGCACCCCGAACCTCGCGGCCATAGGGAACGCGCTCGCGGTCGACCCGAGCACCTACGTCGCGGTCCACGGCTCGGACGTCGTGGTGGGCGCGGTGCTGCTTCTCTTTCTCGTCTCGCTCGCTCCCCGGATCTTCAGAAGGCTCCTGCCCGCCTTCGTCTCCGCCGGTAACGAGGACGAGGAGGCGACCGAGTTCTCGCCCTACTTCACGGGATTCAGCGGCCGCGAGGTGAAGGAGATGGGCATCGCGCTCGCGCTCGCCCTCGTCATCTTCGCGGTCGGAGGATCCTTCACGCTCTTCCTGCCTGATCTCGCCGCGCTCCCGGCCGCCATGCTCGCGATCACCACCCTCGGAATCGCCGCGTCGTTCGTCCCCGGCGTGCGCCGGCTGCGGAACTCGTTTCAGCTGGGCTACTACCTCATCCTCGTGTTCTCGCTCGCGGTGAGCTCGATGGCCAACATTCAGGAGCTCGCCGGCACCGCGCCGGTCATGATCCTCTACGTCGCGACCCTCCTCGTCCTCGTCTCTGTGCTCCACCTCGCCTTCTCCGCGCTGTTCCGGGTCGATGCCGACACGCACATCATCACGGCCACGAGCTTCATCTACTCGCCGCCCTTCGTCCCCGTCGTGGCCGCCGCGATTGGAAACCGGAAGGTCGTCGTCTCCGGAGTCGTGATAGGGGTCATTGGCTGGGTCGTCGGCAACTATCTGGGATTCGCTGTGGCCTACACGCTGCGCATGCTATTCTGAAGGACGTGAGCGACCTGCGCACGGTGAACTCGGAAATCAGCGGGTATACCCGGATCGCGCACGCGTAAGGTCTCACGCAAGGGAGGTGGCGCCATGAAACGGCGACCCGGTTGGCAGGTGACGCTCGCTCTGATCCTGATCGCGCTGTCTGCGCTCGTGTACTACGTACACTATCTCATCTTCCGTGACCCCCACCACATCTTCCTCTACTTCGTGGGAGACATCGGCTTCGTCTTCTTCGAGGTCCTGCTGGTGACCCTGATCATCCACCGGCTGCTGCACCACCGCGAGCAGCGGGCGATCCGCGACAAGGTGCACATGCTCGTTGGCGCCTTCTACAGCGAACTGGGTACGGAGCTGCTGCGGTGGCTTGCAGAGA
>SKQU01000271.1 GCA_007118855.1 Spirochaetaceae bacterium
CGTCCGCACGAATCGCTTCGCGTACTCCTGGTCATGGAGGCCGCGCGCGTAGTCGTTGATTGCGCGCAGGTAGGGGAGAAAGAGGCTCGTGTAGATCGCGGTCCACTCCTCCTTGATCGCCGCGATCGAGTCAGAGGCGTCGTCGCGTCCGAGCAGCTGCTCGAGCCGAACGTGGTCAACGGCGTGGAGCAGGTTGTCGACGATGCGGTGCAGCACGAGGATCGGCTGCAGCGGATCGTGGCGCGAGAGTGCCTCAACGCTGTAGACCCCGTGGTCGAAGGAGAGCCCGTAGACGAACACCCGCTCGTCGAAGTACGGCACGAGGAAGACGTGTTGATCCATGCTCTCAATCCCTGAGTCAGGGAAGAGCGAGGCGAGTACGGAAAGGACGCTCGCAAACCGTCGGCCGAATCCGGCCTCCTTCTCACGCTCTATGGACTCGAGCTCGCGCATCTGCTGCTCGGCGAGCTGCGCTTCGCGCCGGCGGGCCTCCTGCTCGTAGAAGCCCGTGACCGTGAGAATGTCCGACTCGTTGACGTCGAGAAATCCGAGGATCCGTTCGCGCTTCTCCGCGGAGGTGTCCTCCGGCTCCCAGAACGAGCCGATCGCCCGCAGGACCACCGGGTAGAGCTCGAGCCGGAACCGCTTCAGGTTCTCCACTCCCACCTGGAAGATCGCCGCCGCGTCGTCGAGGTTGACGCCGTAGTTGTCCACCTTTCCGTAGGCGAGGAGCACATCCTTCGCGAGGTCGAAGGCGTGCGTGATCTTCGTGCGCGGCACCTCCCCTGTCGTCACGGACAGACGCCACACTTCGCGGGTGATCCTCGCAAGCTGCGCGACGGCTACGTCGGTGCGCTTCTCGGCCGCGAGCTCGATGTAGGCGAGATTCTGCCGCAGCGACTCGTCAAAGTGCGCGAACCGCGAGAGGTACTCGTAGACGAAGGGGTCGCGGCGTCGCAGCGCCTCAGCGACCGCACGCTCCTCCTCGCGTCGGCCCCCGGACCTGCCGAGAAAGGTACGCGAGACCGTGTAGAGCGCGTCGAGCGTGGTCACGAGGCTGTAGTGGTAGGGGTTCTCAGCGAGGTAGTGCGTGCGCTTCGCAAGCAGGCGAAGGAGCCGCGGATTGGCGAGATCCGGGACCGACGGTTTGACGAGCGAGAGGAGGTCAAGCCACCGTTCGCGGGCGCCGGTGATCAGGAGTTTCTCGTGAGCGGCCCACCGGTTGATCCGGCGGCGGACTTTCAGCGGCACGTCCGGGAACCAGTCCTCCATGCGGCGCCGCGCGACCGGGGTGGTGCCGGTGCTCTGCGCAGATGCCTCGGCATCGCGCTCGCGGCCACGCTCGTGACGGCGCTCGGCGCGCGCCCGTTCCTCACGCAGCTGCCTGAGCGATGCCTCAAGGCGCTTTCGCGCGGCCTGTTCGCCGTAGCCGGCCCGCCTGAGCTTCCGGTAGACCGCCTCTATCTCCTCTTCGCTCGTCCCGGCCGCGATCAACTGGTCGTAGATGTCTCCGGTTAGTCGGTCAGTGCTCATGGTTGCTTTCAATGTACCACGTGTGCTGCGCTTCAGCCGCTCGGCGGCCGCAGGCCGTGCATCCCCGCGAGCTTGGTGAACAGCGCGACGAACCTGCGCGCCTCCGACGGGGCGAACGCGGCGCGCGCGATCAGGTCGCGCATGAAGAGGTGCATGCCCTGCGGGCCGTCCTGGCTGTGGAAGCCGAGCTCTTTGAGTGAGCCGACGATCGATCCGGCTGCCTCGTCGGTCTCGTCCACCGTAAGCCCTCCGCGCCGTGGTCCGGCCGCCTCTCGCGCGGCCTTCGACACTTCGTAGGCGATGATCGCCACCGCGTGCGAGAGGTTCATTGACGGGCAGCCCGGATCCGTGGGGATGGACACCGCGATGTGGCAGTGCTCGAGCTCTTCGTCCGAGAGCCCCGACTGCTCGTTCCCGAACACCACGCAGACCGTCGCGTCGCCTCCCGCATCCGGCCTTGCCGCGAACCGCTCGGCGAAGCGCCACGGCGTGAACGATACCGCCTTGCGCTTCTGTCCCAACCGCCGCGTGATGCCGGCGACCACGGAGGCCCCCCGAACCGCCTCAGGAAGCGATGCGACCACCTCCGCGGCCTCGAGCACCTCGACCGCGCCGGCCGCAAGCGGACGCGCCGCCTCGTAGTCGACGGGGCGGTCGGTCACGATCGAAAGCCGCGTGACCCCGAAGTTCCTGATCGCGCGGCAGGTCGCCCCAATGTTGCGCGGCTCGCTCGGGCGGGCGAGCACCACGCGGATGTGATCGAGCTCCGGACTCCTGTGCAGACCCATGCCCGGATGATACGCAATCACGGCTCGATGCGGTAGGGCCGTTCTAGCCGTCGGTCTCCATGAGCGTCGTGACGACCCGGACCGGGCCGGTGAGCGTGCGGTGGACCGGGCACATGTCTGCGATCTTCACGAGGCGCTCGCGCTGGTCGCTCGAGAGGTCGCCTGAGACCTCGAGCCGACGCTCGATCCGGTCGACCTTGCCGCCCTTGGTCTTCTCGTCGGATTCGTCGGCCTCCACCTTCTCATGGCTCAGGTGAACCGTCACCGAGTCGAGCGGCCACTCCTTGCGATCCGCGTACATTCGAAGCGTAATCGCGGTGCACGACCCGAGCGCCGAGAGGAGATAGTCGTACGGGTTCGGGCCCTCGTCCCGGCCTCCGTGGTCTTCCGGTTCGTCGCCGGTCATGCGGTGGCGCCCGGCGCGCAGGTCCACCCGGTACCGGTCGCGGCCTATTC
>SKQU01000341.1 GCA_007118855.1 Spirochaetaceae bacterium
ACCGGCGAGTCCGGTTCCGCGATGTGGAGGTCCGCGTTCGGCTCGTACAGACCCACCGGGTAGAACGCGTAGTCATCGCGGCGCACGGCGAGACCCGACATCCGGCTGATCATGCGCTCGATGACGCGCCGCTTCTGCGGCGCAGGATCGCGCAGCAGCCCTATCGTAAGAGCGCTCACCACCCGGCCGCACATACTTGGAGAGGTGAACCACTCGACCGACGGATCGAGCGATGATGTCAATGCGCCGCCCGGTCTGAATACCCGTGCGTCGGTCAGAGAGGCGCAGTTCAGCCGGTACCACGAATCGGGCTGGAACGGGAAGTAGTACATCCCGTCCGGGCCTATGGATTGTGCGATCGTCCGGTCCCACGACTCATCAACCTCCGCGTTCAGCGTGCTGCCGCTCGCGTGACGCAGCAAGGGAAGCGACTCGTAGAACTTCGGTTGGCACCAGTCCGAGAAGTCGTGGGTCATCACCGGCGGCTCGTGGAAGAGATTCACCCAGAAGTAGATCTCATGCGCAGCATCCGGATCCGTCGGGCCGGTCAGCCCGTTGACTGCGAGCTCTATCATCCGCGACAGATCGAAGGTGTCCGGCACCATGGCCGTCTCCCATCTGCCCTCGTACGGGGCCACGCCGGACGGGCGGGCATCCGGCGCGATGAAGCGGCGCCGTGTGCCTTCGCAACTCATAACGCCTCTCCTTCGGCTGCGTCGACGAATGCACAGACGTCCAAGTCGGCGAGCGACGCAGGGTCCCGGATGAGGCTGTCAAACGCGAGCTCCAGCCGCCGCATGGTCTCCGGGCGTACTTCCAGCGGGTAGTCGGCTCCGAAGCCCGGACGCAGCAACGTATAGCGCCTCTGTTCTGCCCGCGCGCGGCGACTCTGATCACGGCCGGCTCTCAGGTGCTCCACCGGATCCGTCCCCTGACAGAAGCACGATCGTGCCGCTACATAGGACAGCAACGATTCGGCCAGCAGCAGCCTGGAGCGGAGGAAGGCCAGGGTCCATCGGATTGGCAGTATCAGCTCCACGATCCAGAAATCGCGGTCTCGCTTCTGTGCGAGTTGTGCCTCAAGGGTGTGTGTACTGACGATCGCACGCTCAATGCGGCGTTGCATGGAGCTGACACGCCTGCGGGCAGGAGCGGTGCGGGTTCGCGTGTAGATCCCCTGTTCATCGGCTGCACCGGTACCAACCAGACGAACATGCTTTGGCCTGCCGCGGGCCACGATCGCGCGCAGTGGAGCATCCAGCGGTATCGTTTCCGGCGCGAGTTTGTTGGTGTTCAGACCCCAGAGCGAGTAATACGCCGCGTACTCGCCGGTCTCAAGGCCCTCGAGCAGCTGAACCCCCAGGATATCGTCGGCAACATCCCGGATGAGCCGCGCCTCCTCAGCTCCGGTCGCTCCGCTGAGTTCGGCTGTAAGCCACTGTCTCCATCGCCCCGGACCCGACCACTGTGATCGGAGGGAGTAGTGGGTCAGAAGCCAGCCCAGCGAGTGAAAGGTATAGGTGCCGCCGGTCACCGACGCGGTGGACCGGTACGGGCCGAAAGTGCGCACGTCATCGTCGGTGCGGTCGAGCGACGAGAAGTGGGCGATCGGCACGTCGCCCTGGCATCCGTAGCTCAGCTCGCGCACGAGAATCACCTTGCGGTTGCCGCCGTCGCCGGCGTTCGCACGGTCGACTTCGCGTGGCCAGCCTTCAACACGCGCGGCCGCGTTGCAGTTCGGCAGACAGTAGATCAGGCTGAACGAGTCCGACGGCAGGCCCGGAGCGACTTCCCGAGCGACAAGCGAGTCATCAGGATCGGCTATGGACCAGTGCGTGCGCGTGTGACCCACCGGAGGAAGCCCGTACGCCGGAGCGCCGGTTGGGCCGTTCGCCCAGGCAAGATAACGGTTCCACTTGGTTACGTTCGGTATGGTGCCGCATCTGCGGCATCCCGCTCCGGTCGACAGTGCGGGCGTACGGATCCGCGACGGCGCGAGGTCGGAGGAGAGCGGATGGTGGTCCTGGCCGCCGTCGTGCTCCACGGCACCCTCGCCGCAGGGAACCTCGTTCCAGTTGGAGGCAAGTCCCAGAAGTCTGTCGCGGTGTGAGGCCGCTATATCGAGCCAGCGTTTCTGGTCTCGCCAGAACGCGTCACCCTCTATGCAGAGATGGCGTGACCAGAGATCGGGCCACCGGCCCCCGTCGCTCCAGAACTCACGACTCGTTACCTCCATGCCCGCAGTCCAACCCCCTACTCGTGGACCTTCGTGCGTGCAGAAGTCCTGGGGTGCATAGCCGTCGTCAGGACGGTGGCCCCAGCCCGGACCGAGGAACATGAAGGTCGTAAGCCCCCGTTCATCAACGCTCCGCCAGACTTCGTCGGAGGCCATGTCGGGGTAGACGTCACGGAACTGGATGAAAGTGGAGTCGTCGAAAAAGAGACAGTTGGCCCGGTTCTTGACGGCCCACGAAACCAGGCAGCACACGCGCTCACTGTTGCCTGCCCAATCTTCCCATCGCCATGCGCCGACGTCGCTGAAGTGAGATGATCTGCGGGTTGTCGCCCGCAGATCATCCGCAGCGTGCGAGGTTTCGTACATGATCCGAACGGGAAAACACGGCCTTTCGACGATGTGAAGCGTTTCTGGCATGGGAGGGACTTCCGGTCCGACGTCTCGCAACGGATGGACATACCGGATGCCGAGGAACGCCTCGGCGAACCCGTAGAGGCCGTACTGCATTCCCAGCCGGCCCGAGTGCCGGATGACGGC
>SKQU01000437.1 GCA_007118855.1 Spirochaetaceae bacterium
ATCAACACACTGATGATCCCCTTCTCCGTCATTACGCTCTTTGGTGTCGTCGCGGGCGTCTCGACGATTCTGGGCACGAAGCTCTGGGGCGGCCTGATCGACCGCGTGGGCCCGAAGCCGTTGAGTCTCATCTGCGGGATGGGCGGCTGCTTCACGCCGGTCTTCTGGATCTTCGCGACGCCGGAGAGCTACACGGTCATCTGGGTGAGCCACTTCGTCTCCGGGTTCTTCTTCTCCGGGATCGGGCTTGCCGCGACGGGGATGATGATGAACCTCGCGCCGAGCAGGAACAACGCCGTGTTCTTCGCGGTCTTCGCGGCGGTCACCGGGCTGTTCGGGGCGCTCGCCCCCATCGCAGGCGGCGCGCTGGGCGAGCTCTGCCGGGGTCGGGCTCTCTACCAGGGATTCGTCGATCTCTCCGACATCAGGCTGCTCTTCATCACGAGTACGGCGCTGCGCCTGCTCTCGCTCACGGTGCTCAGGTTCATCAGAATCCCGGATGCGGTCTCCGTGAAGGACATGTTCGCATCCATCTCGAGCTACCAGCGCTTCCTGCCGCTCTACGCGATCCCGAGCGTCGCCTCTTCCGGCATGAGCTACGTGGAGAACGCGACCGCCAACATGTCCCGCAGCGTGGTGAGCGTTGAACGGAAAATCGACGCGATTGTGCGGCGAGGCGGAGATCTCAGTCGAGCGTTTCTGTTCAGAGTTCGCGCGATCGATCGCGTGATCGACGGGCGGCTTGCGAAGCACGAAGAGTTTCTCGACCGGATGATCGACCGCGTCGTCGGTCTGTTCAGGAAGGGCCGCCCGGGTGATGGCGACCGCGAAGGGAGTTGACCATGTTTGCAGAGTACTTGGACTACGTGCTTGCCGAGATGCAGC
This sequence comes from Spirochaetaceae bacterium, assembly GCA_007118855.1. Taxonomy (GTDB): domain Bacteria; phylum Spirochaetota; class Spirochaetia; order DSM-27196; family SLST01; genus SLST01. Next base: position 886 of record SKQU01000437.1, read on the forward strand.
AGACCGGAATGCGGATCGCCGCAGCGCTTCCCGGGATACTCACGGCGCTCGCCGTCGTCGTGGTGACCTTGCTCGTGGGCAAGCTCGTCAAGAGCCTGACGACGAAGCTGCTGCGCCTTGTGGGTCTGAACGTCCTCTCCCGGCGGGCCGGGTTCGACCGGTTTCTCAAACCGACGGAGCTCGCGACCGGCATGGCCGAGCTCGTGGGGATCCTCGTCTACTGGCTGCTGCTCTTTCTGGGTATAACGTACGCGCTGGGCCTGGTGGGGTTCGAGAGTGCTGAGCGCCTGCTCGCCAGCTTCGTGCTGCACCTGCCCCGGATCTTCGTCTCGATCGTGATCCTCGCGATAGGCGTCCATGTCGCCGCATTCCTGGGCGACCTCAGCCGACGAGCCGCGCAGGGCGCCGGTCTCTCGTACGCCGCCTGGATCGGCCGCGGCGTAAAGGCGGTGGTGCTTCTGATCACGGTGGTGACGATCGTGGAAGAGCTCGCGGTCAGCCTCGACTTTCTCAAGGTCTTCCTCTATATCGTGCTCGGCGGTCTGGGCGTGGTTCTGTCCGTCGCCCTGGGGGTGGGCGGTATTGAGGTTGGCCGTGATCTCGTGGCGTCCATCGTTCTGCGGCGGACGGTGAGGCAGGGAGATCGACTCCTGTGGAAGGGGGGTACCGCCACGGTGGAGGAGGTTGCACCGGTGCTCACTCGCCTTCGGACTGAGGACCGGCTCTCCCACATCCGGAACTCCGAGCTGATGAAGGAGATCACGGTTCTCCCGGGCAGCGACGAAAGGCAGTCGTGAAGACCACGATCTCAGCGGACGGAGTCAATGTCCGCATCAACGGCAAACTCACCTACTCCGAGATTGCCGGATCGCGAGCACGGCGAGCGAGAGCAGAGTGTCACCGTGCGCGGACAGAGTGGTACGGACAGAGGCGCCGCGGCGAAGCGCTCGTATCCCGGGCTCCTGCCCGACGGGGTTTGCCTCAGTGCCGATCCAGGAGAACGTCTATCCCGCCCAGCACCAGATCCAGCTTCGTCTGCGTCAGCTTTCCAGCCCGGTCGCTCATATCTCTCCCTGAAGGACGGTCACCACTCGACGCGCCCCAACATTCGCCGACCGGCATTGGCAGCGAAGTCGTCCCCAGATTCGCCAACGGCCGCCAGAGCTGCGTTCATCGACTGGGTGACACGATCAGGGGCGTGACGCGCAACATACTCCGCGACAGCCCGGGCATAGAGGTCGCTTCGGGACCGGTGTCGCTGCCGAGCAAAGCGTTCAGCTTCCTCAAAGACCTCATCCGGAATGGAGACGGCGACCTTCATACCAGTAGTATGACCCCGATTACGGAGTCGGCCAAGACAGCTCTACCGGTCGAACAGACGCACGGCTGCGAGGAGAAGGACGCGGTGGGCTCCCTCGCCGGTATGGTGCTATCCGAGTCGGCCACTGCGCCGCAGAGCCCGACTCCAGCCTGACGATATGGGTCGCCGTCCGCGGGTGATCCTGCGGGTACTTGTCGTTGTGCGTACCTGATGGCATTCTATTGTTGAGTGAAACGCTACGCTACGTCCGGGGGCCCGTAGGGCGGCGATAGCCGGGGGTAGAGCGTCGGCCCGGATCTCCTGGAGGAACCATGGCAGACACGGACGTACGTATATCGTGGTACCGGTCACCGATCGATCGTGAGGTGCTCGCGAAGCTCACCCGAAGGAACGACTGGCGGCCGCTCCTGCAGAACGTCGGCTTACTCGGGTTCTCCGCAGGCACCGGGGTCCTCGCGTACTGGGCGTTCCACAACCTCGCGTGGCCCTGGGTCGTGCTTGCGGTGTACCTGCACTGCTCGTTCTACGGCTTCTTCGGCGGCGGGG
>SKQU01000303.1 GCA_007118855.1 Spirochaetaceae bacterium
GTCCATCCCGATCCCGCGATGACCCTCATCGTGAACGACGAGGTATGGGTGCCGGTGGAGATCACGCTGCTCGGCCGCGGCTCCTTCCTCGACGCGTGGCGTACCGGCGCCGCTCAGTATGCCGAGTACGACGAGGCGCCGGACCATCGCGAGTTCATCGTCGTGCGCGACGCGCAGGCGATCTACCGGCCGGTGGGCCTCCGTGAGTCGGACCTGGGACTCCAGTATGGGCAGGCCGACGCGATACTCACGCGCTTCGAGCGCGACATGGCAGATATCTCCAGCGCCGCTCTCGCCCATGCCGGTCGCATCGCGTCCGAACGCGGCCGCGCCGCCGACTACAACAGGCTCGGGATCGAGGCGGCGAGGTACGGGCAGCTGGGCGAGGCTGAGGCGAGCTTTCGGCGTGCACTAGCCATAGACCCCCTCTCCATCGAGGCGATCGTCAACCTGGGCTCACTTCAGCACCTGAACGGCGACCACCGGTCTGCCATACGCACTCTCAATGACGCCGCGACACAGCTCAAGGAGGCGCTGGCCGCAGGGACCGTTTCGCCCCGGACCGCTGCTCTGGAGGCCGGCATCAACGCGACGCTTTCGCGCAGCTACGCCGCGATCGAAGACCACGATCGCGCTGCGCTCCACCTCGCGAGAGTCCCTGCGCTCGAGCCCGCGGATGCAGGCTCGCGGAGTGATCCCGGGGGCAGAGCGTCGGATACGCCCGCCACCTCCTTCGACTCCATGTTCTTCTCCGGCCCGGAGGAGTGACAGGCCGCGAACCGGCTGATTCAGGTCGCGCCGGGTGACGAAACCGGGGCCGTGCGAATCGCCGGCCTATCCGCCGAGTCTCTCGAGCTCCCGCATCACTTCTTCGCGGGTTGCCTGGCCCTCTTCGCCGCCCGCCGCGCGGGTGCTCAGCGCTCCGCAGATACAGGCGCATCGGGCGGATTGCTCAAGGCTCTCTCCGCGCAGGTGCGAGGCGATGAATCCGGCGTCGAAAGAATCGCCTGCGCCCACCGTGTCCACGACATCCACCGCCGGGCTGTCGACCGCGATCGCGGTGTCGCCCTGGCGGATCAGCGCCCCGTGCCTGCCGCGCTTGATCACGACCGTATCCACGATCTGTGCCAGCGCTTCTGCAGCCGACTCCACACTCGAGGTCCCGGCGATCGCCATTGCCTCCGCCTCGTTCGGAAGGAGAACGTCAACAAGCGGGAGCAGCTGCGGCAGGCCGCTCTGCCAGGTATTCGCGGGGTCCCAGTTCGTGTCCAGACTGATTGACAGGCCAAGGCTGCGCGCAGTGCGGGCGATCTGCGGCAGGTGGGGCTGCAGACGCTGCAACAGGAAGTAGCTGCCGATGTGCAGATGCCGGGCGCCGCGCAGAGTGCCCTCGCTGAGGTACGAGCCGTCAACAACGTCGATACCGCCAAGGCAGGTGAGCATCGCCCGGTCGTCCGGCGCGGCCAGGATGACCGTGAGTCCCGTGGAGATGGCCTCGTCCCGGCGCACTTGGTCTGTGAGGACGCCCGCCCGCTCGAGCGTCGCCATGATCAGATCCCCAAAGCCGTCCAGCCCAAGGGCGCCGACGACCGAGGTGCGCGCACCGAGCTTGGCGCACTGGCAGGCGAAGATGCTGCACGATCCGCCCATCCTGAGGGCGTAGCGCGGAACGATCTTCTCCACCTGAGAGAACTCGGGCACGACATCCTCTCCGCTCAGGATGAGATCGGCGCACAGGTCGGCGATGGTGATGACGTCACACGGAACGCTTGCGGTATCCACGAATAGATTATATCATCATGATGAAATGAAGGTCTATACGATATCCAGCAACCGGCTTCGCGTCGAGATCCCGCGGTCAACGATGTCGCTGCACGTGACCGACCGCCTCACCGGCAAGACGTGGAAGACCTGCGACGAGCCGTTCGACGAGGTCGTGCTCGAGCGAGACGGCGTCGTGAGCGCGCATACGCTGGCGGAGAGCGGGGGCATGACCGCCACCGAGCTGGGCGCCGGCGCCATACTCTTCCGGTACCCGGAGTATCGTCTCCAGGTGCTCGTGACCGTCGAGGACGATCGTCTCGACGTGCAGATCTCGCCGGAGGAGGAGACCGACTACGTCCGGATAAAGGGCGTCGTCTACCCGCGCTGCTTCCAGGTTGCTCAGGATGAGCAGGCCGGTCTGCTCGTACCCTTCGACCAGGGGATGCTCATCCCGGGCAACTGGCACGAGGAGGCCGGATGGGGCAGCGTCTGGCAGTTCGATGATGAGGCTCGCATGCGCGCGCACGGAGATCTGTTCGACGTAGACGTGAACTGGTGGTCGAGCTTTCGCCCCACCTACGAGCCGTCGCTCGCGAACGACATGACCATGCCGTGGTGGGGGGTCCTTGATGAGACGGGTTCCGTCCTCATCACGATCGACGAGGCGTCCTGGGCCGATTCCCACCTCTGGGTCATCCATCCGCCGGGCGGACCTTCCTCCTACCGTCTCCTGTGGCTTCCCAGCTACGGTCGCCTGAACTACCCGCGACGTATCTCGTTCACCTTCAGCGACGCGAGGGACTACGTGTCTGTCGCGCAGGCGTACCGCTCCATCGCGGAGGCCAGAGGTAAATGTCTCACGCTGCGCGAGAAGAACGAGCGCAATCCTGTGGTCGGCACGCTTGCCGGCGCGGCGAACGCGCGCATTCGTTTCATCCAGCATTCGCTCCAGCGCCTGGAGCACAAGGTGAACCTGGGGTTCACCGACGCGGCGGATCTCGTAGAGAGCTTCACCCGTGCTACCGGACTGCATCTGCATGTCGCGGCCTGGAGCTGGCAGCAGCACGGGCATGATATCCAGTACCCGGATCTCGTGCCCCCGGCGCCGGAGGCGGGGGGACCCGCAGCCTTCGCGGAGATGGTCGAGCGGATGCACGCGCTCGGGCATGTCGTCGGTCTGGGCGGGGACAACTACCATGACGTCGCGCTTGATTCACCGCTACTCGACGAGTCGATGCTGCTGCGCTATGCCGACGGGAGCACGAACCGACGCAATTTCTGGGCCTCCGGCGCGACCTCCATGGTCTGCGCGACTCCTGCCCTCAAGTACCTCAGGCGCAATTTCGAGATCGGCAGAACCGACTATCCACCGGTGCGTGGGCTCCTGCACACGGCGAAGTTCGACACGTACTGGATTGGCAATTACGTGAGTACCTATGAGTGCTACGATCCGCGCCATCCGCATACCCGCTCGTCGTACTGGGACGCTCAGCGCAGGATTTTCGAGTACATCAACTCATGCGGAGTCTTGCTCAACAACGAGCACCCCAAGGACTGGGCGGCTCCCTACTTCTACATGGCGCGCACGAGACAGCGGCGAAGGCACATCTACGGCTACGACAGGAGCGGCGATGTGCTCGCCGTGCCGGTGCCGCTGTGGGGCCTTGTCTACCACGACTGCCTCATCACCGGCGGTGACAACGAGCTGCTGTGCATGCTCGGCGGTTCGCCGCCCTCGGTCGATATCCAGAAGAGCCCGCACGAGGCGCTCGAGCGGTTGCGCCTCCACTGTCGGCTCCACGAAGCGGTCTGCTTCGAGCGCCTCAGCGATCACGCCTTTCTCTCCGCGGACCGGACCCGACAGCGCAGCTCGTTCTCAAACGGCGTGGAGGTCGAGATCGACGAAGCCGAGGGGAGCTACCGGATCTCCGGGGTCGAAGGGGTCCCTGACCGGGTCTTCAGGACCGTGACGGCGGAGAAGAACTACTACTGAGTCAGGCGCTTGCGACCCACCACAGGCGATGGTAAGATCATATCGTCATAATGTTATAAGAGCAGATCAGGAGGCTTGCCAATGGAAACCGTGCAACTCACCGAATGGACGTCCCGGGAGTGCAGGGATTACCTGCTGGGGGGAGGCGATCTCGCCTTCGTCCCCGTCGCCTCGGTCGAGCGGCTTGGTCCTCACCTGCCGCTCGGCGGGCGCCTGAAACTCGCGTCGGTTCTGGCCGACGCGCTCGCTCGCCGGCACGGTGGCGTCTGTCTGCCCGCGGTGCCCTTTGCCACCACACTCGAGACCGATGGTACGCCGGGTACGATCAGCGTGGAGGCCCAAGCCGCCGAGCGTTACCTCTGGGAGATCTGCGAAGAGCTCGTCACCGGGGGGTTCCGGCGTGTCGTCTATGTCGGATGGCAGAGCGAGCTCTACTACGTGGTCGCGGAGTACTTCCAGCAGCATGACGTATCGCCGAGCTGGATCATCCCGGACAGGATCCGCCTGCCGGGAGTCGAGGACGCGGACGTCTGCCGTACCGCGCTGATCGCTGCCGCCTACAGGATTGACGGGAACGAGGCGATGGTGGATGAGATCGCACGCCGGTCGCGCGAGGGCGCCGGCAGGACAGATGTTCCCGAATACCTCGCCCGCATCCGCGAGGTTGGGGTGCTCGGGTACCGGAACGAGATCGACGAGTGGACGATCAGCCCAGTGCCGGAGGTGCCGGTTGATGCCGCCGCGGCAGCGCTCACCGGCTGGGTTGACGACCTGGAAGACGGCCTTGCGGCACTGGGAGAGTACAACGGCGCGATCGCCCGTTCGCGGTTCGACCGGGGACTCCGGTAGAGAGGACTCAGATGAAAACGAATCTTGAAGACATGTTTCCTGACGAAGTGGACCGCGTCCTGAGCGAGGATTCTCCGGCGGCGGTCATCCCCATAGCGAGCGTTGAACAGCACGGACCGCACCTGTTGCTCGGCTGCGATGGGTTTATCACCCGGATGCTGGCGGCTGAAACTGCCCGGCTCGCCGGGGCGGTTCTGTTTCCCATGGTGCCGCACTCGTGGATAGGCGGGCTTCGCATCTGGCCCGGCACTGTCGACATCAGTTCCCGCGCGATGGGCGACTACCTGGAGTCCGTCTGCCTCGAGGCGTGCAGAATGGGTTTCCGGCGCATCCTGGTGGTGAACGCGCACGGCGGCGGGCGCGAGATGGTGTTTTCCGTCGTGAGACGGGTGTTCCGCAAGACCGGCGTCGCGATCTTTGCGACGTTTGGCGGCGGGGAGTCCGCCAGGACGGACGAGATCACGGCGGTATGGGAAGCCCACGGTGTCCACGATCGAGCGCCTCGTGAGGCGAGCCAGCTTGCCGGTTCGCTCGACTACCTCGAGCGCCCGGACCTCCTTCGCAAGGTCCTCGCCAACATAGAGAGCTGCGTCGCAGAGTCCGGGGAACCCGAGCAGTTCTGGCGGCCTGAGTCGCTCGAACGCGCCTTCAGGGTCGGCGAGGTGGGCCACGACTACCTTGACGAGATCCGCCACGCTGCCCCGCGCTCCAACACCACTCCGGAGGGCGGCGCGAAGGTAGTGGCGATGCTCGCCCGCACGCTTGCGGGTGCGCTCGACGATCTTGAGACCTGCCGTCTCGAGCGTGAGAAACGGTGAGTATGGCGCCTTTTGAGCCCCGGTGGGTGTCGTGCTACGGCCCGCGTCGGTCTCTGGCCGGGCGGATGGAGATTCGCGGCGACATGCCCGCTGCGGGCGAGGTGGTGAACCGGTTCCTCATGGAGCGCGTTCCCGACCGGGACCGCGTCGGCTGCCTGGGCTTCTACCGGGGTATACCGGATCGCCTGCGAGGCGAGGTCGAGCAGACCTTTGCGGACTACAGGGGACAGACCGAACCGGTGCGAGGGCAGTTCGTCATGGAGATCGCGAACGAGGTCAGCGTCTACGCGGAGGACGATTTCGGCCTGTTCGCGGGCGCAGCGACGCTCGTACGCATGACCGAACAGTCATGGACCGTGCAGCGCGGCCTCGTGTGTGACAGGCCCACCTGTGATGTTCGGGGACTCAAGCTCTATCTGCCGGCGCAAGACGACATCGAGTACTTCAAATCGGTCGTCGACATGCTCTGGTATTACCGGTTCAACACCATCATGCTCGAAGTCGGCGGCGCCATGGAGTACCGGCGCCATCCTGAGATCAACGAGGGATGGGTCGAATACTGCGCCGAGATGTCGGAGTACTCCGGCAAGACCAACATCATCCAGGAGCACACCTACGGATGGTACAAGAACTCCATCCACGTGGAGAACGGCGGCGGACGCTATCTCGAACAGTCGGCCGTGCGTGACATCGTCGCGTACTGCCGCGCGCGCGGGCTCGAGGTCATCCCGGAAGTGCCGTCGCTCAGTCACTGCGACTACCTGCTGACCCGACACCCGGAGCTCGCCGAACGCGCCGATGATCCCTATCCCGACACCTATTGCCCGAGCAACCCGGCATCGTATCAGCTGCTGTTCGACGTGCTCGGTGAGATCCTCGAGGTCTTTGAGCCGGCTCAGGTCAACATCGGACACGATGAGTACTACTCGATCCTCGTGTGCGACCGGTGCCGTGACCGTGCGGCGCACGAGGTCTTCGCTGAGGATGTGATCAGGATCCACGACTTTCTGACAGAGCGCGGCGTGGCGACCATGATGTGGGGAGAAAAGCTGCTCTCAAAGGGCGGGTCCGAGGTTGAGATGTACCAGGCGTGGGACAGGGAGCACGGAGCCTACCAGGGGCGCATACCCGCGACACGCGAAGCGATCGATCTGGTGCCTCGTGACATTACGATGCTCCACTGGTACTGGAAGCATCAGGAGCTCGAACAGGAGTACCAGGCCGCCGGCTTTCCGTACGTGTTCGGCAACTTCCACGGGTCCATGTTTCCCGAGTGGCCGCGCCGGATCGAAGGGGGAGCGCGCGGGGCGATCATCTCCAACTGGAGCAGCGTGAAGGAGGTCAACCTCCGGCGCAACGGCGTCCTGTTCGACATCGTGTTCGCGTCCCGCATGTTCTGGGATCCTTCGTACGGTGACCCGGAGCGATGCGCGACGATGGAGGCAACCTTCACGGAGCTGTCCCGCTACCACCTGTCCCGGCGGCTGGAGGGTCGCACGCTTCGGCCCGCGTCGGCCCGGCACGCGACTCACCTGCGCGTTCGCCACACCACTGATCGCCGATTCGAGTACCGGCAGTTCGTTGACGGGAGGTTCATTGAGCCGGAGTCCTATACCCTGGGCGCATACGTTCTGGAGTACGACCGGGGATCACCGCAGCACCTGCAGATCGTATATGGCGACACCATCTCCACCTGTGCAGCCGACTGGGCGCCTGAGGAACGGTGCCTCGCGGAGGTGAGCGGACTCGCCCTGCCGTACCGGGACGGGCTGTCCGTGTGGTACGAGACGGTACTGGAGAACCCTGACCCCTCCCGGGAGATCCGGTCCGTCGGCATAACGCTTCCTGCGAACGCAGGGTGGCACGTTGAGGTGCGCAGTGTGGAGTTCCTGACGGTGGACCGGCCGCGCGCCGGCGAGCCGCGTCCGGCTCAGGGGTAGAGGCGCACGATGCAGTATCGCGGCCTGACGCAGAGCGAATACCCGCGGCTCCTCGATCTGCTCGAGGAGGTGAACATCGCGCCCAGGGAGTACTTCCGCAACCTGTATGACCTTGATCCCTACGAGGATCCGGAGCTCTCCCGCGTGGCCGTAGACGGCGGACGCTTCGTGGGGCACGTGAGGGTCTTCCCGCGCCCGCACGGCGGAGGCGCGGCGCAGCTGTGGTCCGGCGCGATCGCGAACGTCGGGACGCTCGCTGACTACCGCGGCCGGGGCGTGTGCAGGCAGCTTCTGGAGGACTCTGTAGCTCTCATGAGGAAGCGTGGCATGCACTACTCGACTGTGCTCTCAGGTGTGCCCGTGTACGGAAAGTGCGGATGGGAGGAGCTGCCGCGTACCGGGCACCTGGTCTCGGTTCATGATGTACGGCTGCCGATGCCTCACGACTGGAGTGTGCGGATCTTCGTCCGTGAGCGTGATCTCGTCCAGGTCGCGGCCATCTACGAGGAGTTCAACCGGGAACGGCCGCTCGCCGTGCAGCGCTCGATGGACTACTGGTTTGCGAATCTGAACACGGCCATTGAGACGAGCTCGCTCTTTCTGGTGGTGGAGCAGAACGGCGAAGTTGCCGCCTACATGCGGGGGCATCAGAAGGGCGATGCGGTCACCTGCCTGGAAGCCGCACATCGTTGCGGCGCCGAGCAGGCGTACGCCGCGCTCGCCTGGGTCTTTTCGCGCTACTACCGCAAGTGCCTGTGGCGGACGGTCAGACTCCGGCTTCCGGGTGATCACCCGCTCATCGCCAGTCTGAGCGCCGTCTTCAGAGTCGACCAGGTCACGGTGCCGCACCTGTGGATGCGCCTGGTGGACCTGGCCGGCCTGCTCGAGTCGTTCGCGCCTCTCTGGTCGCGGCGCATCGCGACGGCTCGGGTGCCGGGCAGCTCCTGCTGCCGCCTTCAGTGCGCAGATCAGGAGGCGGTGCTACGCCTTGGTGCTACGTCGTCCGTTGAAGCGTCGACACGATCACAGACCGTATCCTCCGGCCTTCCGACCATTGCGTTGAGCCAACGCGAGCTCTTCGAGCTGATCTTTGGCGTGTCGAGCGATGCCGTCCGTCGTGTGCTGACGGGACCGCGGGAGCGCCGGCTCTGGGAGGCGGCGCTGCGGGGTCCGGCGGCCGTCTACTGGGGAGCTGACGATGTGTGAATCCGACGCCTTGAGGCTCGACGACTTCGCGTCGAGCGACGGTCCGCAGTGGTCCGGTCACCTCGTTCGCGGAACCAACCTCTTCCCCGACGGCCGTCCTGCCGCAACCGTGTCCGGTACGATCGAAACCGCGGCGCTGCCGGCTGACTGGCGAGGATACCAGACCCTGCGGTTCGAGCTGCTGAACGCCGGCAGCGAACCGGTCGTAGGCGGCCTGGAGATCCTCGACCGCGAGGGGCTTCACAGTCCTGACCGGATCTACGGCGATTACGTGGACCGGCGTCGTTCGCTGCTGATACCGGAAGGGCTCACCTGTGTCATCGTGCGGATCAACCCCATCCGAACGACCCGCGGAACGCGTGACCTGGATCTGAGCACCGTCGTCCAGGTGGCTCTGAACCTCCCCGACGAAGGCGGGCCGTTCGCGGTGTCGAACCTGCGGCTCGGCGGCGAGGGTGATGTCCCGGACGATGCCTCGGGGGCAGTGCCGGGCGACTCGGTGCTCGTGATGGATCAGCTTGATATCAGGTGTTTCACCTACCGGCCGGACGACTACCACGATCCGCCGGATATCGAGCGTCTTCGCACCGCGCTCGTCGAAGAGCGCTGCCGTCTGGCCGCTGCGGTCAGGTCGGCCGAGATCAACGGCAAGGCGGTGCTGTACGCGCATGCGGCGCTCGTCGTTGTGGACATCGCGCTGCACAGCAGGCCGCTCCTTGCGTGGCACTTCGGGCCCCGGGCCAGGCGGGACAACTACTCGGGCGCGATCAGCCTGGCGCAGCGGGAACGGGTCGGTCTTGAGGATCTTCTGGCGGGCAGAACCCACGAAGACGACGAGGACGACTCGAACCTGCCAATCCTGCGCGTGCGGCCGGTCCCGGACATTGCGGAGCTGCGCTTCGAAGGCGAGCGGCTTGTGGACCGCGACCGCAGCCCGGTGCTGCTGTGCTCCATGGGGTACCACAACGAAGGGGAGCTGTTGAGGTTCTTCGCGCCTGAGAACCACAAGCTCGAGATCTACGCAGTCGGCGGCGGGTCACGATACGACATCGAGTGGTCTCCGGTGTACGAGGCCTTCCATCGCTACGCTCCCGCGACCCGGCGGGTGGGATGGCAGGGCTGGTGCGGTCACCTGATCAAGGACCAGTGGGCGATGGGCGGCAGGAAAGAGAACGTCGTGCTCTGCCTTGAGAATCCCCACATCCTTGAGGCGATCGATGAGTACAATCGGCTGCATGCAGACGAGTGGCGACACCGCTCCGGTCTGCTCTACGTGATCCTTGGCTATGAGCTGACCTACCTCTGTTACTGCGCTGAGTCTCTGCGCGGGTTCCGCGAATGGCTTCGCGAACAGCACGGTACCGTGGCCAGGCTGAACGCCGCATGGGGCACGACCTACCGCTCCTTCGACGAGGCCACCCCGCCGGCCGCGGAGGATCGCGCACCCGCTGCCGACGCCAATAGAGCCGCGTGGTTCGACTGGGCACAGTGGAACGCCCGCAGGTTCACGGATCACCTGCTGTGGTCCAGGGCGTCGGTGCGGAAACTCCACCCGACGATCCCGGTGTGCGCCGGCGGCTCGCACTCAATGACGAGCCCGAACAACGGAACGACCGGTATTGACGAAGAGCTGATCATCAACGAAGTCGATGATGTCATCCTGCACGAGGGAAATGACCTGATGCAGATCGACCTCTTCAGATCGCTTGCCGACCGACCGATACCCATGGTCGACCCGGAACAGGGGGGCGACTGTTCCGGATGGCTGTTAAACTACCTGCACGGCAAGAGCGCGATCTGTATGTTCTGGTGGCCCAAGCAGCCGTCCCGCCAGTTTCCGCGGAGCACGCTCAGCGCTCCGGTACATGGCCGCATGTCTCCGGCGGCCATCTGGGAGCATCTGCGGCGTGCGCTCGACGTACGACGGCTTGCCTCCGA
>SKQU01000362.1 GCA_007118855.1 Spirochaetaceae bacterium
CACATAGCCGAGTACTACGCGATGATCACGCACCTCGACGACGGGATCGGACGAGTCGTGCAGGCGGTCGAAGAGCGTGGCGAGTACGAGAACACGATCTTCGTCCTGGCCGGAGACAATGGGCTCGCCTGCGGCAAGCACGGACTCCTTGGGAAGCAGAACCACTACGAGCACAGCATCCGCGTGCCGCTCGTCTTCTCAGGGCCGGGGATACCCTCCGGGGAGACCCGCGACGCGTACGTCTACCTTCTTGACATCTTCCCGACGATCTGCGAGCTCTTGGGGGTGGATACGCCGCCGACGGTGGACGGGGTAAGCCTCGCGCCGGCTCTCAGAGACTCCGGCGTGCGGGTCCGTGACGAGCTCTACTTTGCCTACTGCGATACCATTCGCAGCGCGAAGGACGAGCGCCACAAACTCGTGCTCTACGCCTTCGAGGAGCACAACTACGCGCAGCTGTTCGATCTTCATAACGATCCGCAGGAGCTCGCGAACCTGGTCGCCGTCGGGGAGGCCGGGGAGACCGACGCGCTCGTCGTCCGGCTCGCCGAGCGTATCGCGCTCTTCCGGTCCGAGTGGGACGAAGTCGATTCGAAGTGGGGTCAGGCGTTCTGGGCGCGATTCGAGGAGAACGGCGGCCTTGCCGCCGCGCTCGCAGCGATGCGGTAGGAGCGCGGCCGCAGGCGTCTCAGGCGACCTGCTCGAGCCAGGCGCGAGCGATGAACCCGTGGCCCGCCGGGCTCGGATGGACGCCGTCGGCGGCCCAGTAGGCGGGGCCGGTTCGTACGGCCGCCGCGTTCAGCAGGCCGTCCAGCGGCAGGTACCACGCGCCAAAGGTCGATGCCAGCTCGCGGCATATTGCGATCTTGGGATCGAGGTCTTCACGCCAGGTCCGGCGATCCTCCGGTACCGGGAGCACGAAGGGCTCGAGCATGACGATTTCGCGCACGCCCGCCGTCCGCGCCCCCTCGAGCAGCCGCTCGTACTCGCCTCGGAACGTCTGCGGGTCGGTCGGGTCGTTCGAGTCGTACCTCCGCCACACATTGTTCACGCCGATCAGGATAGAGAGGACGCTCGGCGCGAGCGAGAGGCAGTCGGTGTCCCATCTGGCGAGCAGGTCCGCCGTACGATTGCCGGAGACCCCGCGGTTGAGGACCGTCAGGTCCAGGTGCGGACGGTCGGCCTGGAGAAGTGCGCCGACGAGCGAGGCATAGCCGCGCCCGAGGTCGCCGGGACTCGACCGGTCCCGGCCGGCGTCGGTCACACTGTCACCCTGGAAGAGGATCACATCACCGTGTTCTAGCTGCATGAGGCTTCATAGCACAGAACCGGCTCGCCGGGAAGATCGTGCTTCCCGGTGAAGCTGTAGCGGTGAGGCTCGAGTTGTCCGGCGAGCTCGTGCGCGAGCGCGGGGTCGCGGGCGCCGATCTCCACCCGGACCGAGTCGTACCCAAGACGGCTCGCCTCGCCTCGGATGTGCTCGAACAGCAGCGCTGCAGTGCCGGTCGTAACGCCCTCGTCGGTCAGCCGCAGATGTCTGAGGAAGAGGGTCGACGTCCGGCTCCGACCGACAGGGTGCCCACTTGCCTCCGCCAGATAGAGCGATTCGGCGGCCAGCTCTTCCGCGAGCGACCAGGATGCGCAGTCGCTCGACGTCGTCCGGTCGTCCGTCGCCGGTAGAAGTGGTGCCGTGCGTTTCTCACGTCAAGGAGGAGTCGCTCCACGCGCACCCGGAGGCCGGTCTCTTCGTGCATCTCACGCACCACGCAGGCGACCTCGGTTTCTCCCGGCTCGATTCCGCCGCCCGGCAGGACCCGGTAACTGTGGTTACTCTTGTGCGAGAGATGCTTGATGAGGAGGAGTCGATGATCCTCTACGATCGCTCCCTGGAATCGGGTGTGGCGAATCACTCCACCTTCTCGAACCGGGTCACCTTGCCTGTTCCCTCGCTCAGCCACTCCACGAGGTAGATCGTTCCCTTCGCGTCGACGTGCAGATCGTGGGGCGAGCTGACCTTGCCGGTTATCCACTCGCTCTGCGGCAGGTTCGGCCAGCCGTCGCGCTTCCAGCACTCCGGCCAGTCGGCAAGATGTGTGGCCGGAGTGTCACGCGAGTCGAGAATCGTCAATCGCGAGTAGAGGTCCGGGATGACCAGTTTGTCCTCCCACTGGATCGTCGTGCAGGGGAAACGGAGCATCCCTTCGACGATGCCTTCGTGCGTGCCGTCGAGCGAGAAGTACTGCAGCCGCGCGTTCTTGCGGTCGGAGACGAGGATGCGCGGCGTCGCTCCCCGCGTGTCGAGCATGATGCCGTGCGGGTTGTCGAGCTTCCCCGGTTCTGAGCCGAGCCCGCCGAAGCTGTCCATGTACTCGCCGTCCTTCGTGTACCGGTGGACCCACGGCTGCCCGTACCCGTCGGCGATGTAGATCGTGCCGTCCGGCGCGACGGTGGTTTCCGTGGGCACGAAGCGGTGCTCCCCGTCGTAGATGTCCGGTCGCGGCGGAGTGGTGATCCGCAGGATCTCTTCGCCGTCGAGCGTCGTTTTCGCAACGAACCCGAGCGAGGTTGCCGCGAGGTAGAGGAACTCGCCGTCGGCTTCTCCGCTCAGGTGCATGCCGTGGGCTCCGCCCGCGTACGTCTCGCCCCACGCCTTCACGAAGGTGCCGTCCGGCTCGAAGACGAAGGTGCTCGGGCTCGCCGTGTGGTGAATGTAGATCAGTCCCCTCGCGTCCTCGACCACCCCGTGCG
>SKQU01000207.1 GCA_007118855.1 Spirochaetaceae bacterium
CCGACGATGATCACGCCCCAGAAGTGCGGAATGCCGAGCAGCGGCTCCACGAGCACCCCGGCCCCCACCATCTGGGGAACGAGGTAGAAAAGCGAGACCACCAGCACGCTCAGTCCGGCTGCGAGCTGGATTCCCGGCCTGCTGAAGTTGCGGTTCAGCGCGTCCGAGAACGTGAAGGTCCCCATCCGCTTCATGGGCTCGGCGATGACGAAGAGCGCGACGATCCACCCGGCGAGAAAGCCGATCGAGTAGAGGAAGCCGTCGTACCCGAAGAAGGCGATCAGACCGGCGATGCCCAGGAAGCTTGCAACCGAGAGGTAGCCGCCGGCAAAGGCGATGCCGTTCACGCCCCAGGGAATGGAGCTGTTCGCGACGAAGTAGCCGCCGACGCTTGCGGCCTTGCGGCTCGTATAGGCGGAGATGGCGAGCACCAGGGCGACAAAGACTACGAATACTGCAATGGCCATGCGCTACTCCTTCTCCGGCGGCGCACCCGTCGGCGGTACTCTGCACAGATGGTTGTAGACGAGCGCGAAGATGATCGCGATGATGATCAGGCCCAGACCGTAGGCTATCGCGAGGTTCAGTCCGAGGACTGCTCGTACTCCCATCCAGCCCGGCCGGAAGACGCTGAGCGCGACGAATCCGGCGTAGATGATGGAGTACAGGATCGTCATACGGATCCCGATACTGGACTTTCGGCGTTCGTACGCCTCTTCCGTCACTGATGCATGATGCGTCATGGAGCCTCCTTCGTGATTTCGCTGAGCGCGCTCATCGTAGCACGGTTTTCCTGATGCGAAAACACATTGCGGTGATCTCTTGTGGCCATCTGCGGGACGCGGTATCATCGCAGAAATCGCCGCCCGGAAGGCCGCTGCAGGGGAGCGTATGCACGACAGCGCATCTACGCCGCGCTACTTCAGAAAACTCGTCGGTCCGCGCCTCTATCTGTCGCCAATCAACGTCGACGATGCCGAACGATACTGCGAGTGGCTCAACGACATGGAGGTCGCGCGGACGCTGACCCTCGCGCACATGAACATGTCGCTCGGCGCCGAGCGGGAGGCGCTCGAACGCCTCTCCCGCGGTCACAACTACGCGATCGTCCTCACAGAGAACGACGAGCTGATTGGCAACTGCGGGTTGATCGACGTCAACCACCTGTGCCGGACCTGTGAGATTGGGCTCTTCATAGGCAACAGGGCCCACTGGGGCAGGGGTTACGGACCGGAGGCGATGCAGTTGCTCATGCGGTACGCCTTCTCCTACCTGAACATGCGCTCCATCATGCTGCGTGTCTACTCGTACAACGAACGCGCGATTACCGCCTACCGCAAGATAGGGTTCCGCGACGTTGGACGGTGGCGCAAGGCGATGCCACGGGAGGGAGCCGAGCACGACATCATCTTCATGGACGTGCTCGACGACGAGTTCGCCGCGGCGGTTCATCCGTCGCCGCCTGCCTTCGCCTGAGACCGTCTCAACCGGTCTGCGTACGCCGAATAGCGCTCAACCTCCCTGCCTTCGACCGGCTGCGAGAGCGAGACGCTGACCGCGTCGCGGGTCCGTTTGGACTCGTAGAGCGCCTTGTCCGCACGCTCGAGGCATTGCTCGAGCTCCTCGCCCTTCCTGCGCTCGGCCACGCCGACGGAGAAAGTCCCGCACGGCTCGCCTCTCTCCTGCCGGATCGCGCGGATCGGCGCGTACAGGTCGCGTTGGTGGAAGTGTTCGGCCTGTGCGAACCGCACGCGTTCGCCGAGCGCAACCGCCGCGTGCAGGGGCGCCGGGGTCAGCACGAGCATCTCCTCGCCTCCGTACCTGATTCCGACGTCGGTACCTCGCCGGATCCCGTCGAGCACCGTCATTGCCGCGTCGCTGAGCACCTCGTCGCCCTTCTGATGGCCGAGCTCGTCGTTGACCCACTTGAAGTGGTCTATGTCGATCATCAGGAGTGAGACGGGTCTCCCGGACCGGGTGAGCTCCTGCACGGTCGCCGGTAGCTTCTGCAGGAAGTAGTTCTTCGTCTTCAGCCCGGTGAGCGCGTCGGTGTACCCGGACGCCAGATGCTCGTCGAGCCGGATCCGCAACCTGTCGTCCAGATCGCCGCTGCGGTTTCGCTCCCGACCCCACGCCTCGCGCTCCTCGTCGCCCGCCATGAGGACCCCTGCGCCCATCGACCGGACGAAACTCGCCTCGTCGTTTGTCACGAAGCGGTAGAGCTCGGTCACGCCGCGCAGCAGGTCGACGAGGAAGAGTTGCGCCACCCGTGAGACCGCGGATATGGCGCTCTGATGCTTCGCTTCAATGTAGCGGCGCAGCTGGCGCACCACCGGTTTGAACGTCGGCGTGCCGGGTACCGCGTGTTCCCTGAAGTCGACGATGGGCGTCCTGCCGAGCTTCTCGTAGAGCGCGGCGGATGCGGGGTCCTTCCTGCGCATGATGTCCTGGTGCATCTCGCTCCCTATCTCGTCGAGCAGGAGCGCGAGGCGTTCCACGAGCGACCAGAGCCGGCTGGCCTCGGCGTCGGGGCCGATCACCGTGCCTCCGTACCCGCGTATCGCGCGGTTACGCAGCTGGTTGATCTCCTCCTCGAGCCGGCGCGCGGCGGCCGTGCGGACGAATCGTTTCGCGTACTCCTGGTCATGGAGGCCGCGCGCGTAGTCGTTGATTGCGCGGAGGTAGGGGAGGAAGAGGCTTGTGTAGATCGCGGTCCACTCCTCCTTGATCGCGGCGATGTTC
>SKQU01000213.1 GCA_007118855.1 Spirochaetaceae bacterium
ATGAGTCCCTCCTCGAACCACCGGTTCGCCAGCTCGAGGAAATCGATCAGCTCAGGCTGCCCATAACCGTGCTTGATGACCCCGTCAACGACGTGCCAATCGTCGGCCACGACCTCATACGCCGAGGCGAAGGCGCTCGCGCCGAATACGTTCCGGGCGTCAAACACGTCGCCCGTGCCCGAGAGCGGCGCAACACCGTACTCGTCGCGGAACGCGGTCAGCACCCGGGTCCACTCGTCGATCGTCTCCGGGACGTCGAGCCCGAGGTTCTCGAGCCAGTCTGCGCGGAGTTGCGGTCCGACGAATACCAGGGTCTCATCGTCGAAGCGCAGCATGGGAAACCCGAAGAAGTCGCCCTCGCCGGTCTGCATGGCGTACACGTTGCCCGGATCGACGCTGTGCATCTCCTCGATCCGCCGCGACATGTTCGGCGCGTACTCGTCGAAGATGTCGTTCAGGCGCAAAATGACATCGTCCTCTATCGCCTGTGCCGCCCCCCCCGGGTAGTTGCCCCAGCGATGCTCGATCATGTCCGGCAGATCGCCGGCGGCAATGAGCAGGGACAGGTGCTGGGCGGCGTCCTGCGGGATCCGGACGAACTCCACATTGATGCCGACACGCTGCTGATACTCCTGCCACATGGGTGACTCACCCCAGTCGTCCATCAGGGTAGCGATGATCGCCGGCGGGCTCCGGTAATACGACAGCGTGGGTACGCCATCCGCTGCGGCCGCTGCTTCACCGCTTCCCGCGGCAAACACCGGTGTCGCGAGCAGCACGGTGAGTGCCAGCAGGCCAATAACACGTTTCATGATAACCTCCTCAAGTCTGGGCCCGACCCTGTGCCGGGACCGTTCGATGGTTCCTATTCTGAGACCGGTCTCGTGCGCTGTAAATGGAAGGATTCGTAGCGGTAGTGTCCGATTCGCAGGGCACACGTTGCGGATTTCGTACACCCGTGAAAGAAAACGAACATATGCGGGACAGGCCACTCTTCCAGCCCGACAGCGTTCTGCCTGGCGATTGGACGTCTGACGCGACGTGTCGATTCGTGCCGCAACCTGTACCGCCTCGATCGCCGATCGCTTGTGTACCGTCGTGCTACTTGATAACGTGAAGGTGCCGGCTCGATCGACCGGCGGAAACCCAACGACGCGAGGCTCCATGACTGACTTCTACACCGAACCATCGAAAAAGCTCCCGGTCGTCGGCTCGTACGACGTTGTCGTCGCCGGAGGCGGCACGGGGGGCGTGTTCGCCGCGCTCGCGGCGGCCCGCGTCGGGGCGAAGACCGCGCTCATCGAATGGAAGGGATACACGGGCGGGACGGCGGTCGAAGGCGGAACGGCGCTGCACAGCTTCTACAATCTCTACAAGGCGTTCCCCGACGCACCGAAGAAGCAGCTGGTCAAGGGCATTCCGCAGGAGTTCATCGACCGGCTCTACGCGGCCGGGGGAACCGCCGGCCACTGCGAGATGGACCTCTCCTACGACTACGACTCGGTCTGCACGGCCATCGACACCGAAATCTACAAACAGGTGTCGCTCGATATGCTCGTGGAGTCGGGGGTAACGCTCTACCTGAACACCCTGGTCGCCGGCGCGATCTGCGACGGCGAACGCCTCACGGGGATCGTGATTGAGAGCCGGTCCGGGCGCGAGGCGATCTACGGCAACGCGTTCGTCGATTCCACCGGATACGGCGACCTGTCCGCATTTGCCGGCGCCGGATTCACCGAACCGAACGACTACCCGGTCGTGAACAGCATGGGGGTCGGCGGCGTGAGCGTCGAGAAGTTCCGCGACTTCCTGGAGGCCAACGGGGGGCTCGGCCAGCTCGCGCACGGCAGACGCAGCGGCACAGGAGGACAGATCATCCGTCTTGGCGGGTACGGCGAGCAGTTTCCCGAGGCCTTCCGCACGGCAACGAGGGAGATTGGCATGAGCTGCGTCACAACGACGCTCTGGGACGATTACTTCATGTTCCTGAAGATCAACCTCACGATCCCGGTAAGCCCGACGAATCGGGACGCGGTAACCACTGCCGAGGTGGAGCTGCGCCGCCGGATGTCGCGAGGCGTCGAGCTGCTGCGCGAGCACGTGCCCGGCTGCGAGAATGCGTTCATCGCGCGCACGAGCCCCCAGATAACGATCCGCCGCGCACGGTGCATCGCGTGCGACTACGATATCACGCTCGACGACGTTCTCGGCGCCCGCCGGTTCGACGACGAGGTGATGCTCTACGGCTTCATGGACCTCGCGCCGCGACTCCAGGTCCGGGACGGCGGGTGGTACGGCGTTCCGTACCGGGCGCTCTGCGTGGCGGGCGTGGACAACCTGTACGCGACCGGGATGATGATCACCTCCGACCACGACGCGCACATGTCGACGCGGAATACCGTATCGTGCATGGGCCACGGCCAGGCGGCCGGAACCGCCGCCGCACTGATCGCCGAGCGCAGAACCGACTCCCGTTCGCTGCGCTACGACGATCTGCGAACCGCCCTGGTAGGCGGCGGCGTTGTGCTCGAGTAGGGCAGCGCGCCCGGCACCCTGGGCGCGAAGGGCATGCGAAGGATGACCATCAGGATGAGTAGTGAGTATGACTATACTCAATGACTGAGTAATATTACTCAACGGCTGAGTACGCTTGACAACCGGCGCAAGAGCGTCCACAGTGGCACCATGGAGCGCGAGTACGAGCTCGACGTGGTGGAGGCGGTCCTGCGCG
>SKQU01000425.1 GCA_007118855.1 Spirochaetaceae bacterium
CCATGGGCGGCATCTTCTCCGAGCGCAGCGGCATCATCAACATCGGGCTCGAAGGGATGATGCTCACCGGCGCGTTCATGGGAATGTTCGTGACGTTCTTCACCGGGAATCCCTGGGTGGGGCTCATTGGCGCGCTGCTGAGCGGTGGCTTCATGGGGCTGATCCACGCCGTGGCCGCGATTCGGTACAAGGTCGACCAGGTGGTCAGCGGTACCGCCATCAATATCTTCGCCGTGGGGTTCACGGTTTTCATGCTCCGCCAGGTATTCGACGTTGCCGGCACTTCCCCGGCGGTCGCGAGGATACCCACCGTGGCGGTCCCGCTCCTGCATCGGATCCCGGTGGTGGGAGAGATCATCGGCACGCAGAATCCCATGGTGTACATGGCGCTCGCACTGGTCGTCCTGGTGCACCTCTTCCTCTTCCGCACCGTGTGGGGGTTGCGGCTTCGCGCGGTTGGCGAGCATCCACGAGCCGCCGACACGGTGGGCATCAACGTCTACCGCACCCGGTACCTCGCCGTCATAACGAGCGGCGCCCTCGCCGGGCTCGGCGGCGCCTATCTCTCTATCGCGCACCTCAGCCGGTTCGGCGACGGGATGACCGCGGGCCGGGGATTCATCGCGCTCGCCGCGATGATCTTCGGCAAGTGGACGCCGTTCGGGGCCCTTGGCGCGAGCCTGCTCTTCGGCTTTGCCGACGCGGTCCAGATTCGCCTCCAGGACGTGGGCATCCCACGTCACTTCGTCCAGATGGTCCCCTACATCCTCACGATGGTAGCGCTCGCCGGGTTCATCGGTCGCGCGACGCCGCCCAAATCGATCGGCAAGCCGTACGAGAAGGAGTGAGCGGGCGGCGCCGGTCGCTGGTTCAACGCGCCGGCCCAATCCGTCGATGAAAAAGCATGGGACAGTCGATCCGTGACTATGAAGATATCAATGAGAACCTCCGGTACTGGTTCGACCGGGTATTCGCCTCACTGGCCGAGCCGGTCTTCTACGACGTAGGCGCGAATGACGGTGTCTTTTCGCTCGGGTACGCCGGGCGCTGCCGGGTGGTTCACGCCTTCGAGCCGGCGGCCGTTTCGTGCGCCCGTCTCGCCGAACGAAGCGCCGCGGCCGGCATTGAGAACATCGTGCTCCACCGGATCGCGCTCGGCGAAGAGCCGGGGACCATGACGCTCTACGGCTATTCGGACGACACGTTCAACTCGCTCTACCCGAGGCCGGGGGATCAGCTGTCGCACTACTCGCTTGACGAGGGTTCCCGCGAGGAGGTGCCGGTTGCGCGGCTTGACGATCTCGTCGCCGCGCAGGAGCTACCGGCGCCGAACGTGATGAAGATCGACATAGAGGGCGCCGAGCTCCACGCGCTTCGCGGCGGCGAGCGGACGATCAGAGAAACGCTGCCGGTGATCCTCGTCGAGTACTCGGTGGACAACACGGCGAACGCCGGGTACGAGCGCACAGCGATCCGCGATCTGCTGCTCTCCTGGGACTACGACGTGCGCGGACTCTTCCGGAACACGGACACGACGCTCCGCAGCGGTGATGAGCTCGATCACCGGTCGGTCTGGAACCTGCTGTGTTTCCCTCCCGGTTCCCGGTTCCGGTGATCCCGTCTTCGTGGTACGATTCCCGTATGGAGATCTCAGAATACCTGGAAGAGGTAGGCGCATGGGCGATAGGCAGCGGATTGCAGATCCTGCTCGTGATTATCGTTATGCTCATTACGCTGCGGGTCCTTCACGCGTTCGTGAACCGGGCGTTCAGGCGCATCCGCGGGCAGGGCGAAGACCCTGAGGCGGTCAAGCGGGCGGAAACCCTGAAGTCGATCGTCAATTCGCTCGTGAACGTCGCGATCTTCTCGGTCGGTCTGGTCATTATCCTGGGGCAGCTCGGGATCGCGATTGGACCGATTCTCGCCGCCGCCGGAGTGCTCGGACTCGCCGTCGGCTTTGGCGCGCAGAATCTCGTGCAGGATGTCATCAGCGGGTTCTTCATCCTGCTCGAGGATCAGATCCGCGTGGGAGACGTCGTTCAGATCTCCGGCACCGGCGGTCTCGTGGAGAAGGTGAACCTCAGGCTCGTGGTGCTGCGCGACCTCGCCGGGAACGTCCACTTCGTCCGCAACGGCACGATCAACGTCGTTACCAACATGACGAAGGAGTATTCGCGCTACGTCTTCGACATAGGGGTGGCCTACCGCGAGGATGTCGACGAGGTGATGGAAGTCATCCGGGTCGTGGACGAAGAGCTCCGCGCGGACCCGGTCTACGGCGCGTCGATCCTGGAGCCGATGGAGATCCTCGGGCTCGACGAGTTCGGCGATTCTGCGATCGTCATCAAGGCGCGGACGAAGACGCTTCCCATCAAGCAGTGGGAGATCGGCCGCGAGTTCAACCGCAGACTCAAGAAGGCCTTTGATGAACGGGGAATCGAGATCCCGTACCCGCACCTGACGCTCTATATGGGCGAGGACAAGAAGGGACGCGCGCCGGTTCTGCGGGTCAGCCAAGACGTTTCGTCGTAGGCTCCGTTCCTACTCCTCGCCCAGGAGCGGGGAGAGGATGTCCGGGGACGGGATGGCGGCGCGGCTGTTGTAGAGCTCGAGCAGCCGGTCGGCACCCATGCGGCGTGCCTCTTCGACGAACTCGTCGTATTCGGAGAGGTCGCGCCGGCCGACCACGAAGTTCGCGACCTGCGACTCGATGTGTGACCGCAGCGAAA
>SKQU01000124.1 GCA_007118855.1 Spirochaetaceae bacterium
CCGACTCCGCTGCGGCGGCCGACTCCGCTGCGGCGGCCGACTCCGCTGCGGCGGCCGACGCTCCGCCTGATGACGACCCATCGGGCGACGCGGACATCGACCAGGCATAGAACGAGCGATGTCAGACGGTTCGCTCCGGGACAGAGTCCCTCCTCACAACGCTGAGGCAGAGCGCGCGACGCTCGGGGCGATCCTGCTGGACCCGGAGGCTCTCGGGCGTGTGCTGGGATTCCTGCGGGCCGAAGATTTCTACCGAACGGCGAACGGCCGGATCTACCGGGCCGTCATCACGCTCTGGGAGCGCAACGAGGCGATCGATCTCATCACGCTGACCGATGCGCTGAAGAGCGGCGGTGACCTGGACATAGTGGGAGGCCCGGCATACGTCTCGAGTCTCACCTCGAGCGTGCCCACCAGCGCAAATGTTGAGTACTACGCGCGAATCGTCCGTGAAACGAGCGTTCGTCGACAGCTTCTGAAGGCCGCCAACCAGATCATCGCCGAGGCGATGCAGGAGGGGGCTGAGAGTCGGGTAGTGGTCGAAGAGGCCGAGCGCCGGATCTTCGAGATCGCCGAAGGTGAACACACGGGCGGGTACAAACAGGCCCGTGAGATCGTCAAGCAGACGGTTGAGGCGATCGAGAAGCTCTATCGCACCCGGGAAGACTATACCGGTGTGCCCTCCGGATTTCCCGCGCTGGACAAGATGCTCTCCGGTTTCCAGGATTCGGAGTTCATCGTCATTGGGGCGCGCCCTTCGGTCGGGAAGACGGCGCTCGCGCTCACAATGGCCGCGAACATGTCCATTCACCGCAAGATCCCCACTGGCTTCTTCTCGCTGGAGATGTCGGACATGGCGATCATGCAGCGGCTGATCGCGAGCGAGGCGAGGATCGGCAGCCAGAAGATCCGGACCGGCATGCTGCGGCCGGCCGACTTCAAGAACCTCACCGACGCGGCGGGCGCGATCTACGACGCGCCGCTGTGGATCAGCGATACTCCGGGCATGCGGCTGCTCGACCTGCGAGCCCAGGCTCGCCGGATGCGCAGCCAGCTCGGTATACGGATTGTCTTCGTCGACTACATAAGCCTGATCAACAACGATCACGCAGACATGCCGCGGCACGAGCAGATTGCCGAGATCTCGCGTTCGTTGAAGGGGCTCGCACGCGAGCTGGGTATCCCCGTTGTCGCGCTTAGTCAGGTGACGCGGGATGTCGAGGGCAAACGCCCGACGCTTGCCAGCATCCGGGAGTCCGGTTCCATCGAGCAGGATGCCGACGTCGTGATATTCCTGCATCGCAATCGCGGTGAGTCCTCGGAAGATATCGAGCACGCGAACAACGTGGAAACCGAGCTGATTGTCGCGAAGCAGCGCAACGGGCCGGTGGGCACCGTGCGCATCGCCTTCGTGCCGCGGTACACGCGGTTCGAGTCGCTCGAAGAAGACGCACTGTAGGAGGGGACATGTCACTTCTCGACCGGTACAGCTTTGAGGATCTGACGAACGAAGCCGAACGACTCGTGGTCGACGAGCTCGAGCGCCGGCTCGCGGCCCTCCGTACCGATGCCGAGGAAGAACAGGTGCTCGACATGGCCGCGTACGCGCTCAACAGGGTCTCTCCGCTCTACCGCGTCAATCTGCTCGGGCGACTCTACACCCGCAACGTGCCGGACGAGTACCGACTGGAGGTTCAACGGGCCGTCACCGCGGCCGTCCGCAAGGTCATGGGCAGCTGAACGACACCTGCGGCGGCGCCCGCCGCCCGGCAGGCACCGGCGTCACCGCATGCATCGGCCCACCGCACCCGGCGGGCTCGCCGCAGGTGTCGCCCCGGCGTGGTTACTCGAACGAGAACGGCAGCTGTATCCGGAAGTCGCTCAGAGTTAACCGGGTCCGTTCGGCCGGAAGAAAGGTGAGATACCGCTCCGCGGCCGGCGAGCTCGTGAGATGGACCCCGAAGGGGGACATGATCACCCACTCGTCGCCGATCACGACGTAGTCTGCGAGCAGCTCACCGCTGCGCCGGTCCCAGGCCGTCACCGTTCCGTCGAGATTCCGGCTGACGATGAGGTTCGCTCCGGCCGCGAGCTCTGCGTGCAGGCGCTGTGCCGGTTCGAAGGAGGCGCTTCGATTCTGCATGTACCGGCGAACCGTCGCGTACTCCAGGGTGGAGATCAGCGAGTCGCTGGCTGTGTCCCACAGGAGATCGCCGCGCGTGCGCTCGGCATCCACCTCATGGAGCAGCGTCGCGCGCGCCAGGCCTCTCCCGTCGAACCGGAGGATTCTGGTGGTCGGGGCGGACTGTCGCCCGTGCAGACCAATCGCGTAGAGCCTCCGATTGGCGGCGTCATAGGCCAGACGTATCGTGAGAAACGCGTCGGTGTCGGCGGCAACCGTTTCCATCGTTCGCGGATCCACCTGTACGATGGAGGTGTCGAACGCCGTCGCACGGCTCTTCGCGATTACGAGCCCGAACTCCGCGGTCCACACGGCATCCTGTACCCCGATCGCCGTATAGCGGAACAGAACCTCGCCCGTGTCCCGATCGATCTGGACGATGCTTCCGTCGCGATGGAGTGCAAGAATACCTTCGGCGTTGGGACGAACGCGAACGATCGGCACGCCCCGCGGATCCTCGTACACGGGAAGCACCTGCGTGGATCCGGATTCCAGGGAGAAGAGCGTCCCGGCACGGTTCGTTGCCCAGAGCAGGACGCGCCCGGAGTCGGTCGCTATCCGCACCCCCTCCATATCCGGCAGATCGAGTATCCGGTGGCTCACGTACGAGGCCTCGATCGTCGTGCGCTGTTCGCCGAACAGGTCGCTCTCGAGCGAGAGCAACCGGTCGCCGAGGGAGAGGTGCAGAATGCCGGAGGACAGGGCGATGTCCACGATGCGCTCATCATGGGCCGGGCCGAACAGCGAACGGCGACCGTTGCGCCGCTCGTAGAAGGCAACCTCGCCGGTTGATGCGCCGCCAAGGAAGCCGCGGTACTCCGGAGTTCCAACGGGCTCCACGGCCGTCGTATCTCCGGGGAGGTTCTGCGGACGGTAGAAGTCACGCCGCAGACGCCCGGCGCTGTAGGTGAAGGCCAGAGCGCTGCGCTGTCCGTCGTCTCCGGTGAGGACGAGAAACCGATCGCTCTCGGCGTCATAACTGATCGTGTGGACCGGCGGGACCGGGTAGGTGGCCCGCACCTCACCGGAGAGATTGTCGACGATGACGAGCTGCGTCCCGTCATAGGCGGCGAGATATCGCTGGGTCTGCGGATCTACCAGCGTGAGATGCGTCAGGCGGCTTCGGGTTGAGACTGTCTGCAGCTCACGACCCGTCTGCAGCTCCCAGTAGATGAACTCCCCGCGGGACGGGACGTAGGTCATGATGTTTCGCTCGCTGCGGGCGATCTGGATGAACGAGACCGTGCCGAATGGTGCGTCAATGTACGGGAGCCTCTCCCCGTCGGTGGAACTCAGGACGCGAAGGCTGTCGAAGCCTGGCAGCGTGTAGACGATAAATGTGCCCTGCGGCGAGTACTCGAGCGTGTTCACCCGGTTTCCGACGCGCACTACGAAGAACCGCTCGCCGGTCTCCCAGTTCACTCCAATGATCCGGCCGTCGGCGACGCCGTCCTGAACGAATACGGCCGCCTCCGGGCGCTCGGGGTGTACGGCAATCCTGGTCAGGGGCCGATGGTCGATCTGCCACGACGCGTGAAGCCCCCCATGCTCCAGACTCCAGACCAGCAGCTTCCCGTCCGCACCGACGGTGAAACCCAGGTCGAGGTCATGCCGGCCTGCGACGGCGTGCACTGCGCCGGCATGGCCGAGGCTCAGCGTAACGCGCGATTGTGCACCGGTGCAGGCAACGGCGAGCACCAGAATCAGTAGTGTCAGCGTCTGTTTCATCACGATCCCCCGTCATCGTCCTGCGAGGAAGAGTACGTCGCCGAAGAGCGCGAAGAAGAGCAGGGCGAAAATCAGCACCGTCCCGACGATCTGATAGCGGTACAGGGTCCGCGGACGCGGCGGCTTACGTCTCAACCATTCTACCGCGGCGATTACGATCTGTCCTCCGTCGAGTACCGGAATGGGCAGAAGATTCATGAAGAAGAGCACGACTGAAAGCAGAGCGAGGAAGTTGAACAGCGACCGGAAACCGGTTGCGACTCCAACCTGGAACCCGGCGGTCGCGACATCACCTATGAAATAGCTGATTCGCACCGGTCCGGCCACCGCACTCGTGAGGTCCACGCCCCTGAACAGCAGGCCGAGGCTGCGGATCGACGTCGCGAGGATGCGGTAGCTCTCAAGCGTGCCACGTCCGACCGCCTGGAACACGTTGTAATCCGGCGTCGGAAGGGTGACGGTGGCGAACCTGACGCTCTCGTCGAGCTCGGAGTCTTCGGGCACGCGGACCCGTACCGTCTCCCCGTCGCGAAGAACCTGAAGAACCGCGGGCGCATCCGCACGCAGAAGAAGATCCCGCACCTCCCAGACGTGCGCGACAGGGGTCTCGTCAACTGCTACGATCCGATCCCCGGCACGCAGCCCCGCCTGCTCGGCGTGACCGCCCGGTACCACGTTCTCAAGCACCGGCTCAACCCATGGATAGACCCCGATGTACCCTGAACCTGTCTCCCGCACAAGCTGTGGTGTTACGGTGAGCTCGATCTGCCGTCCGTCCCGGATCACCGTGAACCGCAGCTCCGTGAGCGCGTTCTGCGCGACAAGCTGCTGCAGATCGCTGTAGGAGCGAACATCGCGTCCGTCGATCCGCACCACGTAGTCGCCCGTCTGCAGACCCGCCCGGTCCGCTGGTGCGGGTCCTCCATCAAGCACGGTGTAGTCGGATGCGAGCACGATACGGTTCTCGTAGGTCTCGATCCGGAATCCCGCCCACCATACGATCGACAGGATCACGATCGCCAGAACGACGTTCGCAAGCGGTCCGGCGAGCAGCGTGACGATGCGTTGCCACGGCTTCGCCGTGAAGAAGCTGCCGGACTCCCGCGGGATACGGTCGCGGTTCTGTTCGAGCGCCTCGGCGTAGCTGTGCTCTCCCTTCATCTTGCAGTAGCCGCCGACCGGGAACACCGAGATCCGGTATTCGGTCCCCCGCCACGTGTATCCGACGAGCTTGCGGCCCCACCCGAGAGAGAAGGCCTGGACCTCGATGCCGACCGACTTGGCCGCGATCAGATGTCCGAGCTCGTGGAAGAAGACGACGACACCAAGGCCGATCAGTCCAATGGCTATGTTCAGAATCATCATAAGACGCTCACCAGATAGTAGAAGACCGGCGCGGCGTAGAGTATTGAGTCAGTCGAGTCAAGCATCCCTCCACGCCCCGGGATAACCGACCCGGAGTCCTTACGGGTCGCGCTGCGCTTCAGGGCACTCTCTACAAGATCCCCAAAAATCACCGCCGCGCCAACCATCAGCCCGATCAGCACAAGCTCGCCCGGGCCGGCGGGCAGCGCTTGCGGAATCAGAAGGTGAGCTGCGATCAGTGTGAGCGGGCTCAGGAGCAGCCCGCCGGCGAACCCCGCGAGCGTCTTCCTGGGGCTCACGGGCAGCACGACCCGCGGCTCCCACACGTGACCGGCGCGTGCCGCGAGGCGCTCGCGTACGCTGCGGTAGAACTTGCCGGAGAGATAGGCGGCAGTGTCGTTGAAGAAGACCATGCAGAGGAATGTCACGATGAGCGGTCCGGCATAACTGAGCGTCGTCATTCTCGACACGTAGGAGAGGAAAAGCCCGGGATAGAGGAGCAGCATGGTACCGGCGGCGGCGCTCGAGAGGGTGTGGCGAAACCCTTCCTCCTGGCGCCGAAACACCTGCAGTAGCAGGATCACCGCGACAGCCGCGTAGATCGTGATCTGCAGGGCCGACTGGTGGAATACGCCGAACCCGACGAGGACCTGGACGAGCGGAAGAAGTGCGCCGAGGAACGGAGTCGCCGCGTTCGATTCCCAATACCCGTCGAAGCGCTGTCCGAGCAGTGTGGCAAGCTCCCTGGCGCCAAGTCCGGAGGCGATCACGACCAGAACGTTGAGCGCGAGGTGATTCAGGTGGGGCAGAAGCAGGATGAGCGCGACGAGAAGGGGGATGGCGACGAAGAACGTCAGCGTCCTGACAACTATGTTGCGCATTCGGTAGCCCCGTACCGTCGTTCGCGTCGCTGGAACTCAAGGACTGCGTCTTGCAGATGCCGCTCGTCGTAATCCGGCCACAGCACGTCGGTGAACAGGAGCTCGCTGTAGGCGCATTCCCACAGCAGAAAGTTCGAGAGCCTGTGTTCACCGCCGGTTCGCACGAGGAGGTCCGGTTCGGGAAGCTCGGGAAGGTCGAGGTAGGCGCTCAGGGCATCTGCGTTCAGATCGCCGCCACTGCGACCGTTGCGCAACCATCGGTTCACTGAACGCACGATCTCGTCTCGCCCGCCGTAGTTGATGGCAAGGTTGACCTTGATCCCGTCGTAATGTGCCGTATCGTGCGTCACGAGCTGAATCTCGTCCTGGAGGGACTCGGGAAGCCTGTTGAGGTCACCGCTGTGCAGTACGCGCACGCAGTTGTCCCGGTAGAAGTCGTACTCCTTGCGCAGGTGCGTCGTGATAAGTCCCATCAGGAAGCTCACCTCGTCTTCGGCGCGTCTCCAGTTCTCGGTGGAAAAGGTATAAAGCGACAGATACTCGATCCCGATCTCGCGTGCGGCCCGTACCGTGCGTTTCGCAGCGGTCAGCCCTTCCTGGTGTCCGCGACGTCGTGGGAGATTGCGCCGGGTTGCCCATCGGCCGTTCCCGTCCATGATGATGCCCACGTGTCGCGGAATCCGGTTTGGATCGATCGATGCCGACACTGAGTCACCCATCAGATCTCGAGGATTTCCGTCTCTTTCGCCTCGAGCATCGTGTTGATGTCTTCAACGTACCGATCGGTGAGCTTCTGCACCTCATCCTCGGCCCGCTTCAGTTCGTCTTCGCTGAGCTCACCGTCTTTTTCGGCATTCTTCAGCTCGTCGTTGGCGTCGCGCCGCACGTTACGGATCGACACGCGGCTCTGTTCGGCCATGCTCTTCGCGAGCTTCACGTACTCCTTGCGACGGTCTTCGGTCAGCGGCGGGATGCTGATGCGGATCACCTTGCCGTCGTTCGAGGGGTTGAGCGAAAGCTCCGACTTCTGGATCGCCTTCTCAATATCCCCAATGGTCGATTTGTCCCACGGCTGGATGACGACGAGCCGGGCCTCCGGCACCGATATCGTCGCCATCTGGTTCAGCGGAGTCGGGTTCCCGTAATACTCCACCCGGATCTTGTCAAACAGCGCCGGGGAGGCGCGCCCGGTGCGAAGGGTGTTGAACTCGTCCTCGAGCGCCGAGAGGCTCTTCTTCATCTTCTCCTCGGCCTGCTTGATGATGCCGTTCATTCACACCTCCTCCCCAACCATATAGTACACGAACCCGGCAACTTCCACGGTTCCGCCGACCTGCTTGCTGAGATCCTGTGCTACCTGGACGACCGAACGCTTCTCGTCCTTGACGAATCCCTGTTCGGCGAGACAGATCTCGGCGAGGTGCTTCTTGAGTTTCCCGGCAGCGATTCCCTTCGTCACATTCTCCGGCTTCCCGAGCGCCATGGCCTGGGCAACGAAGATCTCCTCCTGCTCGCGGACGTACCCGGCGTCGGCCGTCGCCGTCGAGAGGTAGCTCGGTCGGAATGCCGCGACGTGCAGGGCGACATCGAAGGCGAAGCCCCGCACGTGATCGTTCGCGAGCAGCGCGGAGTCGTCGGTCCTGATTTTTGCCAGAACCCCGATGCGACCACTCTCGCCGTGGATGTAGTCCGAGATCAACTCGTGATCGTCGGTCTCCATGACTTCGCCGCGACGGATGGCCATGTTCTCCTTGATCGTAGTGATGGCCTCCTGCACCTTTGCCGCATACGCGGGGTCTACCGCCGGTTTGCCGGTCTCCACCATGTCCTGGACGATCGACGAACCGAGTTTCACGAAGTCCTCATTTCTCGCGACGAAATCGGTTTCGCAGGAGATCTCAAGAATTGCCGCCCGGTTCTCTCCCACGTGCGTGAAAACACGCCCCTCGTTCGTTGCCCTGCCGCCGCGTTTCGCCGCGGCGGCGAGGCCCAACTCCTTCAGAATCTTTTCTGCCCTTGAGAAGTCGCCCTCTGCCTCCGACAGCGCCTTCTTGCAGTCCATCATGCCCGCGCCGGTCTTCTCCCGCAGCTTCTTGACGTCCGATGCCTTGATCTCCACCTGCTACTCCTTACTCTTCCTGCAGTTCGTCTTCATCGATGCCGGCCTGATCGACGATCACATCCTCGACGTCGAGCTCAGGGTCGCTCTTCTGCTCTGCGTCATCATCGGGCTGATACTCGGAATAGTCCTCGGCGGTGAACCCTTCGTCCGCTTCCGACGGCTCGGCGACTGCCTCCGCGAGCGGGACCGTTACGACCTCGTCTTCGGCGTCGGAGGCAGACGTGTCAGCCGTTGCTTCGCCGGCGGCCGTGTCGGCCGTCGAGAGGTCGCCCTCCGTGGAGAGATCGTCCTCGTCCGACAGACTCTCGATGACCTCGAGGCCGATCTCGTTGTCCGCCTCGATAACGGCGTTCGCGACGATCTGGGTGAACAGCGTGATTGCGCGGATCGCATCGTCGTTGCCGGGAATCGGGTAGTCGATGCCTTCAGGATTACAGTTCGTGTCGACGACGGCCACGATCGGAATGCCCATTCGCTGGGCTTCAGCAACCGCGATCGCCTCCTTTCGGGTATCGACGACAAAGACAATGCCGGGAAGCTCCTTCATCTCCTTGATGCCGCCCAAGTTCTTTTCGAGCCGCGCGCGTTCCTTGTTGAGCCGGGCGACTTCCTTCTTCGTCAGGCTTTCAAAGGTGCCGTCGATCTCCATTTTGTCGATCTTCTTCAGCCGCAGGAGCGATTTCTTGATCGTCGTGAAGTTGGTCAGCATGCCGCCGAGCCAGCGATTGTTCACGTAGAACATGCCGCACCGGTCGGCTTCGGTCTGGATAGCCTGCTGCGCCTGTTTCTTCGTCCCGACGAACAGCACCGAGTTGTTGGTGATCACCGTGCGGCGAACTGCGTCATAGGCTTCCTTGATACAGGCGATCGTCTTCTGCAGGTCGATGATGTGGATCCCGTTTCGCTCGGCGAAGATGAACCGTTTCATCCTCGGATCCCATCGCTTGGTCTGATGACCAAAGTGCACACCTGACTCCAGCAGGTTCTTCATAGTGACAACGGCCACGTGTCCTCCTCA
This sequence comes from Spirochaetaceae bacterium, assembly GCA_007118855.1. Lineage (GTDB taxonomy): Bacteria > Spirochaetota > Spirochaetia > DSM-27196 > SLST01 > SLST01. The sequence goes on from SKQU01000124.1 coordinate 9,297, forward strand.
TGCGCCAGTGCGGCGCCCCATCGCTTTTTCTCGTTCGGCACTCAAGGCACCGACGGAATTTGGTCCCACGACTCGGGTCACGGGATTTATTTATCTCGTAAGAATAGAGTAAACCAGGTGCAGAGGCAACCCTACGACGTTGCTGTAGCTGCCGCACAGATTGGTTATGTGGCGCGCGGCTGTCCCCTGGATGCGGTAGGCACCGGCGACCCCGACCCACTCATCGCTGTCGAGGCATGCGGCACGCTCAGCCTCCGTCATCGCGGCGAAGGTTACCCGGGTCTCGGCATACCCGTCGACGAGCTCCCCCGTCTCCCGAATGACCGCGACGCCGGTGATGACCCGGTGTTCACGGCCCGATAGCAGACCGAGCATCCGTTCCGCGTCGGGGCGATCCGCGGGCTTCTCGAGGATGTGCCCGTCGACTTCGACGACGGTATCTGCGGCAAGCACGATCGATTCCCGGCGTGCCCCAACGGCTTCCGCCTTTGCACGGGCGAGCGCAAGGGCAAGCCGAACCGGATCGTCGTGGCGAATGCCGGATTCGTCGATGTGGGCTGGTACGATCTCCGCCTCGATGCCAATCTGACGGAGCAACTCGCTGCGCCTCGGAGACGCGGAGGCGAGCACGAGTCTCCCGGGAGGCTGCCGGGGGCGTTGTTCGTCGGTCATCACAACCGCCGGAAGAGGAGGAGGGCCGCGACGATACCGATCAGGGTACCTGGGTTGACGATGATCCACAGCGAGATGACCCTCAGATCGAATCCGACAGGCCCGACTCCGAGCGTGATCATCACATCGGCATACTCGAGCAGACGTTCGAGCAGCTCCCAGGCTAGCGTACCCACGAGCAGACACAAGAGCAGGATCCGCATCAGGAGGGGCAGGTTCTTCGCGGTCAGTTTCATCCGCGGGGGATTGTAGCCGACCAGCCCCGTCGGTTCAACCTCCGTAGACTGTCACTCACCCTGCAGGTCGGGCGAAGGCCAGATCGAGGATGGCGTACTTTCGAAGCCGTGGCCCCACGCTCTGCTGTCCCTTGCACCAGTGCGCCGGCGGGCTTGCAAGCTGCGCCAGCCACACCTGCCTCATCGACTCCGGCACCCGGAGCCTGCGCACCGATCGCCTGCGGCTCATGAACTCCC
>SKQU01000197.1 GCA_007118855.1 Spirochaetaceae bacterium
CGTTATGGTTGAAGAACCACCAGTTCTCCGCGTGATGCAGTGCGACCATGAAGCGCATGCCCTGTTCGCGGATTGCCTCCGCGAGGAGCCCCGTCACGTCTCGTCCGGGCCCCATACTGGCCGCGTTCCATTCGTTGACCGAGCTGTCCCACATTGAGAAGCCGTCGTGGTGCTCCGCTACCGGCCCGGCGAAGACGGCGCCGGCGTCGCGAAAGAGCTCGGCCCACTCGCCAGCGTCGAACCGCTCAGCGGTGAACATGGGGATGAACTCCTTGTAGCCGAACTTCTCAGGAGGGCCATAGGTCTTCCTGTGGTGCTCGTACTGCGAGGTGCCCGGCCGGTACATATTGTACGGGTACCAGGTGCCGTTCGGTCCGCAGGCCGGCACGGAATACACGCCCCAGTGCGTGTAGATGCCGAACTTCCCGTCCCTGAACCACTGCGGGAGTGCGTGAGTCCGCAAAGAGTTCCAGCTGGCGTCGTAGCCCATCGTTGTCTCCATATCCGGATGGTATCAGCCGGGCGAAGCCATGGGCGTGCACGAGATACGGTGAGCGCGCCCCGCACAAGAAATGACGCACGATCCCGCGCGATCCGCACGCTCCTGCAGCGCGGCGATGAAGCGTGATTCGAGTGAGAGCACCCGCTCGAGGATCAGCGAGACGGCGCCAAGGACGGCCGCCTTCGCACCGAAGGATGACGGCACGATCTCGAGATTCCGCGCGTGACGGCTCAGAGACCGGTCCGCCACGGTGGAGCGTACGACCTCCAGGAAGCGCTCGCCGGCAGACGCGACGCCGCCGCCAATGACGATCAGCGAAGGGTCAAAGAGATTCACCAGCGTGACTATGCCCAGCCCGAGGTAGCGGGCAGCCGAGCCCATCACCTGCGCGCAGAGCTCGTCGCCTGAGGCGGCGGCCTGCGCAACGACGCGGGCGGTGATGGAAGAAGGGTCGCTGCGGTAATCTGAAGCGAGCATGGAGGGCGTTCCGGCGGCGAGTCTCTGCTGCGCCCCCATGGAGATGCCCCTCCCGGAGGCGAGTGCCTCGAGACAGCCGCGGTTTCCGCACATGCACCGGGCATCAGAATGCGGGTCCACGACGATATGGCCGAACTCACCGGACATGCCGTGCGCACCGGCGTACGGGAGACCATTCGTGATGATGCCGGCACCGATTCCGTAGCCGACGTTGATGCAGATGAAGGTATGAGTCTCGCGACCAGACCCGAACGCCCGCTCACCGAGCGCCATGACGCGCGAGACATTGTCGAAGACGACCGGGAACGGAACGCTGCGCTGCATGTCGGCAACGACATCCGCATCGCGCCAACCGAAGTCGGGCGAATACTCCACGACATTACGCTCGAGGTCGACCAGGCCTGCGACGGCCATCCCCACGCCGAGCACCCGGTTCATGGGCACGCCCGAAGCGTCGATGAGATCACGCACGAGCGCGCTCGTGCGCTCGATCACCGCCTCGTAGCCCGCCTCCACGAGCGCCGGAATGCGCATCTCCGTGACGAGCTCGGCGTCCAGGTTGGCAACGACCCCGTCTATGTGGGTCGTTCCCAGGTCGATCCCCACCACGTACTTGTCCGATCCGGAGAACCGCACCAGGTTGGGAGGTCTTCCGCTCTCCGAGCTGCCGGTACCGATGTCCTGCACGAGACCGCCGGTCGTGATCAGGCTCTCGACGATCCGCGTGATCGTGGGCGCGCTCAGCCCGGTCAGCTTCGCCAGGTCGGCGCGCGAGACCGCATCCGAACCGCGGATGGTCTGCAGGACCTTGATCTTGTTCGCCGTGTTGATGTAGGTTGCATCGAGCTTGGCCATTAGTTTCTTACCGTTTGGAAATATCATGGGATCGGGCTGCCTGTCAACAGCGAAGCGAGGAGCGGCAGCCCATCCTTGGGCCATCACAGCATCGAATGCACGATCCGGGAGAAGCCGCATCCACCCGGTGGCCCGGTTCGTGGCACGATGACAGAAACAGATTCCGCAGGAGTGACCATGACCTATCGCATGATCCAGACCGGCCTTGGCGACTTCGGCCGCAGGTGGCTCGATCTCGTCCGCAGCCACGGCTCGTGGGAGCCCGTGGCGATCGCGACGCGCAACGTTGAGACCCGACGGAGTTGCGGCGATCTCGCCAGCGTGCCGGACTCGCGGCGATTCGCGACGCTTGACGAGGTGCCGGGCGACGTTGGCGCGGATGCCATGCTCGTGACTACGCCGCACTTCCGCCACGCGCACGATGTCCTCTGGGGTCTGGAGCGGGGGCTGCATGTGCTCGTGGAGAAACCACTCGCCGGGAGCTGGGAGGAGTGCAGGCAGATCCACTCGGCTGCGCTGCAGAGCGCAACGGCCGTGATGGTCGCCGAGAACTACCGATACGGCGAGGGCGCCCGCCTCGCGCGCCGGATCGTGGAGTCCGGCGAGATTGGGGTACCGGAGTTCCTCTGCGTGGAGTACTTCGTGGGCCACGCCTTCCCCGCCGGTGACTGGCGTAACGAATACGGCTACCCACTGCTGATCGAAAACGCGACGCACCACTTTGATCTCGTAAGGTACGTCACCGGCACGAATGCCGAGCGGGTCTCCTGCACCGTGTGCGCCTCACGCCGAACGCCGCACTGGAGCGCTCCGAGCGTGAGCGCGTCGTTCACCATGAGTGACGGGCTGCACTTCCAGTTTGCCGGGAGCTGGGCCTACGATGAGTTCGC
>SKQU01000164.1 GCA_007118855.1 Spirochaetaceae bacterium
GCTCAGGGGGTCGCCTACACCTACAATGAGCCGACGATCCACTGGGAGTACCTCATGGAGGCCGCGGATCTGGTGCGCGCGGCCGGGCTCGGGAACGTCCTGGTGACAAACGGTCACGTCAACGCCCGCCCGGCGAAGGAGCTCCTCGAGAGGATCGACGGGGCGAACGTCGACCTCAAGAGCTTCTCGTCATCGTTCTACGAGCGGGAGCTGGGCGGCTCGCTCGACGCGGTCCGGGAGTTCATCACGATCGCCGCCGAACTGACGCACCTCGAGGTCACGACCCTCCTCATCCCGGGCAGGAACGACTCGGACGAGGAAGTTTCGTCGATCGCGTCGTTCATCGCCTCCATCGACCCGTCGGTTCCGCTCCATCTCTCCGCCTACTACCCCACCTACCGCTACGAGATAGAGGCAACCTCGATGCAGACCGTCCACCGCGCCCGGGACCTCGCCCTGCGCCACCTGCGCTACGTCTATACCGGCAATATCGCCGGCGAAGGCTCGACCCGCTGTCCCGCATGCGACGCGGTCCTGGTGGGCAGACGCGGCTACTCGATCGATCTCTCCGGCCTGCGCGGTCACGCCTGCGCCTCCTGCGGCACTCCCGCACCCTTTCGATGGTTCGACGCCGCGGACGCCGGGGCGCGCGACGCGAGCGGCGCCGACCACGACGACGCGAGCAGCGAGTCTTGACAACCTCGGCAGCGGTAGCTATCTTGTGCAGGCATTTCACTCCCCTGTAGCTCAGTTGGTAGAGCGGGTGGCTGTTAACCACTAGGTCCTTGGTTCGAGTCCAGGCGGGGGAGCTTGACTGGACAGGCAGTCGGGGATTCCTCGGCTGCTTTTTCTTGTGCTTCACGAGCCTCTTCGGCCATTTGGTCGATGATGTCGAACGGCGGGTTGAAGCGGTGTTCTCGGCGAAGTCGAGCGTTACAGATTCCTTCGCTCCCAGTATCGAGGTATTGTAACCGTATGGAAAGCGTGAAGCAGAGCGCCATAAAACTCATCGAGCAACTACCGGATGAATCCTCGCTTGAAGACATTATGGAAAAGCTTCTGTTCCTACAGAAAGTCGAAGAAGGATTGGAAGACATCCGGCGGGGGCGTGTTATCTCCCACGACGAGGTAAAGAAGCGGCTTGCACGGTGGCTGAAGTAAGCATCTTCTGGTCGAAGCGGGCGCGCACCGATCTTGAAGAGATCATTTCCTACATTGCTCAAGACTCGCCGACGGCGGCGAGCAACTTCGCCACGAAGATCATCGAAGCATCTTCCGTCCTTGAACGGTTTCCGACGGTGGGAAGAATAGTCCCCGAGTTTGGCGATCCGAACATACGCGAGATCCTGTACCGGAACTACCGCATCGTGTACCAGACCTCCGAGAACACGGCGTTGATCGTCACGGTATTCCATGGCAGTCGCCCGTTGGCATGACGGAGAAGAGCGCCTTCACGCCGACATCGCGGTACAACCGCTCGAGTCCGTCCCGTTGGAGTACCCGAAACCGCACTGGCAACTCGGCCGCATCATGAATCGACGATCCCTCCTCGTTCGCTCCGCTTCTGTCCGGGGGTGTAGATGCCGTGAATGAGACTGCATTCTGTCGATCGTCGACTCTGCTCTCTGAGTTCGGGGTTCGTCGTTCTGATTGATGATCTACCCCACAACTTGCTTCTGCCGGATGTTTGGTCTATCCTCAGAAGGCACCATGAGCTCCGCAACCAACCAGACCAGGGAACGACACATGGTCTACGGGCGTATTCTGATGACCTTCATGGTTGTTGTGATAGTCATTGACGGGTTGGCTGTCGGCATCTATCTCAGCGGCTCACGGATCGTCGGCGAAAAGGCGCGCGACGCGCTGCTCTCCCAGATCGAGTTCCATTTCGAAGGGCTGGTTGGGTCCGTGGAACGAATGTATGGTCTGCAGGTCGAGTTGGTTAATGATGAGCGGTTCGACCGGATCGCCGTGCTGCCCGATAGCCTGACCGGATATGACCGCATCCGTATCTTCCTCGACGTGGAAGCGAGGCTCTCGGGGCTGGAATCGCTCAGCGAGTACGTCTCGGATATTGTCGTGTACCTGCCCGCGTCCGCTACCAGGATCGCCGCCGGCCGGATCGAGAGCCCAATCAACTCGGGCGAGTGGCAGAGTTTGCTGGCGGTCTACTCAACGGATTCTCTGATTCGAACGATTGGGGGGAGGCTTTTTGTGCTATTCGCACATCCGTCGCCCACAGGCGGTCGGATTCCATCATTCGTCACATCCGCTGAGCCTTCATTGGAGAGCCATGCAGACTTGACCCCTGTCCTTCCGGATGGCGCTAGACTCCGCACGTGGCTGTTCGGCACGACACAATCCTGGCGGGTCGGAGGATTTGACGAGGCGTGGGATCGTCATCTCATGCCCCAGTCCGTGGAGTCGTTGGTGATGAACCGCATCCAGCGCGGCGATGAGAGCGGTATCATCACTGACTCTGTCCACGGCGAGGAAATCACGGTGGCGTTCGCATATTCGCGAACGCTTGGGGCATCCCTCATATGGCAGCTTGCAGACCCGGCGCTCTTCCCCGCGGGAAACACGCTTTCTGTCCTGTTTGTCATTCTGGTGGCTGTCACGATCCTGTTCGTTCCTGTATTCAGTCTCATGGTCTACCGCCTGGTTCATGTGCCAGTCCTGGAACTAGTCCATTCCTTCGCGGAAGTGGAGCGCGGTAA
>SKQU01000422.1 GCA_007118855.1 Spirochaetaceae bacterium
CCTTCGGCTGCCGGTCATCCGCGGACGCGAACACTTCTGCTCCCCATTCAAAGGCGCATGCGACATGGAGGGCGGGAAGTGCCCGAACGGGATCTGTCTCCAGTATGCCGACTGCCGACTTCTTCCATGAGGGACCACTCTCGCGTTCGACCGGCGACACCTCGGCAATGGGGCGGCCGTGGCGAAGGACTACGAGTGGCTCGCCGTTTTCAACCCGCGTGAGCATGCCGGGGGCGTGGTTCCGGAACTCGGTAAGAGTAACCGTTGTCATTGTCCATCTCCAATCTGTACATCAGCGTACAGAGTAGCGGTCAGCATGACCGTCACTTTCCCGACATCGTCTTCCTCAACGCACCTGTGCGGCGTCGACATGAGCGACGCGCCTCGCGCGTGGTTGACCCGTCAGTCCGCAAGAAGCGCCATACCTGCACTGAAGACGGCCTTCAGACTCGAGGCGACTACATGCGGTCTCTCACCAGTGCGTTGATCCGAGTGGCGTCCCGAGATGGACAGCGCGATTGAGGACCTCCCCTCGACGAGACCGCACGTGCATGCTCGAAGGAGTTGGTCGCCGAACCGGTCATATCATGTCTGGACCGACACCGCAGAGCGACAGCTGGTGCGGTTCGTGCTATACTTTGGTCATCATCCTGGAGGTGATGGTGAAAACCGTTCAGAGATCGATCGGTCCTCGACTCGCGCTTGCGATGGCGGTCCTCATCGTTCTTGTGGCGGTGACGGCCGGGTGCGGCCGACCAGGCGAGGACGGTCGCACATACCTGGCGATCGACTGGGTCTATGCGCCGCAGGCGCTCTACTTCCCTGCGTTTCCACAGACGATCTACGCCGGCCGCTACGTCGAGCACAGGCCCGGCAGATACGCGGGCGAATACATCGCATGGGACGGATCGTATTGGATCGCGAACTACAGGATCGAAATCGACCGTGGTGCCGACCCTCCGCTCTTTGGTACAGGCGATCACGGCGATGATTACTATCTCACCCTCTGGCTGTTCTCATCCGGTCCGGCGATCTACACAGACGCGGTCGTGTCGCGGTCCGTTGCAGCCGGCGACGCGAGCGCGGCGGCAGCGACGCCGGCGTTGTCCAACGAGACTGCGGTAGCTGATCCGGCTATCGTTGCCGCGCGAGAGCGGACGAGAGGAGCCAAGCCGGTTGTGATGCGCATCACGCACACCCACGGGAGATACCGGATAACGGTCGAGGCGCGGGGATACCGGGAGTAGTCAACCGGGCCGACTGTGAGCGTTGCGCCGTCGAGCTCTGCCGCTCCGGATGGACGTTGCAGAGCGTGACCAGAACCTTCCCGTCACCGTTCACCCGTGCTGATACGCTGACCGGTGGGATACGCGTGCCGTCCGCGTCGATCTGCTCGACCTCCGCGGTCAGCGGTACCAGGTCCGCACTCTGACACCACTTGATCAACCCCAACACATGGTAGGTCGGCGTGAGCACGAGCCGCTCGTCCCTTGTCAGCGCCATCGCCCGTTCTCGTGTAGCTTCGGCCCATCGTGACGAGTGCCTCGTCGTAGTGTTGGTCATCCAGTAGACCCAAGCGGGTGACAAGAGGTGGTATGCGGTTGGAATCGCAGGCCCCTTCGATTGAGGCATTGCAGGTTGCCATTCGGGCGGGCCTGGTACGGTGGCGCGTGCATAGAGACAGGGAAGGTGATCGAGACCGATGCAGCGGACAGACCCTTTCCGAGCGTTCTCGTTGCGAAAGATACTCCGACACCGCTGCACGTCGTCATCGCTCTCGACCAGACCGCCGGTTACACGTACGTGATAACGGCCTACCGCCCGGATTCGGCCCGCTTCGAATCAGACGGTAGAACACGCAGGAGGAAGTAGCATGAACGGCACTACTCATTGTCCCATGTGCGGCGGTTCTCTTTTTCACGGGAAGACATTGTTCGGCGTCGATCTCGGCGCCGGTGTGGTTGTGGTTCGGGACGTACCCGCAAACGCCTGTGACCAGTGTGGCGAGGTACCTATCGACGACGAAGCTGCGGAGCGACTTGAGGCGATCGTTGGCCGGGCGCGCGAAGACCACGCAGAAGTGGTAGTGCTCATGTGGGTCGATGTAGCTGCCTGATCCGTCGGCCAAAGCTCGGATGCGTACCCCTGGAGCACCGGCAGGGTATCACGACTCCAGCGTCGGATCCAGGGAGTAAGCCTTCGGTCCGCAGATAGCGCCGTCGCCATCCGGTTTGCCGCGGCTTCGTCATCTACGCGCTGGACAAGGGGCCGACGAGTAGACTTCGGGGTGCCTCCGCCAGGCCGATCACGTCCTTGTCGTAGCCGACGCGATATCCCACCCGTTCTTTGCCTCAGTGCAGACTGCTACGCGTCTGCGAGCTTGCGGAAGAGGTCTGCGAAGATGGGGTCGCGGTTCACGTAGATCGCAGACCGTATCAGGTGACGCGATTCGTCGACGCTCCAGGTCCCCTCAGTCGTTACGATGGGACTGTGGACCAGGTTCGTGGGAACCCAGGACGGGTTGATCAGCCAGGCAATGGTCGCCACGTCCCAGATCACCTTTGACCAGCCGAACGGCTGGTCTGTGTAGCCGGAGACGATCTCCACGAGGTAGTCGCCAATGCTGCTCCTGCCCTTCAGGTAGTGCTCGAGCTCGGGAACCGTGGTCGCCAGATGCGTCGTAACTCCAGCGCACGGCACGTGGACAAGCGGGGCGC
>SKQU01000306.1 GCA_007118855.1 Spirochaetaceae bacterium
ATGGTACTCTCGCGCAGGCCGAGCCGTTCGAGCGCGTCGAGTATACGCCCCACGCCATCGTCGATGAAACGCACGTTGCCGTAGTAGACCGACAGCGCGCCGGCAACGTCGTTCGGATCGTCCTCCTCCATCCCCATGATCGCATGAAGCACCCGGTTGCGCTCAGGGGCGTCCTCCCACCGGTCCTCCCACGGCGGGAGGGTGATACGGTCATAGGCGAACATGTCCGCGTATCTGCGCGGCGCCTCGTACGGCTCGTGCGGGTCGGGAAAGGAAACCCAGAGCGCGAAGGGAGTATCGCGGCGCGATGTGCCGTGGCTCTCGAGGAAGCGCACCGTCTGCTCGGTGATGAGGCCGGTTGAGTACTCCTCGAGCGGGAAGTCGGTTGTGGCGTACGAGAAGCGCGGACTCTGCTCCGGGGTTATGCGATCCTTGACGGCGTGCGAACGCCTGATCGCCTCGAGCGGCACGGGCCACTCCATTCCGCGCGTCGGTCTCGTTCCGTGGAGACCGCGATGCGAAAGCTCACACCAGACGTCGAAGAGCGCAAGATCGGCGTCGGCCTCGAAACAGTGGTTCTTGCCGATCAGCCCGCAGCGGTAGCCGAGCTCGTTCCAGACCTCGAACGCGTGCCGTTCGCCGGCCGGCATCAACGTCTCGTTCCTGCGAGCACCGGTCGCGTGCGGATAACGCCCGGTCCACAGCGCCACGCGTGCCGGTACGCAGAGCGGGTGCGGGGTGTAGGCATGTTCGAAACGCACGCCCTCGGCGGCAAGCCGCTCGAGCGACGGCGTCTCGCAGAAGGTGTTCCCGTAGAGGTGCGAGGCGCCCGCCTTCATCTGGTCGGTCATGATGAAGAGCACGTTGGGCCCGCGCGTGGGACTACTCATGATAGACCTCGCCGCCATCGTAGCGCCGGCACCGAACCCTTCGCAAGCAGACCGTGAAAATTGGCCCATATTACCAAGAAACGGCCCTTCCGCACCTCCGGCTCTCTGTGATCCAATGGAGCGAACCGGGATCGCCCGAGGAGGAGACATGGCCCCTGCAAGACTACGACGTGACGAGAGCTTTCTGGGAATCCACTTCGACTATCACATGCGCGAGCACTGTGTCGAAGTTGGCCAGACGGTAAGCCCGCAGATGGTCGAACGGATCATCGATCTCGTGAAACCGGACTACATCCAGTGCGACTGCAAGGGACACCCCGGGTTCTCGAGCTATCCGACGAAGGTGGGCAACGCGGCGCCGGGATTCGTGCGGGACCCTCTGCGCATCTTCCGCGACGTAACGAAGAAGCGCGGTGTCGCGCTCTACATGCACTACAGCGGCGTGATCGACCAGGAGGCCGTCCGCCGGCACCCCGATTGGGCGCTCGTCCGCTCGGACGGCAGTCGCGACGACCGCGTCTCGAGCGTCTTTGGACCGTACGTCGACGAGCTCCTGATCCCCCAGCTCATCGAGCTCTGCGACGAGTACGAGGTGGACGGCGTGTGGGTCGACGGCGAGTGCTGGGCGACGATGCCCGACTGGTCGCGTGCGGCGATGGAAGCGTTCCGCGAGAAAACGGGGATAGGCGACATCCCCCGCTCTGAGACCGCCCCGCACTTCAGCGAGTACGTCGACTTTTGCCGCCAGGGATTCCGGGACTACCTCAATCACTACGTGGACGCGGTTCACGAGCACGATCCGCATTTCCAGATTGCGAGCAACTGGGCGTTTTCGTCGCAGATGCCGGAGCCCATCTGCGTTGGTGTCGACTATATTTCCGGCGACTACACGCTTCAGGACAGCGTCAACTCGGCTCGTTACGAGGGCCGGTGCATGCAGCATCAGGGCAAGCCGTGGGACCTCATGGCCTGGGGATTCTCCGCGGTGTTTCGCGAACCGGACCGGTCGACCAAGAGCGTGCGCCAACTGCAGCAGGAGGCAGCGGTGGTGCTTGCGCTCGGAGGTGGGTTTCAAACCTATTACAAGCAGAAGCCCGACGCATCGATCTACCCCTGGGAAATGTCGGTGATGGGAGAGGTCGCCGCGTTCTGCCGTGAGCGGCAGTCCCTTTGCCACAAAGGCGCGCCCGTTCCGCAGATCGCCCTCCTCTACTCCGGACCGACGACCTACCGCAAGAGCCCACGTCCGTTCATAACCGGCGGCTCAACAGTAACGAGAGAGATGCGCGGCATCCTGTTCGCACTCGTAGAATCCCAGCAAGTCGTCGACATCGCGATGGAGCATCACCTGGAAGGGCGGATGGACGAGTACGGGCTCATCGTGGTTCCTGAATGGCATCCGCTCAGCGACGAGATGAGAAAGAAGCTAACCGACTACGCCCGGCGCGGCGGCTCGCTTCTGGTGATCGGCAGCGCGGCGACGGTGCCGTTCGGAGACCTTCTTGGGGTCTCGTTCGACGGCGACGTTCACGGGCGCGTCACGCGCTATCTCAAGTGGGACGATCGTTGCGCGGCGGTCCGGACGCGTATGCGATCGGTGACGGCCGGCTCGGGCATCGAGCGGATGGGTCTCCACTATCCGAACAACGATCCCGACGAGCCGGGAGCGGAAGGAGCTCCCGCCGCGCTCATCGGAGCGTACGGAAGCGGGACCGTCGGGCTTGTACCGCTCGATCTGGGCGATCAGTATCTGCGTTCCCACGTATCACTGGTGCGGCAGTTCCTGCGAGACGTCGTGGGCCGGCTCTTCG
>SKQU01000317.1 GCA_007118855.1 Spirochaetaceae bacterium
CACCCCGACCTCCTCGACCGCGCGGTGGAGCGCGAAGAGGTTCTCTTCCGGCGTCTCACGTGGGCACTGGTCGCCGGTGCTGAGGATGAACCCGCCGCCGTCGCGCGCGGCGAGGATCGCTTCGCGCGCCGCCTCGAGGACTCCCTGCGGCGTGCCGTGGAGCATGACCGCGGTGGTGTGGAGATTGCCCATCAGGGCGATCTGCGAGCCGTGCGCGGCCTTCACCTCCGCGAGATCGACGTCGCCCATGGGCGGGATCTCGAGCGGGTTGACGCAGGAGACGTCCGTCTCTTCGGCAAGCATCCGCACGAGCTCGCGCGAGCGGCCGCAGCTGTGGAGCACGGTGGGCACCCCTGCGTCCCGCGCCATCGCCGACCATTCGCGGATCGCCGGCAGCGCGTAGCGCCGTGCGAGCTCGGGTGAGGCGAGCGTGAGCGTGCCCGATCCGCCCAGGCCCAGGTAGTCGGGCTTCGTCTCCAGATACTCCCTGACGATCCTCGTCCCGCGCGCGAGCCCGAGCTCGGCCCACTCGTCAAGGATCCCCGGGGTGTCCATGAAGGCGTAGGTGAGCGTGCCGACGTTTCCCTCCACGGCTCCCTGCCAGGCCTGGAAGCCGGGGTAGCCGACGCCAAGCCCGAAGGCATGGCCGCGGCTGTGAATCTCCTCCCGGATCTCCGCGATCGCCTCCACGTCCACGGTCACCTCTCGGCTCAGAAGCCACCGCATCTTCGGCCAGTCTGCCTCGAGGTCCTTGATCAGGCGCCCGGTATGCGTGGGCGGCTCCCCGCGGAAGCAGATCTCCTCCTCCGTGAGGTCGCCGTGCGGGGTGTGCCGCGTCGTGCGGCGAAGCATCGCATCGCGCTCCGGCAGGAAGGTGAGTACCTCGTCGGCCTCCACCTCCTCAGTCCGCACCGGTACGCCCGCGCAGGAGCCGATCCACAGGTCGAGCCGGTAGTGCTCGGCCGCTTCAATGTAGGCGCGCCAGAGCGGGACCCGGTGTTCGAAGTAGACTTCCCAGAACGCAAGCCCGGTCCGCTTGACGGGGATGTAGTTCGAGATGTCCGGTGTCACCGGCACGCGGTCGGGCACCTCGTTTCGCATCGCCGCGAGGAATCGTTCTTTGCTCGTCATGCCGTGGTGCCTCCGGTGTCATAGTGCAGGGGAAGACGGCCGCGTCGCTTCCACCTATGCGCCGTTTCATGTACTATTCCGACGTATGGTCGCTGCACGAGCCCGTATCCTGCGCTTTGACGACTTCGCGACTCCCGGCTCCGGATGTCACGTCGCGCGCGCGAAGTACCGGCCCGGCGACTTCATCGCGACGCACGGTCACGACTTCGCGGAGGTCTTCTGGGTCGAGTCGGGACGCGGCGTGCATCGGACTCCGGAGGCCCGGGGCGATCTCTCACCCGGGTTCCTCTGCCTGATCGCCCCCGGCGACGAGCACGAAATCCGCGCCGCCTGGACCGACGAGCTCGTCCTCGCGAACGTCGCTTTTCCCGCGCGCGACCTGGAGGAGATGCGGGAGCGCTACGCCGGCGTCCGCGGTGTGGGGGAGGCGGACGTCGCGGGCGAGGCGACCGCCGCGGGCCCGCTCGACCGGATGCGGACGCCCGGCTGGCTCGCCGGCGAGGCCGTCGCGGCCGCCTGTTCGGCGGCGTTTTCCGAGCTCGGCCGGACGAACCTGGGACGCTTCGCGCTCCACCGGTTTCTTCTCGAGGTGCTCGTCGTCGCCGACCGCGAGCTCGACTCGCAGGCGCAGTCGCACCGGCTGCCGTCGTGGCTCGGCTCAGCCATTGATGAGGCGGCCCACGATACCGAGGTTCTCAGTGCGGGGGTGACGGGTCTGGCCTCCTGCGCCGGCAGGAGCGCCGACCACCTCAACCGTACCTGCAGGCGATACCTCCAGACGACTGCGAGCGGCCTCGTGAACCGGATGCGACTCGATTACGCCGAGCATCTGCTGCAGACGACGCATCTGGCGGTTACCGACGTCGCGTTCCGCAGCGGGTTCGAGAATCTCAGCTACTTCTACCGGCGCTTCCGCGAACGGCACGGGGTGCCGCCGAGCGCCTACCGGGCGAGGGCTCAGTGGCCGGTCACCCGTCGAACAATCTCAGGAATAGCGCCGACCGCGTAGAGCGGGAGGTGGAGTAGCCCATGCTCGTGGTGGAAGTTGCCCGGGCCGGCTTTCACCGAAACGTCCGGCCGGTACTTCTCACGGTACGCGGCGAGGCTTTTTGCACGACGCGAACGGGCGCCGGATTTCACCTCTACAGGCACGACCATCCCGTCAACCGCAATGAGAAACTCCACCTCCGACGCCGGCCCACGCCAGGCGAACAACTCCTCCACGCCGGACGCGCGAAGCTCTACTGCCGCGAGGTTTTCGGCCGCGTAGCCCTTGTACGTGCCCCACGACTGCCCGATGATCTGGAACGGGGGCACACGCAACATGGCGTGGAGGAGCCCGACGTCGAGCAGGTAGAGTTTGAACATGCTTTCGCGAGCATGCGACTGAAGGGGGATCCGGGGGCTTTCGATGACCGACGATCGGTGGACGAGGCCGGTCGTGGTGAGCCAGTCGATCGCACCGGCCAGATCGCGATACCGGCGGGAGTTCGGCAATACCCCCTTGAACCGAAACCGGCCGGCGTTGCTGTCTACATCACGCGAGAGCTGCGCCGGCACG
>SKQU01000021.1 GCA_007118855.1 Spirochaetaceae bacterium
AGGGGAGTAGCTCCGTGAGAAGCGTCTCGGAGTTCCCGGAGACGCTGCATGCGGCTACGACGCGGCCGCGCGCATCAAGGATCGGCGCACCAATGCAGTACGTGCCGGGCTCGTTTTCGGACCGGTCAAACGAGTACCCCCGACTCCTCGTTTCGCTCAGCTCGTGTTCCAGTTCGGCGAGCGCCGTGATCGTGTTCGGTGTCATTGCCGGAAGCCCCGTGGACTCGAGGACCCGTGTCCGCTCATCGTCATCCATGAACGCGAGCATCGCCTTGCCCACAGAGGTAGAATGGTAGTACGCTCGATCTCCCAGCGCGGATCTGCTGGATAGCCGATGGCTTGACTCGATCGCGTAGATGTAGAGGATCCGCTCTCCATCGGGAACCGCCAGGTAGACCGATTCGCGGGCCCTGTCGGCGAGCTCGCGCAGGAGCGGAGCTGCGCGATCACGGAGCTCCACGTTGACCCGTACGGCCTGGCTCATTCTGATAATGGCATGCCCCAATGAATATGAGTCGCCGTTTTTCTCGAGCAAACCTTGGTTGACCAGTGTGGCGGCGAGCGTGTAGATCGTTGTTTTCGGGTAACCGGTAATGTCGGAGAACTCCGCGAGCGAGCGTCGTGGATGGTCTGCAGAGAACGTGTTCATTATCTCAACCGCTTTCAGCACCGAGTTGATCATTCCGTGTCTTGCCTCCCGAATCCGAATCGGACCGCTTTAGTATAGCGCTTCGCTGCAGTTACGGCATCCCCCATCGCGTCGTCGATCCCCAGGAACTCCCTCGGAGTGAGTTTCGTTGACCGTGTCGAGACTGGTGAGTGCTCGAAGAACTCCCCGTAGATAAGACCGGCCTTTTGCCCGGCTCGAGCCATTCGAGGAAGGCGAAGGTGGAGACTGTCTGGTAGCGGCATGTTCGGGGGGGCGCACGACAGGTCCGTGACACCGGTCAAGCCGCATGGCGACGATCCCGATAGCCGTCGTAGCGACGACTGAGTCTGCAAGCCCTGAGTGTCGGGATGGCATTCGCGCCACCGACGGTCCAGTGCATACCGGCACGCTTGAGCCCGGTGCCGACGGCGAGCCTGCAACCGGCCTCAACGACACCGCTCGGAGTACACACCATGCGCCGGAATCGCGGGTAGTCGAGCCGGTGCCGACTGGCCAGCAGATACTCGCGACGGGTGCGCGCCTCCTTCGAGGTCTTCAGGTGTGGTTCGATGGCCCGCAGGATTGCCTGCATCTGGCCGTTCCCAAGCGTATCGCGACGAGCCTTGCCCCACGTCGGCGCCGGACGGGACAATACACCTCTTCTACAAGGTGGGTCCCAATTGCCGCGACTGGCGCACACGGTTCATGAAGAGCACCGACGGGGGCGAGACCTGGAGCGAACCGGTCGAGCCGCCGAAGGCGGGGGGATATCCCGTCGGTCCGGTGAAAAACAAGCCGGTCATCCTTGCGGACGGTTCCTGGGTCGCCCCGACGTCGCGTGAGACCGAGACGACCTGGGATGCTGCGGTAACGATCAGCGGGGACAGCGGACGGAGCTGGGAGCTCGGCGGGCCGGTGCCGCTCGACCATGCAGCGTTCACCGGGAAGGGAGTGATCCAGCCGACGCTGTGGGAGTCCGCGCCGGGGCGCCTTCACATGCTGCTACGAAGCACCGCCGGATTCGTCTACCGAAGCGATTCGTCCGACGGCGGGCGCTCCTGGTGCCCGGCGTACGAGACCGGCCTGCCGAACAACAACAGCGGGATAGACCTCGCGCAGCTCGCAGGCGGGACGCTTGCGTTGTGTCTCAACCCGGTCCCCGCCGACTGGGGTAAGCGCACGCCGCTCGTCGTTATGCTCTCCCGCGACAACGGTGAGAGTTGGGGAGACGAGCTCGTGCTCGAGGACGAGGATCCGCCCGTCGACGAGTCGAAGGTCGCACTCGAACGCGCTCACCGCGCGAACGAGTTCAGCTACCCGGCGGTCGTCGCGGTAGGTGCGAAGCTCGCGGTGACCTATACGTGGAAGCGGGAGCGGATATGTTATCGGGAGATTGCGGGGGTGTAGGGTCGCTACCCAATCTCTCCCATCGCGTCATCGATCCGCGGCAGAGCCGTCGGGTCGAGCCAGGCGCGGCGGAGGAAGAATCCGCCGAGGACCTGTGAGTCGATGTGCCCCACGGCCCCGTCGGCATACTCGACGAGCTCTTCGCCGTCGCTCCGGTCGCTGCGGTAGAAGGCGAGATCCGGGAGGAAGACGTTGCGACCGCCGAGCTTCACCGCGACGACCTCGCGGAACAGGGTGCCGAGCCCGCGGCGGTCGATGTAGAGAGCCAGCACAGCGTCGACGAAGTTCAGGAGCAGGGCGTGGCGGGTAGAAACCGGTGAGTGCATGAAGACCTCCCCGTCAATGAGATCGGCCTGTTGGCCCGGTTCGAGCCACTCGAAGAAGTCGGAGGCGGTGAGAAGCTGACACTCGCGTCGGCATGACCCTTATAGTATAACCAGTCGCGCGATCGTGGTGCAGGGGGCCGGATCGCGATGCCGCCTTGACGCCGCTGCGGCGACTTCAGACCCGCACCTTCACGACGATCTTCTGCACCGGCGCCGGGTTTCCGGCGGCGAGCTTGGGAAGGTGCGCGTCGTGCGGGTAGAGAATCGCGAAGTCGCCCGGGCGCAGCCGCAGGTCGGTTCCGGG
>SKQU01000397.1 GCA_007118855.1 Spirochaetaceae bacterium
AACAGCACGATCGCTGCGCCCAGGAGATAGATTCCGAGCGCCGCGGCCGCGCGCCACGGCGCCCACTCGGCCACGCGCGCCCCGGCTCCCAGGGCTCCGCGGACGACGCGCGCGGTTCGCGGCAGCGAGTCGCCGAATCTCGCGTAGATCGCGTTTCGTCCGTCTATCCGGAAGTACCGGGGCAGGCTCGTGATCCAGGGGTCACGCCGGGGGTCAAGCGGGTCGAGGCGCTCCAGCGCGAAGGCCAGAGAGACCGGCTCGACGGCCCGGAACCGGGAAACGTATACCTCGGTCGTCTCCGGCGTGATGACCTCGAGCGCGCCGGCGTCCAGCAGCGCCGCAGCCGCCTCAGCGTGTTCGACGTCGGTCAGCACGGTGACGAAGGGATCGAGCGGCCGGTGACCGTGTGGAGAGGGCGGAGCGAGCACCCAGACGCCCGCCGAGGCGAGGTAGAGCCCCAGAGCAGCCGCCGCAAGGCGGATTCGCGTCGTATACCCTGGATTCTTCACAGCAGACTGAACGCGACAGCGATGAAGAAGCCCAGAGCGACTCCTACGGTGACTTCAGTGGGTGTATGACCTGAGATCTCCTTGACCGGACGGTAGCTGATGCCGAATCGCTGTACGAGCTGCGCGCCGATCTCGTTCAGCGCCCGCGCCTGCAGCCCCGAGCTGCGTCGAACGCCGAGCGCGTCGCGGATGATCAGAACACCGTAGAACAGACTGAGCGTGAAGATGGGCGTGCCCGCCCCGTACTCGAACCCGATGGAGGTGGCGAGCGCCGTAACGAGCGAGGAGTGGCTGCTCGGCATGCCGCCCGTCTTCCAGAACATCGTGGAGACCGCCTCACCGGAGGTGCGCGATCGATGCCGCACGACGTCGATGATCGTCTTGAGGAACTGCGCTATGAACCATGAGAAGAAGGCGGACAGGAATACCGGCCCGGATACCATATTGTACAGGGCGGTTACGGTGCGGGCCTCCATGGCGTTCTGAGTGTGTCGTCCGGCGCGGCCTTTGTCAACGGGCCGCACAGGCGGTACAGTGGGTGCGTGGCGACCCGGTACGACAGAACGATTCTCGGTGCGAACGACGACGGGCGACGGGTCGATCGGGTGGTTCGGCGACTGCTCCCCGAGGTGCCGCTCGGCCGCATCTACCGCGCGATGCGTTCCGGAGAGATCACGGTCAACGGTCGCCGCGTTCGGGGCGACACCCGCGTCTGCGAAGGCGACGCCGTCGAGCTCGCCGAGACGCTCCAGGGCAGGAGGGTGGTTGTTCGAGCCTGCGTCGGGACCGGCCCCAGCGCCGGAGGTGGCTCGCCGCTTGCCGGGCGCATCGTCCATGAGGACCGGGACCTGCTCGTGGTGAACAAGCACCGCGGCGAGCTCACCCACGGATCCGGATCGCTCGAAGATGCCGTCCATGCCCACCTCGCCGGCCGTCCGGCCGACGGGGTGAGCTTTCGCCCCGGCCCCGCCCATCGTCTCGACCGGAATACGAGCGGTCTGGTGGTCTTCTCCGTCTCCCTGCGTGGGGCGCAGGCGGCCACGCAGGCGTTCCGCGACGGAACGATACTCAAGCGATACGTCGCGCTGTTCGAGGGGCACCTCGTCGCCGGAGCCTGGGACGACCGGCTCATCCGGGACCGGGCGCATCGGGTGACGCGGCGGGCCGCGGACAGGACGCCGGATGCCGGTCGGCGCGCCCTGACGACAATCGAGCCGATCGCGACGAGCGGCTCGCACACCCTGGGGCTCGTCCGGATCGAGACGGGCCGGACCCATCAGATACGTGCTCAGGCGGCGATGCACGGGCATCCGCTCGCGGGAGACCGGAAGTACGGGAGCGCCCGGACCGGTCCCTACCTGCTGCACGCCGCCTCGCTCACGGCCGCGCGTCCCCGCGAGGGCATCGGCTTCGCTCACCTGTACGCGGAGCTCCCGGAGGCTTTTCGCGCCCGGGCGCAGGAGCTCTTCGGGGCGTCGACCGTCCGGGACATCCACGCGATCCTGCGGCGGGCTGAGCCGTGACGAGGCGGCTGCATTGAGCCGCCGGCCTGCCACCGCTATAGTGATCGTATGGCGAGGCTGATGGAGCGCCTGCTCTTTCGACTGCGCGGGATCAAGGTCTTCGCGCTCGTGGGCAAGAGCGGGACGGGAAAGAGCTTCCGTGCCCAGCTCCTCATGGAGAAACACTCGATCGATCTCATGATCGACGATGGTCTGCTCATCAAGGACCGACGCATAGTCGCCGGGCGCTCGGCGAAGCGTGAGAAGAACTACCTCGCCGCCGTCAAGACGGCACTCTTCAACGATCGACGGCACCGCAACGAGGTACTCCGTGCGCTCGAGTCGATCAAGTTCAAACGGGTCCTCATCCTCGGTACGAGCGAACGGATGGTCATCAAGATCGCGCAGGTGCTCAAGCTCCCTCCCATCCAGAAGATCGTGAGGATCGAGGAGATCGCCACCGCCGAAGAGATCAACACGGCGATCCACTATCGCCACACCCAGGGACGTCACGTCATACCGGTCCCGTCGATCGAGCTGAAACGGACCTACCCAAGGATCATGGCCGACTCGCTGAAGATCCTGTTTCGCCGCGGCATCGGAGCCGGACGGCGCAGCAAGGTGTTCGAGAAGACCGTCGTTCGTCCGGAGTTCAGCCGCAAGGGCGAGGTCAGCATCTCACAGGCCGCGCTGAGCCAGATGATCCTGCACTGCGTGGACGAATACGGAAACGGCATCAAGATCAAGCGGCTCCTGATCTCGAAGGACCGTGACGGGTACCATATAGACGTCTTCCTCGACGTGCCGTTCGGGGTCCAGCTCGCGGGTACGATCCATGAGCTGCAGCGCTACATCGTGGACCAGGTCGAGCGCTACACCGGGATCATCATAGACGAGCTCAACGTGACGATTGAGAACCTCGACACGCCCTCGCCGTCGTAGGGAAAAAGAGTTTGACAGGCGAATCTGCCAGCCACTACTATTCGGTAGAGGAGGCTCCCGGATGCGGAAGATCGCCTTTTTCGTTCTCTTGACAGCATTTGCCGTCGCTCTGTCGGCTCAGACCTCGACGTTCGCCGAGCACCAGACCGACCACTATCGAGTGCTTTCGGAGATTGGTCAGGATCACGCCCGCGAGACCGCCTTGAAGCTCGAGGCGCTCATGGGGTTGTTCAACCGATACTTTCACTTCGACCCGGAAGAGCTGCCGGTTCGATTGCGCGCCAGGTTCTTCTCGAGCAAGGACCGCTACGACGCGTACCTGCGCCGCCTGATCGATACCACCCGGGACGATTTCGTCTACCTGCACTACACCGACCTCGCGAAGAGCGAGCTCGTCGGGTACCTCGCGGACGACGAATCGTTCGATCTCTCGCTGAAGCATCAGGGCTTCGTGCAGTTCCTGCGGGCATTCGTGCCCAATCCGCCGCTGTGGCTGCGCGAGGGATTCGCCGTCTACTTCGAAGAGGTCGCCTTCGACGATCAGCTCGAGACGGCGGTGTACCGCGAGAATCTCGCGTGGCTCGAGACCCTGCAGTCGATCACGGACGGGACCGCCGGGGTCGCTCCCATTCCGCTGTCACAGATGCTGCGCATGAACGTTGAGCAGGCGCGGTCCCGGATTGAGGTCTTCTATCCCCAGGCATGGGGCATGGTGAGTTTTCTCCTGAACAGCGCCGATCGCCGCCATAACCGGATCATCTGGGACTCCATAAGCGCCCTCGAGACCGACGCGAGTCTTTCAGAGAACTCCGCGAACGTCTGGCACCGCGCGTTCCGCTGGCACGCTGAGGAAGAGCTCATCGACTCCTTCGTCGAGTACGTCGGCGGTCGGCGAACCTTCCGGATGCTCGTTGAGGAAGGGATCGATCTCTATACCGAAGGTGAGCTCGCGGCCGCCCGCGAGGCATTCCTCGAGGCGATGGAACTGCGCGCGGACAGCTTCATCCCCTTCTACTACCTGGGACTGATCAGCTATGATCAGCGGGACCACAGCACTGCCGATCGCTACTACCGGCAGGCTCTCGACCGGGGCGCTGCGCCGGCTCTCACCTATTACGCGCTCGGGGTCAACGCCTATGCGGACAACCGCTTCGACGACGCGGAAGGGTACCTCGAGCAGACCGTTTCGCTCGACCCGAGCGAATACGAGGACAAGGCGACGCAGCTGCTCGAGCGTATACGGGGATAGCCACGGGAGAGACTACCGAGGATCGCCGGGCTGCGGCGACTGCGGCGGCGCCTGCCGCGGCCTCGGTGAGCGTCGTCGGCGCGGCCGACGACGCCCCGGCCGGGTCGGACCAGCCTCATCTCCGTCGCGCGAGCCGTCCCAGGGCTCGTCTTCCTGACGCTGCCGCTGCGACGGCGGCGTCGGCTCGAAAGCCCCGAGCCTCCGGTAGTGTTTTCGACGCCTGATCAGGTACACCAGCGCCATCTCCACGTCCTTGTTCGCAGGCACGAGCGGGCGGATCAGACCCTTGATCTCGGCAAACGCTTCAGTAAAGGGAATCCGCTCCTGACGGCCGGTTTGTGTGTGCTCGAACAGGTAGTCCCCACAGAGATAGGCAATCGCGCGCGATCGCCGGTCCTCCCCGTAGCGCACCTCCTCGTCGAGATCACCAAGCCGGGAGAGCAACCGCTCCCGGTACCGGGAATCGGTGCTCGCGAGGATCGCGGGACCGGGAACCATATGGCCAAGCAGCTTGTAGGCGATGCACTCGCGAAAAATGCCCTGCGAGTTTCCTGACAGAAGGATCTTGAACACCTCTTCGGTCATGCGCGACGGCGGCGTCTGGGCCAGCAGATCCGCGCACCGTCTGATCTGCCGCCGGAGCTTCCCCATCAGGGTGAACCCGGTCGCGACCTGGTACTTTATCGCGCGGACCATACGGACCGGGTCCTCGTCGAAGATGCGATCAACGGGGATCACGGGCTTGACCTTGCGGTCGCGGATGTCCTTCACCCCGCCGACGTAGTCGATCATACGGCCGTCGGCAGGATTGTAGTAGAGCGCGTTGAGCGTGAAGTCGCGTCGGAACGCGTCCTCCTCGATGTCGCCGTACTCGTTCTGGAACCCCGCCGAGGTTTCGCTGCGGAAGGTCGAGACTTCGATGATCTTCGGTCCGAAGAAGATGTGCACGAGCCGGAACCTGCGGCCGATCACACGGGAGTTGCGGAAGAGCCGCCGTATCCGGTTCGGCTGGGCATCAGTGGCGATGTCGAAGTCCTTGGGATCGTTGCCCACCAGCAGGTCCCGCACCGCCCCACCGACGATATAGGCATGGTGCCCCGCGCTTTGAAGACGGCGGGCGATCTTGATCGCGTCGGGATCTATTCGATCGGGCGAGATGGAGTGTTCTTCAGGTGTGTAGATCACGGCCTGCCGCCTGGCGCGACCGTGATCGTCTTTGGTGTATCGAACGAGCAATCAGACCCCTCGGGATGCCTATCAAGTACCGAAACTGGGGGTCCGGGTCAAGTGGCCGCGTGCGGGGCCTCCCGCGGTGGGCCCGATTGCCCGCGTGCGGAGACTCCTGTACCTTGGGGTCAGGATGACGATGCGCAGATCGGGCGCCGTCGGCTTCTGGCTGACGGTTGTGATCGTTCCACTCTTCGCGCAGCACGCGCTTCACGTCGAGGCGAGCATCGGCTTTGGCGGGTTCTTCCGGATCGGGTCGTGGACGCCGGTGTCGGTGAGCGTGACCAGCCTGGGTTCGGATGTCTCAGGGCTGCTGTCGCTTCAGATGGAGCGCGGAGAACGCCTCGGCGCAACCCGGCATCGGGTCGTGTACGAGCGGCCGATTGAGGTCGCCCGCGGAGACACGAAGGCGTATTCGTTTATCGTGCCGCTCGAGACGTCGATCCACCCGTTAACCGTAACGGTGACCGACCGTGACGAGGTCGCGCATACCGAACGCCTCGACCTGCGGGGGCGCCCCGTATCCGGACGTCTTGTGCTCGTTCTCACCCGACGTCCGAGTCTCGATTTCCTGCTGCCGCTCTACAACACGCGCGAGGAGAGGGGGCTCGAGCTCCTCTATTCATTGCCGGAGCACCTGCCGGACCGGTGGCACGGATACGACGCGGCGGATCTCGTCGTGCTGCACGACGGTCGACTGCACGATCTCACCGCGCCCCAGATCGCTGCGATGCGCGACTGGATCGCCTCCGGCGGAAGGCTTGTCGTGTCAGGCGGACCCCACTTCGGCATGCGGGAGTCCGGGGCGATCGTACCGCTCGGCAACTTCGCCGTGAGCGCAATCACGGCTGCCGCCGTAGGTGAAACCGGTTTCGGCGACCTGGGAGTATCGGTCCCTGAGGAGGAACGGGGCGCGGTTACGATGTCGAGCGCATTCGCCGAGCACGGGTCGCGAATCGCGCGCATACCGGTCGGCCGCGGCGAGATCGTGCTCCTCCCGTTCGACTACGCGCAGCTCGCCGGCATTGCGCCGCGCACGAGCACCGCGATGTGGGACGCGCTGCTCGACGGCCTCCCCGCCGACCGGCGGATCGCAACCGAGATGCACGGTCGGGTCTTTGAGAGCGACCTGCTCGCCAATCAGCTGGCTCTGCCCATCTACCGTTTCCCGTCGCGGATCGTGGTGCTCGCATTCCTGGGCTTCTGGGTCCTGGGGCTCGCGGCGATCCTCGCCTGGGCGGCAGGTGAGCGGCATCCGGGGCGCCGCCGGCTGGTCTTCCCCGCGGTAGCCGCCCTCCTCGCCCTCGTGACGGCCGGAGGGCACATCGCGCTTACCCGGCGCATGCAGCCCGTGGCCGCGCTCGCCCTGGGCATAGAGCGGGCGGAGCTCGCCGGATACGGCGGATACGCGATGGTGACACGCGAGACCGCGCTGTTCAGCCGCCGGTCCGCCGAATACTCCATAGGCTACGCCGGATCGCCGGTGATCATCCCCATGGCCGAACGGGCGCACCACG
Source organism: Spirochaetaceae bacterium (assembly GCA_007118855.1). Lineage (GTDB taxonomy): Bacteria > Spirochaetota > Spirochaetia > DSM-27196 > SLST01 > SLST01. The sequence goes on from SKQU01000397.1 coordinate 6,947, forward strand.
TCCGACGGCAGGAGCATGCGGAGGCACAGATCGTCACGGTCGACCGCTGGGGACACGAGACCAATGTGGCGCTGCAGGTGATGCCGTTCCCGCTGCGCTGGAGTGTCCGAAGCGGTCCCGGCTACGCGGAGATCGTGCTCACCAATGCAACGCGGCACGACATCTCTCACGTTGTCCTGCTGCGCAGCGGGGTTCCCGAGCGGCTCGGCGACCTCGGTCCGGGATCGATCGTCGAGCACCTGTCGGTGGAGAGGACCGACGCAGGGTTCGCGGCCGTCCTGTGGGAGGATTTCGTCGCCGACGATGCGCTGCGCGCGAACCGTGCGCGGCTGGTCGGCGACATCGCGCGCCGACAGCGTTTCGAAGGAGGAGCCGCCGCCGATCTCATCGTCGTCGGGTGGACCGATCGTCCGCTCCTCGCCGCGTCGCTGGATGCGGGATTCCGGACCACGGTGGATCTCCACATCGTGACGATCCCTATCCACCTGGAGCAGGAACAGTGATGTCGAATCCGCTCCTGACCGAGGCGGCAGCCGTCTACCTGCGAAGGCGCGGGTACGTCACGCTGCACATCACGGTAGCGCTCGCCATGGCGCTTGCCGCCGTGGTGTTCTGGCCGCCGCACAGCTACCTCCACTTCTTCAGGACGGGGACGCAGCCGCTTGTCCTGCAGGCGACGCTGGTGGTCCAGGTCCTGCTCGTGACCTGTGTCAGTCTCGTGGCCGGGCTCGACCGCATCGCCGACGACTCGATCGTGCGCCATTCCGAGTGGCTCGAGCGCACCGCCCTACCCGTCGCGGTGATCGCGCGGGGGAAGGTCTGCGCCGCCGTGATCCACACCGCCTTCCTCACGCTGCTTGGACTGCCGGCCGTTGTCGTGGCCGCCGGTCCGGCCGGAACACCCTCGACGCCCGTCTTCGCAGGCCAGATCATCGTCTTCCTGTCCGGACTCGCCGGCCGGACCGCCGGTATGATCGTCGCGCACTTCGGCGAGCGGAACTACGTCGTACGCATCACCGGCGGGTGGATCTACCTCGCGCTCCTGTTCATCGCAACGATCACCGTCTACCCGCCGCTCAATCCGATCGCCGCGGTAGCGACGGCACCGGCGGCTACCGGCTTTGAACCGATGCTCGAGTCCGCGGTCGCGCTCGCCGGGTTGACGCTCCTGCTCATGATTGCGTACCGGGTGTCGCTCTCGCGCCACCGCAGATCGGCCGGACGGCAGGCACACGATGCGTGAGCCCGGGGTGGACCTCGCGCGTCTCGTCCACACCCTCGAGCTGCGATGGCGAGGCGTGCTGCTGCGCCGCTCCATCGTCGACGCGCTGTCGGTCAGCCTCGCGGTGTCGCTCGCGGTCCTTCTCATCCGGGCCGCCTATGCCCTGACTTTCGGGCCCGGGACCCTGGTGCTGCTCAACGCTTCGGCGCTTGTCGTTGCACTCCTGGCCGCGGCGATCGCCCGACGCGAGCCGGCACAGTTCCTGATCGACGCCGACCGAGTCTACGGGCTGAAGTCCCTGCTCCTGTCCGGGTACGAGTTTGCCGACGCCGCTTCCGCCCGCGCCTTCGACGATCAACGATCGCAGTTCGAGCGCATCGTTGCCGCACGGGCGCAGCGGATGAGCGGGGGGATCGATCCCCGACGCGTCTACCCGGCCCGGACACCCCGGCGGATCGCGATCACCGGCGCACTCGCGACGGCCGTCGCGACCGTGCTCCTGCTCGATGCAAGCGGCCTGTTCGCGTCCGCGGCTGCGCCCTACGCGGAGACCGGCCTGCTGCTCGAGGATGCCGGTCGACGACTCGCCGCCCGCGCCGAACGGGACGAGGAGCTGCTGGATCTCGCGCGCGAGTTTGCACGCCTGAGCGAGCTCCTGCGAGGTGACCAGATCGATCGCGACGAGGCTCGCCGGCGCGTCGACTCGCTGAGCGACCGAGTGGAGCAGCAGCTTCGCAACCTCGAACGCACGGCGCCCTTCGATCACGATGAAACCGAACTCCTCCCGGACGCGGAGGCGGCGATCCGCGGCGCGCTTCAGGCGGGCATGAGCGAGTCGGATGTCGTGGAGCTCTTCGTTCGCATGAGGTCCGAGGGCGAGACGATCCCGGACTTCGTCGAGGCGCTCGAGGAGGCGCATGAGCGCAGGCCGGACACCGCCTTCGGGCTCGACGAAGAGCGGCTGCGGGAGCTGATGGAGCAGCTCAGCCGCCCGCAGCCGCCTGACGACGCGACGGACTTGACCGAGGAACTGCGGGAATCGCAGCGTGTGCTCGAGCAGACCGGCGCGGGACTCATCGAGCTCACCAAAGGCGATGACCGGCAGATCGGCGAAGCACTGGATTCGGGAGTCGGGCGGGACGCCGCGCCGCAGCGGACGCAGGCCGACGAGGTGCCGGCCGATGACGCGGCGAGCACCCGAGGCGATCCGGGCGACGGTCTCGAAGGCGGCACGGCCGCCGCGGAGACCGGGATGGACGGCGACTTCCGGCGGCCGGAGGGCGGGCCGATCTTCCGGGAGTTGCGGGGGGTCGTGACCGAAGGGACGATCATGGAGATCATCATCCGGGACGTGCCGGCGGAGGCGACATCCGGGCTCTCCGAACAGGAACGCGCGATCGTGATCGAGCGGGTCGTCGAGGAGGCGGTTGCGCGGGAGAACCCGCCGCCGCAGCTGCGGTCGCTCGTGCGAAACTACTTTCTCAGGCTTGCCGGCACAGGAGCGAATGATGAACGCGAATGAGACGTGGGATCCGCAGATCGTCGAGCGTGCCCTGGCGGCCGGACGGCGCATCCGCGAGGCACAGACGGAGATCGGGCGAGCGATCGTCGGCCACGTCGATCTGGTGGAGCAGATCCTGGTCTGCCTGCTGTGTCGCGGGCACGCCCTTCTCGAAGGGGTCCCCGGGCTCGGCAAGACCTATCTGATCAAGACGGTCGGTGAAGTGCTCGATCTGGCCACCAGCAGGATCCAGTTCACGCCGGACCTGATGCCCGCCGACATCATAGGGACGAACGTACTCGTTCGCGACGAACAGGGCCACCAGGTGATCCGATTCCAGAAGGGTCCGGTCTTCAGCCAGGTGCTGCTCGCGGACGAGATCAACCGCGCCACTCCCAAGACGCAATCGGCGCTGCTCGAGGCGATGCAGGAACAGAACGTCACCGTTGCCGGCCGGACCTACCCGCTCGCCCCGCCGTTCATCGTGCTCGCGACCCAGAACCCCATCGAGATGGAGGGCACCTACCCGCTTCCGGAAGCGCAGCTCGACCGCTTCTTCTTCAAGCTCCGTGTGGACTACCCGGCGTACGACGACCTGCTCGCGATCGTCGACCGAACCACCGGGGGAGCGCCTGCGGTGCTCGCCCGCAGCCTCTCCGCCCAGGACATCGTCTCGTTCCAGGAGCTCATCCGGTCGGTCCCTGCCTCGCGGACGGTCGCAGACTATGCCGTCCGTCTCGTCTACGCGACCCACCCGCAGCGCGAGGGAGCGACCGACGAGGTAAGGCGGTTCGTACGGTACGGCTCCAGCCCCCGGGGAGCGCAGGGCCTGATTCTCGCCGGGAAGGTGTACGCGCTGCTCGACAAGCGGTTCGCCGTGAGTTTCGACGACGTGCGCCGCGCCGCACTGCCGGCGCTGCGGCACCGTCTTATTCTCAGCTTCCAGGGAGAAGCCGAAGGCGTGGACACGGATGACCTCATCAGGCGTGTTATTGAGGTCACACCGGAGGGAGGAACGTAGTGTCGGCGCAGCTGTTCGACGAGGAGTTTCTTCGCAAGCTCGAACACCTCTCGCTGATGGCGCGACGAATTCGGCCGGGCCCTTCCCGCGGAGAGAATCTCACGATCAGCCGCGGCGCGTCTCTGGAGTTCGCCGATTACCGCCTCTATCAGCCCGGCGACGACTTCCGCTACCTCGACTGGAATCTCTACCGTCGTTTGAACCGATTGTTTCTCAAGGTATTCACCGCCGAGGAGAACCTGACGGTGCACATCCTCATCGACACGAGCCGCTCAATGGCATTCGGTTCTCCGGCGAAACTGTGGTACGCTGCGCGCCTCGCGGCGGCGCTCGGGTATCTGGCGGTCAACAACCTCGATCGCGTTGGAGTGAGCGCCTTCGCGCAGGGAATCGAGCACTCGCTGCCGCCGGTCCGGCGGACCTCACACGCCTCGACGCTGTTCGACTACCTCGGATCGCTGGAACCGGGCGGACGAACCGACTTCAACGGAACGCTGCGCGACTACGCGATGCGTACGGCGCGTCCGGGTATGGCGATCCTGCTGACCGACCTCTTCGATCCCGCCGGATACGAGGAGGGTTTGAGGGCGCTGCTCTATCGTCGATTCGACGTCATGTTGATCCATGTCATGGCCGAACAGGAGATCACGCCGCGACTCCACGGGCCGTGCCGCCTGGTTGATGGCGAGACCGGCGAGGAGACGGAGCTGGACCTGGTCGCCGCGGCGGCCTCGGACTATCAGCAGGAGCTCGACCGGTTCTTCGAGGAGGTCGAGGACTTCTGCCTCGGGAATGCCATTGAGTATCTGCGCACGACAACGCAGATCCCCTTTGAGGATGTCGTGCTCGACTATCTGCGGCGGGGGGTCTTCGTCCATTGACGTTCCAGAACCCGCTCGGACTGCTTCTGCTGCTCACGGTTCCCGCGATCATCGCGTTCCATCTCTTCCGCAGCGAGCGACGCCGGGTCGAAGTATCGTCGCTCTACCTGTGGCGGCAGGTCGCCGACCGGCACAGCAGACGGGTTCGGCCTCGACTCCTCTCCAACGTCAACCTGCTCCTCCAGCTCGCCGCGGCCATCCTCGCATCCCTCGCCGCTGCGCAACCGCATCTGCCGGTGCGGCAGGCCCCTTCGCCTCCGGCGGTGATCCTGCTCATCGACGACAGTGCGAGCATGCGGGCCGGCGACGTGCCGCGGCTCGAGGTCGCCCGCAACCGGGCCCGCGAGATCATCGGCCGCGCATCCGGAGGGACGCGGTTCATGCTCCTGACGGCCGGCCCTCGACCGCGCATCGTGCAGACCTTCACGACCGATCGTACGCTGCTCTACGAGCGGCTGTGGGAGATCTCCGGAACCGACGGCGCCGCGGATCTCGAACAGGCTCTCGCTCTGGCAGGCGCGGTTGGGGATCGCGCGCAGACCAATCTCGTGCTGATCACCGACGGGGCGATCTCGGCGTCGCGACGCCCGGAGTTCCCCACGAACCTGCGGACGGAACTCGTTGGCGGACAGGACGGCGGATCGAGCGCGGCCAACCGCGCCGTGACGGCCTTCGAGTTGCGCGTACGCCCCGACGGCAGCGCGGTGGAGGCGCTCGTAGGAGTAGCGAACCACGCGAGCGATCCGGCGGAGGTACGGTTACGCCTCAGTGCCGACGGGATAACGGTATCCGAGCACCGAATCGGACTCGACGCAGGCGAAGAGCGTCTGCTCACGGCTGTGATCCCGCGCACGCGCGCATTGGTCTACGCCGCCGAGTTCGTGGACAACGAGGATGCGCTGCCTGCCGACGACCGCGCGTACGCGGTCGCGGCGGGAGAACGGCCGGTGAGAGTGCACCTCGCGACCCCAGGCAATCACTTTCTCGAGTCGCTGCTCTCGGTCTACCCCAACGTCGAGCTCACGGTCACCGACCGTGTTCGCCAGCCCCTCTCATCCGACCTGCTCATCCTCGACCGTGTCGCCGCCCCGTCGGGTCTGCGCGGGAGTGTCCTCGCGCTCGGTACGAGCCTGCCGGACGGACCGTTCGCCGCGCAGCAGCTCATCCCGGTGGACCGCCCCGCTTCAGGGCGCGTTGACAGCCCGCTCACCGGAGGCGTCCGCCTCGGCGAAGTCCGCATAACCCGCATACTGATCGGCGATCTGCACCCCCGGGCAACGGTCGTCGCCGCGTCGGGGGAGCACCCGCTGCTCTATACCTACGAGGATGACCGGCTGTCGCTCGTAGGAACCACCTTCGCGCTCTCCGACACCGACCTCACGATGCGCACCGGCTTTCCGGTGCTGATGCACAATATCATCGAGCGGCTCGCTCCGGTCGCTCCAGCGGGGGAACTCGGATATGCACGACCGGGGAGTATCGTAACGCTCTCCGTTGCGCCCGGCGAGGAGCTCGTAATCGTGACGCCTGACGGGACACGGCTCGGGTATACGCCGCGTACATCGAGGTTCGAGTTCTCGCAGACCTGGCAGGCGGGTCTCTACGAGGTTCGCAGCGCATCGTCGCGGGCGCGTTTTGCCGTGAATCTCCTCGACAGCGATGAGTCCAATCTCGTGCCGCGCCTGGAGGCGGTACGCGGCGAGGTGGAGTCGCCGGCCGGCGCGGCTACCGCCGGCCGGCCCGTCTGGCGTTGGCTCGCGATCGCGACGCTCGTGCTCCTCGCAGCGGACTGGCTCGTCTGGGTGAGGAGGTACTGATGCGCCTCCTCTATCCTGCAGCCCTGCTGCTCCTCGTCACACTGCCGGTGCTCCTCGCCTCGCTCCTGCTCGCGAGGCGCCTTCCCGGGTTCCGTCGGTTTGTTCCGCTTGCGCTGCGTGCGCTCGCGGTCGCAACCCTGGTGCTCGCGATCGCCGGCGCGCAGTATCTTGTTGACGAACCGGGGGTGGACATCGTGTTCGTCGTGGATGTCTCGGACAGCATCGGGCCGGAGGGTGCGGCACGTGCCGAACGGTTCGTGGAACGAGTGCTCGCACAGACCGGGCCCGAGGACCGGGCCGCAATTCTCCACGTCGCCGACGGCGTCGCCGTGGAACGGCGATTGCAGCCGGGGCTCCGGCGGCTGACCAGGGAGTCGGTCCTGGACAGCGGAGCAACCGCGCTTGCCGACGGGGTGCTGGGCGCACTGTCTCTTCTCGAGGAGCGCCGTGCAGCGAGGATCGTGCTCCTCAGCGACGGCCGCGAGACCGCCGGAGACGTCGTTGCCGCGGCAAGGACCGTGGCGGAGGCTGGTGTCGAGGTGTCGGTGTTCCCGCTTCCGGCACGCCCCGCCGAGGGTGGTGTGTTCGTCCGAGGGATCGACGCCCCCGCCCAGGTGCGAGTCGACGAAGCGCACGAGTTCCGTGTGATCGTGGCGGCGGCGGAGGCCACGCAGGCGACGGTCACCGTGTTCCGCAACGACCGTTACTTCGGTGAGGACCGTTCTCGACTCGGACGCGGCGACAATGTCATTGCCTTTCAGGGTCGATTCGACGAGGCGGGTCTGCACCGATACCGCGTGGTCGTCTCAGCTGCAGGCCTGGCTGCCTCCCCCAACAACGAGGCGGAGGTCCTCATCCGCGTCAGCGGCGAACCGGGAGTGCTCTACGCGGCGCCATCGCCCTCTGGGCACCTCGTCACCGCGCTGCGGCAGCAGGGCTTTCTCGTCGACGTCAGGACGACCAGCGAAATCCCCCACGACCTCGGCGGACTCGTTCCCTTTGACGCGGTGATATTCGACGATGTTCCGGCCTACGACCTCTCGCTCGCGAGGATGGAGGCGATCGAGCGGTACGTGCGTGATGCCGGGGGCGGGTTCGTGATGATTGGCGGGGCCGACAGCTTCGGTGCAGGTGGCTACTACCAGACGCCGATCGAGCGCCTCCTGCCGGTCGACATGGACGTCACCTCGACGATGAGGATCCCGTCCCTGACGATGCTCTTCGTGGTTGACAAGTCGGGCAGCATGGGAGCCAGGGAGGTTTCCGGAGTCACGCGGCTCGACCTCGTCAAGGAAGCGGTCGTCTCCGCGGTGGAGGTGATGAATCCGTTCTACCACGTGGGGCTGATCGCGTTCGACGCGGACTACGAGTGGATCGTCCCGGTGACGAGAGCCGGAGAGCGCGACCTCATCGTCGGCAGTCTCGCGGGCCTGTCGCCGGGAGGCGGAACGGTTCTCGGCGGAGCCCTCCGTGAGGCGCTCCAGTCGCTGCGGGCGCAAGAGGCCGCCGTGAAGCACATCATCGTACTCTCCGACGGCCTGACCGCGGACTCGGGTTTCGACGAGTTGATCGAGGAGTTCGACGACGAGTCGATCACCATCTCAACTGTTTCGGTCGGCTCGACGGCGGACCGCGAGCAGATGCAGCGGGTCGCTGAATGGGGCGGCGGACGACACTACCACGCGGCGGATCCGCGCACCGTCCCCCGTATCTTCGCGACGGAGACGACGATCATGAGCCGGAATCTGATCGTGGAGCGGCCCTTCGTCCCGCAGATCGCCGCGCAGAGCCCCGTGGTGGACGGCATCAGGGCGGACGAGATTCCGCCGCTGGAAGGGTTCGTGCTCGCATACCGGAAGCCGGGCGCGCAGATGGTGCTCTCGGGTATCGGCGATAATCCCATTCTCTCCACCCGGCTGTACGGGCTCGGACGCAGCATCGCGTTCACGTCGGACCTCCGGGCGCGGTGGGGCGTCAACTGGATCGGCTGGTCCGGATACCCGAAACTCATCGGACAGATGCTCCGATGGGTCGCTCGCCCCGCGGGGGACACCTCCTTCACCGTCGACTTCGGCACGCAGACCGGCACGGGTCTCACCCGGATGACCATCGATGCATCCGCCCCCGACGGGAGCTTCAGAAACCTGCTCGACCTCTCCGCGTGGGTCACCCCGCCGACCGGCGACCCATTCCTGGTGGCGCTCGAGCAGACCGGGCCCGGACTCTACGAGGCCACGATCCCCAGCAACCGGGCGGGAGACTATCTGGTGACGGTACTCGGCGAGGCGGACGCGGGACCTCAGCCCTACGGCTTCTCACGTCCCTACGGGCAGGAGTACCTCCACTTCGAAACAGACTACGAGCTGCTCGAGGCCGTCGCCCGCACCGGCGCGGGTGCGGTGTTCGGGCCCCACGACATCTCCAAGGCCGTCGCGAAGCCGCACGCGGGCGTCACATACCACGACCTGTGGCCCTGGCTGCTCGCGACCGCGATACTCATGCTGCTCGTCGAGCTCTTCATCAAGCAGGTGGCCTTCCCGGTCGGAGCACGACCCGCGGGACTGCCCGGCAGCGTGCGAGCGGACAGCGGGCTCTGGTTCGCCGAGCTCTTCCGCCGCGCCCGACGTTCCGTTTCTCCGCGCGCGCGAACGCGACCGGCACGGCGTACGCGGCGTTCCGCCGCAGCGAGGCTGCCGGCCTACGACGAGCTGCGGCACCAGATCGCCGACGACTACCGTCACGAGCGAGACCGTTCGCGCGGCGCGGGCTGGGACTCCAGCCGCATCCGCATCGCAAGCCGCAGGCCCGTCACGAATCGCCGTTCGCGCTGATCAGGACGGCGTACGCATTGGTGATCAGCTTCGCCCGCTCGAGTCCGTCGGGATTGACATCCGGGTGGTACCGGCGCATCAGGCTCCGGTACCGCTCCCTGATCCGGGCGTGGGTGGGCTCACACGCGTGCAGGCCGAGCACCTGAAGGGCCTGCGTACGAGAGTCGGCCGGCGGTCGGCGTCTCTCGCCGCCGGCTTTCCGGTCCGCATCCCCGTGGGGACCGCTTCCGGGCAGCATCCCTTCATGCCGGGCAACCGTGCGCAGTATCTCGAGAAGCGCCGGCGCGAGGTCCTCGAGATCGACGATGTGACGCTGCAGGAGCCGGCGCAGATACGCCTCGACCGTGACACGGAGCGCCGGGGCGTCCCTGACCTCGAGGTACTCGTCCGAGCATGTGCGGACAAGCAGGGCGGGATCGAAGAAGGTTGAGAGATAGACGAACCGCGCGCGATCGTAGCGCCTGAACTCCCGCAGCATCGCTCGAAAGGTCTCGGGCTCCGGAAGGTGCAGCACGACCGCGCGCCTGACGACGCGCACGAACCGCTCGGTCAGGTCGAGCCGGTCGTCGTAGCTCAGGAAGAGACCGGCCTCGCGGAACTCAGGGCCGTAGTCGCGTTCGCAGAGGTATTCGATGAGCGCGAGCAGCTCGCCGACGTTCTCCGGTCCGTACCGATCGACGCTCACCTGGCCGGCGGCGTAGACCGAACGGTAGAGATCGACCGGGTCGTAGCGATCGGACAGCTCGTCCTGCGTGACCGACCACGCTCCGTCGCTTTCGGCTCGCGCCTTGAGATCCCGGATGAGCGCCTCTGTAGAGGTCATGGGCTTCGACCTTCAGGAATCGAGCACCTCGGGCCGCACCTGCGACATTGCACGCCGTATGACGCCAACCGGATCCTCGTTGATCTCGCGCCCGCTGAGTGCCTGCTTGAACCTGCGGGTCCCGGGCTGGAATGCGAACAGCCCGAGCATGTGTCGCACGATGTTGCGCGCGGGCCAGCCGGCGGCACGCCACCGCTCAATGTAGGGGATCATTGCCTCGAGGACCTCGCGCCTGCTCCTCGAGCCCGACTCGGCTCCGTAGTAGCGCGCGTCCACATCGGCGAAGAGCCACGGGTTGTCGTACGCCGCCCGGCCGATCATCACACCGTCGACCCGCGAAAGGTGCTCGTCGACCTGCACGAGCGTCTCTATGTGACCGTTGATCTCGATCTGAAGGTCAGGCCGCTCTCGTTTGAGCCGGTAGACGTCATCGTAGCGCAGAGGCGGCACGGTACGATTCTCCTTTGGCGAGAGCCCGGAGAGTATCGCGATCCGCGCGTGAACCGTGAACCGGGTCGGTCCTGCGCAGCTCACCGTGTCCACGAAGTCGAGCAGCTCCTCGTAGCTCTCGCGCCCGTCTATCCCGATGCGGTGTTTGACCGTCACGGGCTTGCTCGTCTCGGCACGCATCGCGGCGATCAGGTCTCGAACCCGCCCGGGACGCGCCATCAGGCAGGCGCCGAAGCTGCCGTTCTGGACACGGTCGCTCGGACAGCCCACGTTGAGGTTGTACTCATCGTATCCGTACGCCTCGGCGATGCGCAGCGCACTCGCGAGCTCGCGCGGGTCATCGCCGCCAAGCTGGAGCGCGACGGGGTGCTCCGACTCGTCGAAGGCGAGCAGATGGTCACGATCGCCGTGGATGATCGCGGCTGCGCTCACCATTTCCGTGTAGAGCAGCGTAGAGCGGGTGATGCGCCGGATGAAATACCGGTAGTGCCGATCGGTCTTCTCCATCATCGGCGCGATACTCACGGGGGGCGTCCGGACCGCCGGAGTCCCGGTCATGATGGAGGAGGCGGTACCGGGCAGCGAGCGAGGAGCCGTGAGCATCGCGGTCAGGATAAGAAAGAGGCAGCCCCGGGTCAACGACCGCGGGACTGCCAAGAAGGAGAGGAGTATTCTGTCATCGGACAAGCCCGATGACGAATTCGCGTCCCTGTCGGGCAATACGGAACACGAGTTCGCCGTCGCCTTGTTCGTTCAGGATCCGGTAGAACTCGGCCAGATCCCCAATCTCCTCGTTGTTGACGCGACGAACGATATCGCCCCGCCGCAGACCTGCCTGGAGCGCCGGACCTCCGGCCATCACATCAGCCACAACGACAGTCCCCGGCTCATTGCGGAGCCCAAGACCCTCCCGCATCTCGCTGCTGAGCGGCATCACGACGAATCCGGGCCAGAACTCGACCCGCGCAAGATCCTCTTCGCTCAGCCGTCGGCCTATCTCCACCCGTCGGGTCAGGGACCGGCCGTCACGCCATACGCGGAAAGTCGCGACTCGCCCGGGCTCCAGATCAGCTACCAGGTTCACCAGATCGATCCACTCGTCTATGCCCCGCCCGTTGATCTCCGTCACGACATCGCCCGGTTGAAGCCCCCCGCGCGCAGCGGGAGACCCGGCATACACGCTTCCCACGAGCGCCCCTCGCGGCTGCGCGCCGATGCTGCGCGCAACCTCTTCGGTCATCGCGCCGCCGTACCCGATTCCCAGCCAGCCGTACTCCACGGCGCCCAGGTTGATGAACTCGTCGATCGCGCGCCTGGCATTGTTGATGGGGATGGCGAATCCCAGGCCGACGCTTCCGCCCGACTGGCTCGCGATCCACGTGTTGACGCCAATCACCTCGCCGGCAAGGTTCACGAGCGCTCCGCCGGAATTACCCTGGTTGATCGCCGCGTCGGTCTGGATGTAGTCGGTCAGACCGGCGATCCTGCTGGCCGCGGCCGGTCTGCGTCCCACGGCGCTGATAATCCCCGAGGTGACCGTCGACTCGAATCCGAGCGGGTTGCCCACGGCGAATACCCAGTCGCCCACCGCGACCTGATCGCTGTCGCCGAGCTTTGCGATCGGGACCTCCTCACCGGTCTCGAATGAGACGAGTGCGAGGTCGCGCCTGTCGTCGGTACCAACGCGCGAGGCCTCGAAGGAGCGCCCGTCGTGAAGGCTGACGGTGATCTCCTCCGCGGTACCTACGACGTGCGCGTTCGTCAGAACGTAGACACGGTCGCCGACGCGCCTGACGATCACGCCGGATCCCAGACCCGGTCGTCGGAACTCTCGCTCCTGGGGTTCCTCGTCGGTCCGCGGGCCGAAGAAGAAGTTGAACGGATTCTGCAGCGTGGGAACCCGTTGGGTGACGACATCCACGACGTCGATCTTCACGACGACGGGCAGTGCTTCATGAGCGGCTCTGCGGAAGGCGTTCTGGTAGGCCCAGAGAATCTCTTCACTCGCGGGGGTGTCGAGTGATCGGGGGCCGCCTTGGGCGGGGGTGCTCTGTGCCTGGGCTCTCGGGAGGAAGGAGCCTCCCGGGAACGCTACCAGAACGGCCACCGCACAGCCGATAACGATGTTCCGAAGTCGTACACTCCAGAATGCCCTGTCCATGGTGGCAGTATAGAGCCCAACCATTGCGGCAACCTTGCCGCAGCCTTACACTTCTGTAATGTTGGAGGGCAGGATGATGGTGAAGCACGTACCGAGCTCGGCGGAGGTCTCAACCTCGGCCCTGCCGCCGTGCGCCTGCACGATCGCCCGCACGAGGGCGAGCCCCAGGCCGAGCCCGTCACGTCGATCGCCGGCCCCCTTGCCGCGGTAGAGGCGGTTCCAGATCACGTCTATGTCCGACTCCGGAATCGGTTCTCCCTCGTTGGTCACGCGGAACTCGACGGCCGGCTCCGGACCGGGCACCACCCGACCGGTGACGACGACCTCGCTACCGGACCGCCCGTACTTCACCGCATTGTCGTACAGGTTCCCGATGACCTGACGCATCCGCGCCGGGTCGGCGCAGGCCGGCAACTCCTGATCAACCGCCACGCGGATGCTCATCTGCGCTTCATCTGCGAGGATCGAGTAGACGTCGGCTACCTCGTTCGCCAGATGCGTGAGATCGACCTCCCGCCGATTCAGCCTCATCGCGCCGCTCTCGGCCTCAGATATGTCCATCATCGCGTTGAGCATCCCGAGGATCCGGTCCGACTCTTCGAGCGCGTCGCTCAGCGCTTCCTGACTCGCCTCGCGGTCGGCCCCCTCGCTGAGTGCGCGCTCGGCGGTGCTTCGCAAACGGGTCAACGGGGTGCGCAGATCGTGGGCCACCGAGTCGAGCGAGTCCCTCAGTCCGGTCACCAGCGACTGAATGCGGTCGAGCATGGCGTTGACCGATCCGATCATCTCGTCCAGATCGTCGTTCGAGTGGCGCGCGGGAATACGCCGGTCGAGCTCACCGGTCTCGATGATGGACCGCACGGTTTCGTTGAGCGCACCTATGGGCCGCAGCGAACGCGCGGCGAGGAAGAGCCCTCCGGCGAGGCTGACGCCGAGCATCACGGAGAACGTGAGCAGGAAGCTGCGCTGGAAGAAGCGCAGGAGATTGTCCCGAGTCCGGGTGTCGCCCCCGATCTGAAACACGTAGTTCTCCGACAGCCGGACCCCCAGGACTTCGAGCTCGTAGTCGAGACGATCATGGTCTATCGTCAGGAAGCCCTCGGCGTGAGGCCTGCGACCCTCCTCGAGAACCGAGAAGTCAAACTCCTGCCACTCCCGCAGAGGGATCCCCATGAAGACCTGAACGTTCTCCGAGGTCGCGATCCGGGCGAAGAAGGGCCGACCGCTCGGTGTCAGAATGTCGTTACTGAGTTCATTCACGAGGAAGTTGACGCCCGAACGCTCGTTGATCGACGTGCGATACCGCACGAGGTATCCGAGCGCCCGCGCCTGAAGGTACTGACGATCCTCTTCGCGGAGCGTATGGTAGAGATTGGCGAAGGTGAATCCGAACAGCACGAGAGCCGAGAAGAGAAAGACGACGGAGAACCAGAGCGTGAGCCTGACGTCGACGCGCCTGATCAGGCGGCCGGCGCGGCCGGTCTCACCGTGCATCGCCGGTCGGTGTCCTGAGGACATACCCGACTCCGCGTACGGTATGGATGAGCTTCAGGGGGAAGTCCTTGTCCATCTTGCTGCGCAGACGCGAAACGAGCACGTCTACGACGTTCGTCTGCGGGTCGAAATCGTAGTCCCAGACGTGCTCCATGATCATCGTCTTGGAGAGCACCCGGTCGGCGTTGCGCAGCAGGTACTCGAGCAGTGAGAACTCGCGCGGCTGCAGATCTATCACGGTGCCGCCCCTGCGCACTGCGCGCGCGAGCAGATCCACCTCCAGATCGGCCACCGCGAGCTTTGTGGGCGCGGCGCTCTGCGTCGACCGGCGGAGGAGCGCCTGGATCCTGACGAGGAGCTCGGAGAAGGAGAACGGCTTGGTCAGGTAATCGTCGCCGCCGCTCGTGAACCCGTGCACTCTGTCTTCGACCGATCGCTTGGCGCTCAACACGAGCATGGGCGTCGTCAGACCCTGCTCCCGCAGCGCGGCGATCATCGACAGCCCGTCCATCCCGGGCAGCATGACATCGACAACGGCCGCGTCGTAGGAGCCGCCCGCGAGGCGCGGCAGGGCGTCCTCCGCCCGTTCGACGTGGTCGACGGCAAACCCGGACTCGCGCAGCCCGCGAGCCACGAAGCCGCCGATCTTGGGGTCGTCCTCAACCACGATGACGCGCATCGCCGTCCTCCTGCTGAATTGTTCCGCACCCCAGGCAGATGTCGCGATCGTAGAAGACCGCGTATTGCCCGGGCGCCACCCCCCGGTCCGCCCGGTCCATCGTGACGAGAATCGTATCACGATCGAGCCATCTGATCGACGCGTCCACCAGCGCCGGCCCGTGACGGATCTTGACCGCGAGGTGCCCCTGCTCCGCACGGCGCCAGACCCACGAGAGATCGCTCACGACGAACTCCCGCCGGGCGCGTTGCTCCACGACGTCGGCATGCGAGACGTAGACCGTATTGCGCCGCGGGTCCTTGCGCACGACGTACCATGGTCCGCCCCCGAGCCGGAGACCGGTGCGCTGCCCGATCGTGTGGAACCAGTAGCCCCGATGCTCTCCGAGGACCTCACCGCTCTCGATGTCGACGATAGGGCCCGCGCGCTCCCCCAGGTAGTGACGGACGAACTGAGGATAGCGGACATTCCCGAGAAAGCAGATGCCCTGGCTGTCGCGTCGGTCCTTGTTCGGCAGATCAAGCGCTCTGGCGCGGCGCCTCACCTCTTCCTTGCGGTATTCGCCGACCGGAAAGACGATCCTCCGCAGCTGATCCTGCCGCAGATGAGACAGGAAATAGGTCTGATCCTTCACCGGATCGGGTGATCTGGCAAGCTCGACGTGATCGCCACGATCGACAATCCGCGCATAGTGGCCCGATGCGATGCGGACGTCCGGTCCGGTCTCGTGCGGGCCGAGGCGATCGAGGAATGCGCCGAACTTGATCCGCTCGTTGCACAGAATGTCCGGGCTCGGGGTACACCCGGCGCGGAGCCGGTCGAGCGCCTCGTTGACGACCCGCTCGTAGTACTCGAGCTGCAGCGGAATCACCCGCAGCTCGACGTCGAACCGCTCACAGACCGCGCGAGCGCAGGAGAGGTCGTCTTCCCACGGACACCCCAGGTGCTCCAGCTCGTCTTCCAGCCACACTTTGAGGTAGTATGCAGTGACTGCCTGCCCGGCGCGGACGAGCTCGGCGAGCGCGGTTGAGCTGTCGACTCCTCCCGAGAGGAGCAGGGCGTAGCGCATGCGGCTAATCTACGGGCGTGTTATGCTCGTGTCCAGCTGGAGGATATTGTTTGCCGGTCAACGGGAGGCCGGTTATATTTGGGGAACCGAAATCGTAGACCTAGGGGCGTGTGATGGAAGAACAGACAGTCGGGCTCAGCGACCTGGAAATCTACGTTCCCTCGCCGCGGCTGGGACTCGATGCGCTGCTCTCCTACAGATCGGGTCAGGACCCGGGCATCGAACGGCGTCTGCGGCGCGCGATCGAGAAGACCGGGCAGGAGGCGATCCGTTTCCCCGCGCCGTGGGAGGACAGCGCAACGCTGGCCGCACAGTCGTCCTACGCGCTGCTGCGGCGCAACACCAGGAGCACCAGAGGTCTGCGCTACATTGGAACGGGCACAGAGACAACGGTCGACCAGTCAAAACCACTTGCGGCGTACCTCGAGGGCATGCTTCAGCACGCGGGGGTCAGCATCCCTGAGACGATCATGACCTTCCAGTCGCAGCACGCGTGCGCCGGAGGGACGATCGCGATGCTGAGCATCGCGGCGATGCTCGCGATGAGCCCCCGCGACGAGAGCGGGCTGGTGGTCAGCACGGATATCGCGCGCTACGACGCCCCATCCACCGCAGAGATCACGCAGGGCGCCGGCGCGGTGAGCCTGCTCGTAGAGAAGAAGCCGCGGCTGCTCGAGATAGACCTGGAGACCCAGGGGTTCTGCTCGCGTGATGTCGACGACTTCTTCCGTCCCAACGGATCAACCACCGCGAAGGTGAAGGGCGCATACTCCATGCAGTGCTACAACGAGGCGCTCGACGTGGCCTTCGAGGACTACTGCAACAGGCGAGGCCGGACCCCGCAGGAGATCCTGCACGCGACGGACATGTTCGTCTTCCACGTTCCGTTCAGGATGATGGCGCTCAGCGCGCTTCATCGGCTCGTCTCCAACCACACGGGAATGCACGGCGACGAGCTGAACGCCTTCGTCAACGAGCGGGGATTCGAGCAGTCGCTCGACCCGAACGCCAGGGTAGGCAATCTCTACACGGCAAGCACCTTCTTCGCGCTCGCTTTCCTCCTGCACGAACGGTACCAGAAGTTCGGCAACGATATCGTCGGGAAGTCGCTTCTGATGATTTCCTATGGCTCGGGGAATACGATGCTCATCGTCTCCGCCACCGTCGCCCCCGGAGCTCCGGAGGTGATCGAGAGCTGGGATCTCAACGCGGTCTTCCGGGACGAGCGCGACGCGACGATCGACGAGTACGAGACGTGGCTCGCAGCGCCTCATGAAGCAGAACGGTTGAAGGAGATACTCTCCGGCACGAACGTTCCGGCCGGCCGGTTTCACCTCTCGTCCATCCGTGAGGACGGGTACCGGGAGTACGGCTTCGCGAACGTTCCGGCAGCTGAATCGGTGCCATGGGCCGCAACGACGACGCGATAGCGCAGCGAAAGGCTCAGCACCTCGACATCTGCTCGGATGCCGAGCGGTACGCGGTGGAGGGCGGGTCGACGCTCCTCGACGAGGTGCGGTTCGTGCACCGTGCCCTGCCCGAGCTCAACGAGCCCGACGTTGACCTCGGCACATCGTTTCTCGACATGCCGGTCTCAATGCCCGTCTTCATCTCCTCGATGACCGGCGGCTCGGCCGAAGGCTACCGCGTGAACCGGCTCCTCGCGCGGGTCGCGCAGGAGTCCGGCATCCCGGTGGGAACCGGGTCGATCCGGATCCTCTTCCGCAAGCCCGATGTGATTGATCACTTCATGCTGAAGCGTATCGCCTCCGGAGTACCGGTCTTCGCCAACATAGGCGGTGTACAGCTCGTGGACCCGGCGCAGGACCCGCTGCTCGAGCTCATCAGGCGGCTCGAGGTCGACGCGGTTGCCGTCCATCTCAACCCGGGACAGGAAGTCGTGCAGCCGGAGGGCGACCGGGCCTTTCGCGGCGTGCTCGACGGAATCGCGCGGCTGTGCGAGCGGTCTCCGGTGCCGGTCATCGTGAAGGAAACCGGGTTCGGCATCGGTCCGGCGGAAGCCGCGCTCCTCGTGGACCGCGGCGTACGGTACGTCGACGTCGCCGGAAACGGCGGGACGAACTGGGTCACCGTGGAGCGGTACCGCATGGATCCTGCAGAACAGGAGGTCGCCGACGAGTTCGCCGATTGGGGCATACCGACCGGCGTGGCGGTCGCCGCGTGTGACTCGCTGCCGGGACGGATCCTCGCCTCCGGGGGCATCCGGTCGGGCATGGACGTCGCCAGGGCCATCGCTCTTGGCGCACAGGCGGCGGGCCTCGCGCTCCCCTTCGCGCGCGCGGTCGTGTCCGGCGGGTACGAGAGCGCTCGAGCGCTCGCCGAACGCATTCGCTCGGTGCTGCGAACGGTGATGGTGCTCACCGGATCACCCACGATCGACGCGCTTCGCCGCGCGCCGCTTGTCAGGTCGGCCAGATTCACGGAGATGACATCCGCCCTGCGGGAGGCCGACGCGGAGCGTCTCCATGGCTGAGCCGTTGCCGCGCGACTTCCGCAGGACCACGGCAGCCGGGCGCCGGCGCATGCTGAACGACTTTCGCCCCGGGGTGGACCCGAATGCCTTCGGCCGGGATGAAGAGATGATCGAGCTCGCCGACGTGATGGTCGAATCTGCCGTCGGCTATCTCGCGCTCCCGGTGGGCGTCGCGGCAGGCTTCCTGATCAACGGAACACGAGTCGACGTTCCGCTCGCCACCGAGGAGCCTTCAGTCATCGCGGCGGCCACCTACGCCGGCCGCATCGTCGCTTCCGGCGGAGGGTTCGAGACGACCGCCGGCGAGACGGTCACCACCGGACAGATCTACGTGGAGCACGCGGCACCCGGAGCCGACCAGCGGATCGTCGCCGCCGAACCGAAGCTGCGCCTCACCGTGGCGCCGCTGCTCGCCGCGATGGAAGGGCGCGGCGGCGGGTGGCGCGGATTGCGCAGCGAACGACTGCCGGGCAGCGGGGTCCTGCGCGTCGATGTGGACCTCGATACCCGTGACGCGATGGGCGCGAATCTCGTCAACTCGGTGGTCGAGGGCCTGCGCCCGGAGGTGGAGGTGCTGAGCGGCGGCCGGGTCGTCATGGCGATCCTTTCGAATGCCGCCTCGAGGCGGGTCTCTCGCGCCGCCTTCGCCATCCCGGTGACCCTCCTCTCGCGCGCGGGGCTCTCCGGGGCGGAGGTCGCGCGGCGGATCATCCTGGCGAACGAGATCGCGATCGAGGACCCGCAGCGGGCGGTGACCCACAACAAGGGCATCATGAACGGCATGACCGCGCTCGCGCTCTCCACCGGGAACGACACCCGGGCGCTCGAAGCCGCCGTACACTCGTACGCGTCGCGTGGCGGAACGCCGTCCGGCGGAACGTCGTCCGACGCAGGATACCGCGCGCTGACCCGCTACCGCTCCGAGGAACGGGCGGACGGGTCGAGCCTGCTGCACGGGGCCCTCGAGGTTCCGGTGCCGCTGGGGACCGTGGGCGGCGCGATCGGCATTCATCCAACCGCCCGCGCCTCACTGGAGCTGCTCGGAAACCCGGACGCGTCCGCGCTCGCGGGAATCGCGGTCTGCGTGGGACTCGCCGCGAACTTCGCTGCGCTTGCGGCGCTCGTGACGGAGGGAATCCAGCGCGGCCACATGGGGCTCCACGCGCAGCGGGTGGCGTGGGCCGCCGGCGCTCGCGGTGAGGAGCGACGGCTCGTGGCGGCCGCAATGAGCGCCTGCGGCGAGTACGGAATCGACGCGGCGAAGCGGGCGCTCGGCGAGGTGCGCTCGACGAAGCCCGCGCAAGGATGACCGGAAGATGAGCGTTGTCGCGAGCGCCTCGGCAAGCCTCGCCCTCGTGAAGTACTGGGGCAAGCTACGCACCGGGGTGAATCTGCCGGCCACGCCGAGCCTCGCGATCAGCCTCGACGGCCTTCGCACGACCACCCGTATCGCGTCGGAGACGGAGGGGGCCGCGGGCGACACGGTCCGGATCAACGGCACCGCCTGCCCGGCACAACGGTTCGAGCCCATGATCGACCGGTTCCGCCGGCGCGGCGGCTCCACCTCCAGAGTAACGGTCGAGAGCACCAACACCTTTCCCACCGCGGCCGGGCTTGCCTCCTCCTCCTCGGGTTTCGCGGCCCTCGCGATCGGGCTTGACGCCTTCTACGGGACGCACCTGTCGCGGCACGAGCTCTCCCGGGAGGCGCGACAGGGCTCGGGCAGCGCCTGCCGCTCGGTCTACGGCGGCTTCACCGCCTGGGAGACCGCTGCCGATCACGCCGAACAGATTCACACCGCCGACCACTGGCCACAGCTCCGGCTTCTGATCGTCGTGCTGACCCGCACGGCGAAGCCGGTCTCCTCGCGGGAAGGCATGAACGCCACCGCAGGGACCTCGCCGGTCTACCGCAGCTGGTGCCGCGAGTCACAGGGCATCTACGAGCGCGCGCGGACCGCGCTCGACCGGCGAGACCTCCAGGCATTGGGGACCGCGATGCGCGAGAGCTACCTCTTCATGTTCTCCACGATGTTCACCTCACGCCCGCCGCTCATCTACTGGCTCCCGGAGAGTCTCGCGCTGATCCGCGAGGCCGAGGATATGCGCCGCGACGGCATCCCGGTCTGGGAGACCATGGACGCTGGACCGCAGGTCAAGCTCCTGACGACCCACGACCAGGTGGAGGCGGTACGCAGCCGCATCCCCTCCGCCGTGCCCCAGGCGTCGGTCCTCGTATCGTCGGTGGGCGGAGAGCCGGAGGTGCGCGATGGGTGAAGCGAGCGGGAGGTCGGTCGTGCTGCGGGTGCCTGCGAATCTCCTCCTGCTCGGCGAGTACGCCGTGCTCGAGCCCGGCGGGCTCGGCTTTGCCGTGGCGCCGGAGATCGTCACGACAGCCGTCTTCACGCCGCGACCCCGGGTCGGCGCCGTCGTGCGCGGCATGCTCGGCGGCGCGACTGCCCGCTGGCCGGGAGACTCCGGGGTGCTCGGCCGGGTCGCGGACTCCCTCGCCCGGGAATACGGGCGTTTCAACGGTGAGATCGAAGTGGACACCCGCGCGCTCTACGAGCCGGACGGCCGCAAACGCGGCCTCGGGTCGAGCGCCGCGATGACGGTCGCGCTGACCGCCCTCTGGTCCGTCGCCGCGGGCGTCCGCCGGCTCGCGGAGGCCGATCTCGTGGACCGCGCGATCCGCATCCATCGCGCTGCGCAGGGGGGCGCCGGCAGCGGCTATGATGTGGCAACGAGCGCCTGCGGCGGACGAGTCCTGTTCACCGGCGGCGAATCCCCCGCGGCCCGGCGGGTCGATCTGCCGTGGCTGCCGCCTCTGCGACTCTTCGCCGGACGGTCTGCGGTCGCCACGCGTCCGGCGGTCGCTGCCTATCGCGAATGGAAGCGCGGATCGCCTGCCGAGGCGGCGCGCTTCATCGCGCGATCGAACGAGCTGGTGAACGGATTCGTCGCGGCCGGCACCTGGGCTGAGGCGCGGGAGATCCTCCAACAGCACCGCAGGCTCGGCGTCGAAATCGGCGACGCAATCGGGGTGCCGGCACGCATCGATCCGCCGGCCGGTGTCCTCGACGAACGGATCGTCTGGAAGGCCGTGGGCGCCGGAAGCGAGCTGGGTGTGCTCATGCCGGCCGACCCTGAGGACCCGCATACGATCCCTATCTCGCAGGCGGGGGTCCAATGGGAATAGGCCGCGGGTACGGGAAACTGCTGCTGTTCGGCGAGCATTCGGCCGTCTACGGTCATCCCGCGCTGGGCATCCGCCTCGACCACTACCTGGAGGTCGAGATCCGGCAGGAGTCGCTCGTCGGATGGGTTGTCCCTGAGGTCGCCGAACACGAGCGCCGCCTGATCGTCGCGGCACTCGCGGATGTGTCCGTGCGGCTGCCCGCGATGCCGGTCGCCGGCACGCTCATGGTCCGCGGCACGCTGCCGATGGGCGTCGGATTCGGGTCGTCGGCCGCCTTCTGCAC
>SKQU01000154.1 GCA_007118855.1 Spirochaetaceae bacterium
CGTCGTCGATCGCGGCGTTGAACTCGCGAGTCCGCTCGTTCTCGCTCGTCATGTGACCAATCCCGGCCTGGTGCGGATAGAGCCCGGTCAGAAGCGACGCGCGCGTAGGGCAGCACCGCGCACAGTTATAGAATCGCGTAAAGCGCACCCCGTTCTCCGCAAGCCGGTCGAGCGTGGGAGTACGTATCTCACCGCCGTAGCAGCCAATGTCCGAGAACCCCATATCGTCGACCATGACGAGAAGTATGTTGGGTCTGGTGTGCACGGGAGACCTCCGTCAGATCACTGTACCCGATCAGACCGGAAGCGCAAGAAGGTCAACGATCGCCATGAAACGCCGCCTCTTCGCCTGGCACCGGGCTGTTGTCGAATGTGCCGCGCCTGATCACCGCTTCGCAACCGCCAGAGCGCTCGATCACGCGCGCCTGATCCTCGCGAGCCCGTTCGTCGGTCGCGTCCGGATCGACCATGTCGAACAGCATCCTGCGCAACTCCTCCTGCACGCTTCTGCGAGCCGGCCGGGCAGTCGCAAGATCGTGGAACTCCCCGGGATCCGCGTCAAGGTCGAACAGCTGCGCAGGCGCATCGACGTAGTGGACGTACTTCCAGTTTCGATGGCGCAGCATGTAGTATCCGTGCTGGGAACCGACCGCATGGTACTCAGAGAGCACCGCGCGCTCGGGATCGGGATGCTGCACAGTGGCCGAAAGCGATCGACCCGGCCGATCACCCATCAACTCATCGACGCGATCTCCGGGAAGACCGGCCGCATCGAGCACCGTAGGGTAGATGTCCACCAGGGAAGCCAGAGCATCACACGCGCCGCCGCCTCGCACACCGGGACCTGCGATGATCAGCGGCACCGCGGCAGATTCCTCGTACATAGTGAACTTGCCGAACATGCCGCGCGCGCCCATCGACTCACCATGGTCGGAGGTGTAGATCACCAGTGTGTTCTCGGCCAGACTCAGCTCCCGCAGAACCTCAAGGACGCGCCCTATCTGGCAATCCAGGTAGCTCACCGCGCCGTAGTAGGCCGCAACGAGCTCACGAATCTTCTGCTTGGCGAATGGCCGGTCGAAGTCGAAGAACCACCGGAGATACTCGATCGCGGGGTGACGCGGCCACTCATCCTGCCTCCATTGTGGGGGCATCCGGAGGTCGTCGAGCGGGTAGTTGTCGTAGTGATCCGGCGGGGCGATATAGGGCGGGTGTGGAAGCACGAACCCAACCTGGAGTAGCCACGGCTCAGCATCGTTCGCGTGCTCGCTCAGCCATGCACACGCGCGGTTGGCGTTATCGCGGTCGTAACGGATGTACGTGGAGTCGCCGGGACCGGCCTCCTCGATCCCACCTCGCTTGTGTCGCCGGGGCGCCCCGTCGCGAATGCAGCCGAGCAGATCGCCTTCGCCGTCGACCACGTGCAGCGGCTCGATCTCCTTCCGGAACCCGTGGTCGCAACCCTGCCCCTTGAAGTGAAGCTTTCCAATAGCGTCCACGGTCCGCCCGTGATCCCGCAGCTCGTGGTGCCAGCTCCGTACCTCGCCGTCGTACGGTATTCCGTTGTCCCAGCATCCGATCTCGTGGACATAGCGACCGGTCGCAAACGACGCGCGGGCAGGAATACAGATAGGACAAGTCGTATAGGCGTTGTCGAAACGGACTCCCGAGGCTGCCAGCCGATCCAGGTTCGGCGTGCGTACGATCGGATGCCCATAGCAACCGGACGCATCGCGCGCGTGCTCGTCGGACAGTATGAGAAGGATGTTCATGCCGCTGCTCATCTATACTCCTACCCGTTCGCCAACGCGACAGGTCCTTGATCGCGCGGTCGTCGCGTACGTGGCCAGCGCATCGTACCCGAACCTTTCGGCGTCGAACAGTCCCGTCGGCGGCACAGCCTTCAGGCGATCCCGCCAAGCGGATTGGTTGCTCAGTGCCCCACCGAGTGTGATGGCGGACGCGAACGAAATCAGCGATGCTTGACATTGGTCAAGAGAGGCGGTCCTCCCGCTCCGATTGCCTGCCGCTTACCCCTCAGAAGCGGCGCGACCAGGTGTGCGGCCAGCGCTCGATGACGACTTTGGTCTGCGTGTAGAACTCGACGCCGTGGCGTCCCTGCGCGTGAAGATCGCCGAAGAAGCTCTCGTTCCAGCCGCTGAAGGGGAAGAAGGCCATGGGGGCCGCGACGCCGAGGTTGATGCCGATGTTGCCGGCGTCGGCCTCGTGGCGGAAGCGGCGCGCGGCGGCTCCGCTTGCGGTGAAGATGCAGGCCATGTTGCCGTAGGCGCGCTCGTTGACGAGACGAATCGCATCGTCGAGCGAGTCGGCGCGCATGAGACTCAAGACCGGACCGAAGACCTCGGTCGTCGCGACGGTGCTCGCCGGCGCCACCCCGTCGAGGATCGTGGGGAAGACCCAGTTGCCCTCGTCGTACCCTGATACCATCTTGCCGCGACCGTCGGCGAGGACGCGGACACCCTCGCGCTCGGCCTCCGCGATGATTCCGTCAATCCGCGCCCGGCTCTCCGGGGTGATCACCGGGCCCATCTCGACCCCGTCGTCGAGCCCGTAGCCGACGCGGCGGGCCGTGGCGGCCTCACGCATCGCCTCGGCGAAAGGGGCGTGCGCATCACCGACGGCGACCGCCACGCTCGCGGCGAGGCAGCGCTGTCCGGCGCA
>SKQU01000278.1 GCA_007118855.1 Spirochaetaceae bacterium
CATCCGGCAACGACCACGCACGCGAAGCTCAGCGAGGAGGAGCGCCTGCGGCTCGGGATCAGCCCCGCAACGGTGCGCCTCTCCGTGGGCCTGGAGTCGGTGCCGGACATCATCGCGGACATCGACCGCGCGCTTCACCTGCGGTAGTTAAGCATCTTCCCGGTTCTCCGCGTAGGGAGTATAGTGGAGGAGGCTCCGTATGGGTGATCCGGGTATGGTGTTACGAGAAGAAGACGTCAGGCGAATCGTCGACTATGTGAAGCCGTGGCTACGCGATCTCGTAAGCGAGACGGCCGCGCCTCGGTCTCACGATATCTGCGCACAGATCGTCCGCGTTGAGGAGGAGCTCAAGGGGCAGCGCGAGCTCTTCGCCAAACGCTTCAAGGCGATGGACCAGCGGTTCTCGGACGTGCAGAAGCAGATGGACACGCGGTTCGAGTCGATGGACAAACGCTTCGGCACGATGCAGTGGACCATGCTGTTCGGATTCACGATCGTCACGGTCGCGGTGACCGTCTTCGGGCTGCTCGTCTGACCAGATAACCGTCTACCACCGCTCACCCAGCGGCGCGTCACCCAGGAGCTCCGGTATCTTCACCGGCTCGCCCCGGTCAATGCTCTGTGCCGCGGCGACTCCCACGAGGATGGAGTAGCTTCCGTCCACCTGGTTCGCGCGGCGGCCAAGCGGGTCCGGCTCGCCGGTGGGCGCGAAGATGTCCCGCAGGAGCATGGGGTCGCCGCCGCCGTGACCGCCGGAGCCCATCTCCGGCTCTATCGCCTGCGGACGCGAGAACTCCGGGATGAGCGTGGTGGTGATCTTTCCGCGCTCGAGCTCGCCGGGAACCGTGCCGTCGCCGTTGATGTAGGTGTTCTCGCTCGCCGCGTGCTCGATCCTCCCCGTCGTGCCGTTGAAGGCGATGCGGTACCCCTCCACGGGCGAGTAGGCGTGAAGCATGTAGCTGAGGATCGCCCCGCCGCGGTAGCGCACGCTCACGCTCATCGTATCCCAGATGTCGATCTCGTCGCTGAAGACGCAGCGGTCGCGGAAGTAGCCGTCGTGTGCTTCCTGGTCGAGGTACATCTCCTTCAGTCTTTCGTTCGCCGCGAGGTCGAGGAAGAAGGAACAGCGGGAGGCGACCGGACAGCCGTGGCACCGCTCGCCGCGGCCGCGGAGGCCGAGCTCGTCGGCATGAGACGGGGTGTAGTAGCGCCGCGAGCCGTGCGCGAACACTTCTTCAGGCGCGTCGTCGATCCACCAGTTCACGAGGTCGAAGTGGTGCGTCGCCTTGTGCACGAGCAACGACCCCGAGTCCTCACGCCGGCGGTGCCAGCGGCGGAAGTAGTCGGCGCCGTGGCGGGTGTCGAGGTGCCAGCTGAAGTCGACGCTGAGGACATCGCCGATCGCGCCCTCGCCTATCATCCGGCGGACCTGGCTGCGCGGCGGCGAGTAGCGGTAGTTGAAGGTCACCTGCAGCTCGCGTCCGGTCTCCTCGCGCGCGGTGAGAATCTCGCGGCACAACTCGGCGCTCGTGGTCATGGGCTTCTCGGTCACCACGTCGCATCCGGCGCGCATCGCGCGGATGATGTACTCGGCATGGGTGCGATCAGGGCCGGTGGTCACGACGATCCGTTTGGGGCGCTGCTCGGCGAGCATCCTGTCGAACTCGGCGTCGGTATAGACCGGCACTTCCCTGCCGCTCTCCTTTTTCACCTGCTCCTGCGCGAGCCGCGCCCGACCGATGTTCCGGTCGCAGAGCGCGACGAGCTCGCAATCAGAAGCGAACTCGGTCGCGAGCGCGTTGACATACATTCCCGACCGTCCGCCGGTCCCGACAACTGCATAAGCCTTCACCTTCTCTCCTCCTCACCCTCGGTCGGCCAGGTCGTACTCGGCCAGGTAGTAGGGATGCTCCGGGTCCCAGTTCGTGAGCGTCCTTCCTTCGGGCACGCGGCCTATGGGGCGCACGTCGCCCTCATCCCCGGTCGCGCTGTCTCCCAGGTCCGTGCGGGCTTCCTTGACGAGATCCATGATCGCCGCAACGCGCGCCGGCTCCGCGTCGAACCGGTTCTGTGACTCACCCGGGTCGTCACGGAGATTGTAGAGCTCTGCCGTCTCATCCGCGTCCTTGCGCAGATGCAGCTTCCAGTCGCCCGAGCGCACCGCCTCCAGGGCGTTGCGGTGGTAGTAGAAGAAGTGGTCGCGGGGACTCTCTGCGGTCTCACCGGTCAACAACGGCGCGAGGTCGATCCCGTCGATCCGCCGCTGCACCGGCGGCGCGGCGCCGGCAAGCGAGGCGATCGTGGGCAGGAGGTCTATGGAGGCGGCGATCCCCTCCTCCACGCGACCGGCCGGGACGCGCGCCGGCCAGCGGACGACGAGCGGCACACGCTGGCCGCCCTCCCAGGTCGTGCCCTTCCTGCCGCGAAGGTGTCCGTTGGAGGGCCCGAAGTCGGCGCGGCTCCCGTTGTCCGAGGTAAAGAGCACGATCGTGTTCTCGTCGATCCCCAGGCGCCTGAGCTCGGCCATGATGACGCCGGTCGCCCAGTCGATCGCCGCCACCGCGCCGCCGTAGGGACCGTTGCGGCTCTCACGCAGGAAGCGCTCCTGGACGTAGATGGGCAGGTGCACGTACATGTGCGCGAAGTAGAGGAAGAACGGCCCGTCACGATTTTCGCGGATGAACGAGATGCAGCGCTCCAGGTAACGCTCGGTGACGCCTACCTGGTCGGGCTGCTCCTCGATCACCTCTTCGTCGCGCAGCAGGGGGAGCGGCGGCCAGTCGGTCTTGCCGACCATGCGACCCATGTCGTTACTGTAGGGGATCCCGTAGTAACCGTCGAAGCCGTGGCGGGTGGGCAGAAACTCCGGCTGATCGCCGCAGTGCCATTTGCCCACGATCTGCGTCGCGTACCCCTCGGCCTTGAGCATCCGGGCGATCGTCGTCTCATCCGGGTCGAGCCCCACCGGCTGCCCCGGAAAGAGCACCCACTTTCCCTCGAACTCGCCGAATCCTATCCGCCGAGGATAGCAGCCGGTGAGCATCGCCCCGCGCGACGGCGAGCAGACGGGGGATGCCATGTAGAAGTCGGTGAAGCGCATCCCCTCGGCCGCGAGGCGGTCGAGATGCGGCGTCTGGTGAAGCGCGTGTCCGTAACAGGAGAGGTCTCCCCAGCCGAGATCGTCGCAGTTGATGAGGATGACGTTGGGTTTGGGCATGGGCCATGATACCCGGCATCGGCGCCGGAGAGCAAGGACGGGCCCGTGGCACCGCGGTGCCGGTTCTGCTACCATACCCGCATGGCGATCACGATTCACGGCGCAGGCTGCGCGCTCATGGACTATCTCTACCGGAACGTCGACTTCGGCCACGAGTCGGTGCAGACGCTCCTTCGCAGGACCCCCGGCGACGGGGGGCTGACGATCGGCGGGCTCGTCTTTGCCGAGGCCCTCGAGGGATTCGCCGGGGAGAGGATCGACGCGATCCTCGAGTCGATCGTCGGCTCGCGGGAGCCGGACCGGGAGAACGTGGGCGGGCCGGCGATCGTCTCGCTCATCCACACCGCGCAGCTGTGTCCGCATGCCGACGTGCGGTTCTTCGGGGCCGTGGGCGACGACGAGGCCGGCCGGTCGCTGCGGTCGATCGCGGAGCAGACGCCGCTCGACATCTCCCGGCTCGCCGTGCGCCCGGGCGCAACGGCTGCGACCTACGTCCTCTCGGATCCGGACTACGCAGACGGGCACGGCGAGCGGATGTTCGTCAACCAGCTCGGCGTAGCCGCGGACCTCACCCCTGCGGATCTGGGGCCCGACTTCCCGCGCGCGGACATCGTCCAGCTCGGCGGGTCGGCGCTCGTCCCGCGGCTGCACGAGGCGATCCCGGGGCTGCTGCGCGAAGCGCGGGCCGCGGGGGCGCTCACCGTGGTGAACACGGTCTACGATTTCCGCTCGGAGTCCGCCCGGCCGAACGAACGGTGGACGCTCGGAAGCGACGAGGCGTACCCGCTCGTCGACCTCCTCATTGCCGACGCCGAAGAGGCGCTGCGGCTCTCCGGGTGCGGAGAGGCGGCGCAGGCGGCCGAATGGTTCCTCTCGCGCGGCGTGGGGGCCGCGGTCGTGACCAACGGGCCGGGCCCCGTCACCTACGGCGCCTCGCCGGGCCGTTTTGCCGGCCGGGCCGTCGGCTCACGACCCGTCTTCACCGAGTTCGCCAGGCGCGAGGAGGTCCGCGCAGCCGGCGGCGACACCACCGGCTGCGGCGACACCTTCGCCGGAGGGCTGGTCGCAGGGATCGCGAACCAGCTCGCGCGCGCACAGCCGGCCCGCGCGCCGGGCGGCGGGGCACCGGTTGACCTGGACGCGGCCCTTCGCCTCGCGATCGCCTCCGGCGCCTTCTGCCTGACCCACCTGGGCGGCACCTGGCTCGAGCCGAGTCCGGGTGAGAAAGCGGCCCTCGTGGCGTCAGTCCAGCGCGAGTACGAGCAGAGGGAGCAGACGTGAGCCCCCGACTCGTGCTCTTCGGCGCCGGGAACATAGGGCGCAGCTTCATCGCGCAGCTTTTCGCCGCCGCCGGATACGAGGTCGTCTTCGTCGACATCAACGAACGGGTCGTCGGCGACCTCAACCGACGCCGGGGCTACGAGGTGATCATCAGGCATCCGGACGGCACCGACGAGACGGTGCCGGTTACAGGGGTCCGCGCGGTGAGCGCCGCGGATGAACAGGCGGTGAGCTCGGAAGTCGCGGAGGCGCGCCTCGCGGCGACCGCGGTGGGCGCCGGCGCGCTGCCCTCGGTGGCGAAGCTCATCCGCGCGGGTCTGCTCGAGCGCCGGCGTCGGCGTCCGGGTGAGCCGCTCGACGTGATCCTTGCCGAGAACGTGCGTGACGCGGCGGCGATCGTCCGCGGAGTCGTGGGCGAGGCGGCGCAGGACGCTGAGATCGGGCTCGTGCAGACGAGCATCGGCAAGATGGTGCCCATCGTCCCGTCCGAAGTGACCGCGCGCGATCCGCTGGTGGTCTTTGCCGAGCCGTACAATACGCTCATCGTGGACGCGAAGGGGTTCCGCGGCGAGCTCCCGGAGGTTCCGCAGATCAAGGCGGTGGAGGACATCAGGGCCTACGTGGACCGCAAGCTCTTCCTGCACAATCTGGGCCATGCCGCGGTCGCCTACCTCGGCCACCGAACCGATCCCGCGGTTACGCTGATCGCCGACGCGCTCGCGCTCGAACCGGTGCGCGGGGGCGCCACGAGGGCGATGACCGAATCGGCGTCGGCGCTCGCGCACGCCTACGCGTCGCTGTCGCTCACCGGCCTGCACGAGCATCGCGACGATCTGCTCGCCCGCTTCGCGAACCGCGCGCTCGGCGACACGGTCTACCGCGTGGGGCGGGACCTGCCGCGCAAGCTCGCGCGCGACGACCGGCTTGTGGGAGCGATGCTGCTCGCGGCCCGCGCCCGGCTGCCCTTTGACGGGATCGCGGAGGTCTATCTCGCCTCGCTCGGCTTCGCGGCGACCGACGAGGCGGGAGACCGGTTCCCGCCCGACGAGCGGATCGTGCGACTCGCCGACTCGGACGGAGTGGAAGCGGTGCTCACGACCGTCTCAGGGCTCGGCGGAGACGATCCGGTCGATGGGCGGGTCATTGCGGCGGTCCTTGCCCGCGCGGAAAAAGAAGTTGACAGCGGCATGAGGGACCAGTAGCGTCAAGACGGGGTGGTTGATGCAGGCGAAGGGCTTGGGAAAGGCGAGACTCCGCGACGCGTTAACCGGCGCGGCGCTGGGCGCGCTCTTTCCTGCCGCCGCGACGCTGCTCGTCACGGTGTTCGCGGCGGGTACGGTCGTGCTTCTCGCGATCATAGGGCTCGCCGTCCCGGTCCTGGCCCTCGCAGGCTGGCTCGTCGGCCGCAGGCGCGACGACATCGCGGCCATGACCGCGGACCTCGAGCACACGATCGCCAAGCGCACCGCCGCCATGCGCAGCATGCTCGACGTCACGGGTGACGGGTTCCTTACCTTCGGGCCCGACTACGTCATCCGTCCCGAGTACTCGAAACCGTGCGAGACTCTCTTCGGCGGTCCAATCGCCGGACGCCGACTGCCGGAGCTGCTGTACGCCGAGGAGCAGCCGCGCCGCGACTTCACCGACGGGCTCGATCTGCTGTTCGCCGGGAAGGCGAAGCCGGAGGTGATATTCGACCTGCTGGACAAGCGGATCGAGGTCGGCGACCGGACGCTCTCCATCGCCTACCGGGCGATCGACGAGGCAACGGTGCTCTGCGCGTTCACGGACATCACCACGGCGGAACGGCTCGAGAAGACGGTTCTGGAACAGGACCGACGCCGCACCCTGATCCTCAGAGCGGTCTCGAATCAGAAGTACTTCGCGGGGTTCGTCGAACAGGCGAACGAGCTTTTCCGTGTGCTCGATTCGGGGGCGTTCGACCACCAGGACGGGGTTTCGCGCGATGCGAGTGAGAAACTCGCCGCGCAGGTACACAGTTTCAAGGGCAATGCCGGCTTCCTGGGATTCACGCGGACCGAGACGGTCGCGCATGACCTCGAGGACCGACTCACGGCGCTGCCGGTCCTGCAGAGCGACACGGACCTCTCCTCGGAAGTCTTCGTGCTCAAGCGCCAGTTCTACGAGGAGTACAATGCGATCGCCGAGACGCTCGGTGAACAGTGGATCAACGATCTGTCGTCCATTCGCGTCCCGGCCACCGCGCTGAAGAAGGTGGAAGCCTACGCGCGGAGCAGGCATCCCGACGACCGGGCCCTGACGACGGCGCTCGAGCAGCTGCGAAGCGTCCCGGCGGCCGCGCTCTTCTCGCGCTTCCCCCAGCTCGTCGCGGATATCGCCGCGAGGCGCGGTCGCCGCATCAAACCCGTGGAGATCGCAGGCGGCGGATTCCGCGTCATGCCCGAGCGCTTCGAGCCGCTCGTCAATGCGCTCGAGCATATCGTGCGGAATATGGTCGATCACGGGATCGAGAGCCCGGCCGAACGCGAGCTGAAGGGAAAGCCCGCCGCCGGCGAAGTTCGGGTCGAGATCAGCCGCGCGCCGGGTGAGATGGTGATCACGATGTCCGACGACGGACAGGGGATTTCGTTCGCGGCGGTCGAGGAGCTCGCGCGTGAACGCGGCATGCTCGAGGAAGAGGCCCGGCCCTCGCGAAATGAGCTGCTCGCGCTGCTGTTCAGCTCCGGTTTCTCCACCTCCGACGAGGTGACCGTGACATCGGGTCGGGGGGTCGGGCTGTCCGCGGTACGGCAGGCCGTCCGACGCCTCGGCGGGAAGATCACCGTTGAGACCCGGCCCGGCCGCGGCGCCACCTTCCGGATCCGCGCGCCGCTCTAGGAGTCAGCCATGAAGGCAGAGTATGCGAACGTGTTCATCAGAGGCGCGACGACGGTCTTCGCCCATGAGGTGGGCGTCCAACTCTCCCGCAGGGGCCTGACCAGGAAGGACTCTCCGGTGCCGAATCTGCCCATCTCTATCGTGATCGGGATCACGGGAAGCATCCGCGGACAGGTCGTCTACTCGATGGACTCAGACTTCGCCTATGCAGTCACGAAGGCGATGATCCCGAACAAGCTGCCGTCTGAGCTGAAGAAGCTCACCAACAGCGCCGTCAGTGAGATCGCGAACATGATCACCGGTCAGGCGAGCATCGCGCTCGCGGGCGAGGATCGCCTCATCCACCTCACCCCGCCGGCGGTATTCAGCGGCGCAGGCATGACGGTCGATTTTCTCTCCATACCGACGATCTGCCTGAGCTTCATCTCCGAGATAGGGTCGCTCGAGATCAACATCGCCTTCACCGAAAACGGAGGCAGGCCGTGACCACGGGCATGATCGTCGACGATGCCGCCGTCATGCGGATCAGGCTCCGGGATATCCTCGATACGAAGTACCAGATCGTCGCCGAGGCGACCAACGGCGAGGAAGCGCTCGATCTCTATGCCCAGCACGAACCGGACTTCGTCACCCTGGATATCACGATGCCCCAGCTCAACGGGATCGAGGCGCTCGAGCAGCTCATCGCGCGGCATCCGGACGCGAAGGTCGTCATCGTCAGCGCCGTGGGACAGAAGCGCCTCGTCTTCGAGGCGATCGCCAAGGGCGCCCGCGACTTCATCATCAAGCCCTTCGAGCCGCAGCGGGTCCTCTTCGCGATCGACCGCCTCTTCGAGTAGCCCCGTCATGCGCCTCAAGCCCACCGCCATCGTCGCGATCGGCGTCGCCTTCACCTCGCTCTCCTCCATCCTCATCCGGTTGTCCGACGCGCCACCGCTCGCGGTCGCCTCGTGGCGAATGGTCTTCACGACGCTCCTGCTCTCACCGCTCTACCTCCGCGAACGCCTTCATCGCGGCCACCCTCCCCGCCCCACGGGTCGGTCGGCGCTCGCACTGTCAGTGGCAAGCGGCGCCTTCCTCGCGCTTCACTTCGCGCTGTGGATCACCTCGCTCTCGTTCACCTCGGTAGCGAGCTCGACCGTGCTCGTCACGACGCACCCGGTCATCGTGGCGATCGTGGGGTTCCTTCTGCTCGGCGAGCGCGTGCCGCTGCGCAGGGCGGTGTTTCTCGTGACGGCGCTCGCCGGGAGCGTCGTGCTCGTCTGGGGAGGGCTCTTCGAGGGCGAGTCGCACGCGTTCGGGAATCTCCTCGCCTGGCTCGGGGCGGTTGCGGTGAGCGGCTACATGCTGCTCGGGCGGATCGTACGTCGGCACCTGAGCGTGAATACCTATACGATGATCTGCTATCCGGTCGCCGCGGTCCTGCTCATCGGAGCCTCGGCTGTGTTCGGGGTCCGGCTCTCACCCTACCCGGCTCGCGAGTTCGCGATCTTCATCGCCCTCGCACTCTTCTGCACCCTGCTCGGTCACAGCCTTTTCAACTGGGCGCTCGAGTACGTGCAGACGACGGTGGTATCGACGAGCATCCTGGGCGAACCGGTCGTCGCGAGCGTGCTCGCGCTCCTGATCTTTGCCGAGAGGCCGACGGTAACCACGCTCATCGGCGGGGCGGTGATCCTCGGCTCGGTCTATCTCTTTATGACTGGTGCCAGAATTGTTGATTCCAGTCGAAACGGTCCCAGATAGCCGGGCCGAGGGGAGCCTACGCGAGCAGGTGCGCCGGCAGCGCTCTTGGGGCAAGCGCCACGGAGCGCACCTCGAGCCGCCCCTTCTTCAGCCTCACCGCCGGCGGATTCTCATGGAGATGCTGCCAGATGCTGGTGATCCATCCCTGCCCGCTTCTCAGGTGCGACCACACGTGGCGATGGGTGAGCAGACGGTGCACCTGCTGCCGCAGCGCTTCACTGCTGATCCCGGCGGCCATCGCATGCGTCGGTTGATTGCCCACTCGGGCATGATCGGTGATGCGCCTGGGGGTCAGGAAGTTGTGCGCCACCATGAACAGCGCCATGCGCTCCATCTGGCAGTTCACCTCTCGACCCTGACGGACAGTCTCGCGCACGTGCTCGGCCATGTTCTTACGCATCTGGCGATCGACGTAGTTGACCACGAACAGCGGGTTCTTCGCCGTTCGCGCTGCACGCGAGCTGGTGCGCTTGTGAAGCAGCTTCCCGTCGCGCAGCAGCGCCGCAAGCGAGGCGACCGCCTTGATGGCCGGGCGATAGGAGCGGTGCTTGTCGGTGTGCAGGCTCACCTCCGCCCTTCTGCCGCACGCCCCTTCGATCGCCGGGGCCAGATCGGCGAGCAGCGCCGTGACATCCTCCCTGATCGTGCTCACCGGGCTCCATACCAGCTCGATCAGCGCCCGAAGCCGTTTCTGAAGCGGGCTCATCGAGCCCTTGCGGCGTAGCAGCGTGTGGACCGCCGCGTAGATGAACTCGCTCTTCTTGCCCACCACATGGGTGATGTTGTTCGGGTGGTACTGGCTTCGGGTGTAGGACTCGAATCCGTCGAATGCCAGATCCTCATCAAGGGTGAGCTCGCTCAAGGCCAGGTCCATCACCGCCAGCGCATTCCTGGCCAGGCGACGCACGCGGTTCTCGATGACCCGGTAGGTCACCCCGGCAAATCGGCCTGTCTGGCGCAGTCCGCCACAGCCGTAGATGCGCTCGACAAGCCAGCCAAGATCGCTGGTCGAGTGGGTCCAGTAGTGCACGCTGAACGTCTGGGTCGAGCAGGTCTTGCCGCAGGCGTTGCAGCGGAAGCGCTGGATCTCTCCGCGGCATCGGGTCTCAAAGGTGCCGAACCGACAGTACCACTGTTGGTCCCGAGCGCTCTCGCGGCTATGGTAGCGGCAGCTCGGGTTCGGGCAGAACTCGGGTTCGG
>SKQU01000079.1 GCA_007118855.1 Spirochaetaceae bacterium
CGGATCTGGTCAAGCTCCCGTGGCGGGTCGACTGGCCCATGCGCTGGAAGGTCGAAGGGGTCGACTTCGAGCCGGCCGGGAAGGAGCATCACTCCGCCGGCGGCAGCTTCGACACGGCGAAACGCGTCGTCGCGGAGGTCTACGGCCATGCGCCGCCGGTGACCTTCAAGTACGACTTCATCAGCATCAAGGGGCGGGGCGGGAAGATCAGCTCTTCGACCGGCGAGGTGATCGGGCTTGCGGAGGTGCTCGAAGTCTACGAGCCGCAAGTCGTCCGGTTTCTGTTCGCCGGCACGCGTCCCAATGCCGAGTTCGCGATCAGTTTCGACCTCGACGTGATCAAGATCTACGAGGACTATGACCGGTGCGAACGGATCGCCTTTGGCGCCGAAGTGGTCGGCGAGAAGCGTGCCTCAAAGGAGCGTCGAACCTATGAGCTGAGCCAATTGGCACCGACGTCCTACCCACCGGCCGTCGGCCGGTTGCCGCTGCAGCTGCCCTTCCGAACACTCTGCAACTACCTCATGATCACCGCCGGCGACATCGATGCCGCCCTCGATCGTTTCGCCGAGTACGACCCTTCAACCCATGCCGACGAGCTCCCGCGGCTTCGCCGGCGCGCCGTCTGCGCCTGGAACTGGATCACCTCCTACGCCCCGCAGGATTTCCGCTTCGAGCTCAAGGACGGCTGCGAGCCTCCGGTTCCGCTCTCCGCCGAGGAGCTCGCGGCCGTGCACGCCGTGCGTGAGGAGGTGAGCGGGCGGCTCGACGCGCACGATGAGAAGAGCATGCAGGAGCGGATCTACCGGATCGCGGACGAGGAGGGCGTCGACAAGAAGCGCATCTTCGCCGTACTCTACGAGGTGCTGATCGGCAAGGAACGAGGCCCGCGGCTTGGGGGTTTCCTGCTCACGATAGGACGGCAGCGGCTGCTGCAGATACTCGACCGCTACTAGAAGGGGTTCCATGGGCAACGACGAGGCGAAGCGGATAGCCGGGTACGCGGCGGCCGACCGGTACGTGACGAGCCGGATGAAGGTCGGGATGGGCACAGGCTCAACGGCCGTCTGGGCGATCCGCCGCATCGGCGAGCGACTTGCCGCCGGCGAGATCGACGGGGTGGTCGGTGTGCCGACGAGCTCGCAGAGCGAGATCGAGTGTCAGGAGCTCGGGATCCCGCTTCGGTCGCTGAACGATCCCGAGATCGGCGGTCGGCTCGACGTGACGATCGATGGGGCCGATGAGATAGACCCGGATCGCCGACTCGTCAAGGGCGGCGGCGGGGCGCTCCTGATCGAGAAGATCGTCGCCTACGCCTCGTCGCGGTTCGTGGTCGTTGCCGAATCGTCGAAGCTCGTGGACCACCTGGGGATGGCTTTCCCGGTGCCGCTCGAGGTGCTGCCCGCCGCGCGAGTTCCCGTCATGGAGGCGCTGCGCGGGATCGGGGCCGAACCGGTCGTGCGGCTCGCCGAGCGCAAGATGGGCGCGGTGATCACGGACAACGGGAACATCCTCGTCGACGTGCGCTTCCCGCAGCCGATCGATCCGGTCGCGATGGAGGCCGAGCTTTCCGCGATACCCGGAGTGCTCGGAAACGGATTGTTCACCCGGGTCGAGCCGATCGTGCTGATCGGCCACGAGGACGGCTCGGTCGCCGAGCTCGGGACGTAGGCCGATTCAGTGTACGAGGCGGTTGAGCAGCTGATCGTTGCGCCGCCAGTTCGGGTCGACTTTCACCCGCAGGTCGAGGTGGATCCGGTAGGGGAAGAGTGACGCGATCTCCTTCTGCGCCGACTGCCTGATCCGCTTGATGCCCTTGCCGCCGACCCCGACGATCATCCCCTGCTGGCTGTTACGTTCCACGAGGATGAACGCCCTGATCCACAGCTGCTCCCCACCGCCTTCGAGCTCTCGAACCTCCATATCGACGACGCGGACGTAGATCGAGTGGGGAAGCTCTTCGCGCAGTCCTTCGAGCGCCTTCTCCCGGATGATCTCCGAGATGCGGAACTCCGGCGGCTGGTCGGTGTAGAAGTCGTGCGGATACGCCGGCTCGCCCTCTGGCGCGATGCGCAAGAGCTCCCCGAGCAGCGCCTCGAGCCCGTCACCCGTGCGGGCGGATATCTCGATGACCGGAACGTCGCTCAGGCGCTGCGAAAGCAGGATGCGCATCTGGTCGAGCCGCTCGTTCGACGCGACGTCGATCTTGTTCAGCGCGACGAGGCGGGGGATGTCGGCGTGCCGCGAGACGGTCTCGACGAGCGAGAGCTCTTCGTCGCCCGGCGGTCGTGATCCGTCGACGACGTAGAGCAGCACCTCGCTGTCGCGAATCGACTCTTCGATCAGACCGCGCATGTGACGGTTGAAGGTCCGCGTGGACTCGTGGAACCCCGGCGTGTCGATGAACACGATCTGCCCTTCGTCGCGGTTGACGATTCCGCGGATCCGGTTGCGGGTTGTCTGAGGGACCGCAGAGACGATGGCGACCTTCTCGCCGCACAGCGCGTTCATCAGCGTCGACTTGCCCGCGGACGGCCTGCCGACGATCGCGACGAAAGCCGCCTTCGGCCCCTTTGATACCGGTTCACTCATGCTAGTATATTAACGGTCATACATCGTAGGCGACCAGAAGGGATCCACATGAATAAGTACAGTCAGAGACCGCGCGCAGACGAAGACGACGGTGACGAGGAGAACGGCGGGGCCAAGGGTGAGAACGAGCATCCGTTCATGGAGAAGATGCTGCGTACCCGCACGATTCTCCTCTCCGGAGAGGTGAACAAGGCGCTTGCCGAGCGGGTCGTTCGGCAGCTGCTCCTTCTCGAGGACGCCGGCGACGAGCCGATCAAGGTCTTCATCGACTCACCGGGAGGCGATGCCGACGCCGGGTACGCGGTCGTCGACATGATGAGGTTCGTGAAGCCGGAGGTCTACACGATCGGGATGGGACTCGTCGCGAGCGCCGGAGCGCTTATCCTGCTCGCCTCGCCCAAGGAGTATCGCGTCGGTCTGCCCAACAGTCATTATCTGATCCACCAGCCGCTCTCCGGGATGCGTGGCGTGGCCACCGACATCGAGATCCACGCCCGCGAGATCGAGCGGATGCGCGCCCGGATCAACAAGCTCATCTCTGAAGAGACCGGCAAGCCGATCGAGCAGGTGGAGAAGGACACGGACCGCGATTTCTGGATGAACGCAGATGAGGCGGTCGCGTACGGGCTGCTGTCGCGTATTGTCGCGAGCAGGGCCGAGATGGAGTAGATGGTCGATCCAAAGAACCACCCGTGCTTTGACGGGTACAAGGATTCCGAAGTCCCGTCGCCCATGACCTTCGCGCAGGGCAAGGTGCGTGACGTCTTCTATCTTGACGGAGAGATCGTCATATCGACCTCGGACCGGATCTCCGCCTTCGACCGGATACTCGGCGTGGTTCCCTGTAAGGGAGAGATTCTCAACCGGATGACGCTATTCTGGTTCGAGGCGACCGAGGACATCATCGCCAACCATCTGGTCGCGACCATCTCGCCGCGTGCAGTACTCGCCCGTACGTGCGCAGTTGTTCCCGTTGAGGTCGTCGTGCGCGGGTACCTGACCGGTAGCGCCTGGCGTGACTATCGCGCCGGTCGTCCGGTTCCCGGGCTGGAGCTCCCGGAGGGGATGCGCTTCAACGAGAAGCTCGACTCGCCTGCGATCACCCCGTCCACGAAGGAAAGCGACGGGCTTCACGATCGGCCGTGCAGTCGTGAAGAGGTCCTCGAGGCAGGAGTGGTCGATGAGCCGACGTGGAACACCATAGAGGAGAAGGCGCTTGAGCTCTACGCCCGCGGATGCGAGGTCGTGGCGAAGCAGGGGCTGATCCTCGTCGACACGAAGTACGAGTTCGGTCTCGCAGACGGAGAGCTCCTGCTCATTGACGAAGTACACACGCCGGACTCCTCCCGGTTCTGGTACGCGGACACCTACGAGAAGCTCTTCGAAGCCGGCGAGAAGCAGCGCAAGCTCGACAAGGAGTATCTGCGCCAGTGGCTGATGGAGCAGGGATACCAGGGCGACGGTCGTCCTCCCAAGATCCCGGACGGTGTGTTCCACGAGGTCTCCCGCCGCTATCAGCAGGCATTCGAGGCGATCACCGGGCAAGAGTTCAGACCGCTGTCCGGGGCTATTGAAGCGGAAAAGCAAAAAGTCCTGTCGTTCCTTCTGGAGCGGCAGGATGATGGTTGACAGATACTCTCACGTGATCAGGGGTCGCACGGCCCTTCTCGTGCTCGCGGCGCTGGCGGTGCTCACGGCCTTCGCCGCCTGTACGGCGGCGGAACCGACGGTTGTGGCGCGGGTGCTCAGCTACAACGTGCACAACCTCTTTGACGACGTGGACGACGGGCTCGAGTACCCGGAGTTCCGCACCGAAACCGGGTGGGCACGCGACGACTATTACCGCAGGCTCGCCAGACTGGACGAGGCGATCCGACTCGTGGCCGCCGGCCGACGGTTGGACGTGGTGACCTTCCAGGAGGTCGAGTCGAGCAAGGTCGCCGCCGATTTCGCGCACGACTTCCTGCGCGGGTTTCGCTACATCAGCGCCGGTCCCTACGGTGTCTCGAACACGAAGGTCGTGGTGCTCTCGCGCCGCAGACCCGTTGCAGTCCGGGCGCACCGCGTGGCGCAGCTCCTGCTCGTGCCGGGTCGTTCCGAGTCGCTGCCGCCCGCGTTCGCGAGTCGACCGGGGCGCGACGCGGTGGATGTGACGCTCGCCTCGCCGGATCTGCGGATCATCTCGGTCCACTGGAAGTCGCAGGTCGGCGGCGAGGCCCGTACCGAGCCGCAGCGCAAGCTCGAGGCCGCGCTCGTCCACGATGTGCTCGCCGACGACAGCGGCGCCGCCACGCCGGCGACCGATGCGTTGCCGACCGGCGAGACTGCGGTGCTCCTCATTGGGGACATGAACGCGGACGTCGACCAGTACCGGCGCCATGGACGCTCCTTCCCCACAGCGATCAAGCGGATCGACGACGTGGCGCAGGCGCGGGCCGCCTTCGGACCGCTTCGGCCGGGCATCCGCTACCTGGCCGCGGAAGAGGGTCCGGGGGTGTCCGCCCCGCGCGGGGAGGCAGCCGTCGACGCCGCTGCGCTCGTCTTCCGTTCGCTCTGGGACGGCGTTGCGGATCCCGGCAGCTACCGGTTCCGCGGCGAGTGGTCGAGACTCGATCAGGCCTACCTCTACGCGCCGCAGCGGATCTCAGGGGAGCTCGAGGTAGGGGCACATCCACAGCTCACCACCGGTGACGGCTCGCCGTTCGGGTTCTCTCCCCGCACCGGCGCGGGGTATTCCGACCACTACGCGATTCTCGTCACGATCACCAGAGCTCGAGCGCGATGAGCTCGGCCGTGGCCTGCTCTGCCCAGCCGCGGTTCGCCGCGGGACTCGCGGGGCTCGGGTGGAGGATCGCCGCGACGGCCGGCGGGCGGTCGAGCGCACCGAGTGCCCGGACCGCCTGCTCGGCGGCAAACTTGCCTACGCCGATCACGTGGTCCGTCTCGAGCTCGCGTACGAGCGTCGTGAGGAACTCGTCGCAGGCGGCGAAGAGCCCAGCCCGCTCGCCCGACGGGAGCTTGTCCGGCGTGATGTTGCGCCCGGATTCGGCCATGAAGACGAGCGGACAGTAGTTCGCGACGAAGTGCTCGGCGAAGAAGCGTGGCGGCGATCCGAACCGCTGTGCCATCAGGCCCCAGAGGCGACGGCCGCTCACCTCGCTGCGTGCGCAGTCGAAGCCCGCGATCGGCCGTTTCGGATGCTCGGCCGCCGGTCTGCCGACGCGCCCCGCCAGCCCCATCCAGTCGCGGACCGCGGCGACCTCGCCGAAGGGGACGCCTGTCTGCGCCATCCCCCAGGGGCCCGGGTTCATCCCCAGAAAGACAATCCGCCGCGGACCGTCGGCGTACCGCTCGAGGTAGCGGTGCCAGACCTCGCGCGCATAGCGCAGCGGGTTGTAGACGAAGGCCACCGGCGGGGCGAAGTCGAGGCGATCCACCCGGTCGCAGAGGTGCTGGCCTGCCGCCTTGAGTCTGCGCGCGCGGCTCATCCTCCCTCCTCGAAGAGCGACAGCTGGTGTGATGGGTCGAAGAGCTCGTCGATCCGTACCCCGAGCACCTCGCAGATCGGCTCCGCGATGGGCCGGATCTGGCGCTCCACGTAATGGTCGTGGTCGATCGGCGCGGCTCGGCGTGACGGAGG
Source organism: Spirochaetaceae bacterium (assembly GCA_007118855.1). Classification (GTDB taxonomy): domain Bacteria; phylum Spirochaetota; class Spirochaetia; order DSM-27196; family SLST01; genus SLST01. Next base: position 6,233 of record SKQU01000079.1, read on the forward strand.
CTGCGGGCCCTCGGTCGTGACGAGATAGTCGATCATCCCCTCGCGCTCTTCGGGCGGGAGCATCGCGGCCGCCTGCACGTGCGGCGGGCGAGCGCTCGTGTAGGCGGAGACCGCCTTGCGAAGCCTCCTGCTGTAGACCAGCCTGTCATCGAGCTCCCCGGCGCGCAGCTGCGCGATCGTGTCTCTCACGTGCGCGGTGATCCGTGCCGGCTCGGTGCCCGCGAACAGGAGCTCGAGGAGCTCCCGCTGGAGCTCCGCCGCAGCGGGCGTCCAGTCGCTTCGGATCGCTTCCATGCCCTTGATCTCGATCGCGCCGGGCTCCCCGTTCTCGTGGAGGGGACGCCCGGCGTACCCCTTCGCCCGGCCGCGGGTCTCGCCCGGCGCGCCGCCGGGAGCATGACGGATGCGCGGCAGGTAGAAGCGCGAGTAGACGCGCTCGAACTCGAGCTCGAGCGTCGACGTAACGGCCCAGGCGCCGCCGACGAAGTCGGCGAGCGCCGCGTTGATCTCGTTCCGCAGCCGTTCGCCTGCCGCGAAGAGCGCCGCGGCGTCCGAGTCGGGCGCGGCGAGCACGAACAGGGAGTCGGTGTCCCCGTAGAGCACTTTCATCCCGCGGTTGGTGAACTGGGAGCGTGTCCAGTGCAGGATGTACTGGCCGAACCCGGTGATGGCGCCGGCGAGCGGGGCACCGGCGAACCGGCAGCCGGGGGTGCCCAGTACGCCGTAGAACGAGTTCATGATGATCTTGTAGACGTAGACGGCGACCTGGTCGCCGCGCCTGCGGGCGGCGTCGCGATTCTCCCAGAAGCATTCGAGTATCGCCGGCAGGAGCGATCCCTCGCGCGAGAACCGCGCGCCGTTCGGTGCGGTGATCGAGTCCGGGTCGGGCGGCGGCGGGTCGGTGCCCTCCGGATATCCTTCCTCGGTGTCGAGGTAGCCCACCGGGTCGATGCCGAAGGTACGGATGATCGACGGATAGAGGCTCCTGAAGTCGAATACGAGCACGTTGGAGAACAGGCCCGGGTGTGGTTTGAGGATGGCGCCGCCGGCCACCTCGCCCTGTGGGAGGCGATCGACTCCCAGCGTCGGGGCGACGAGGTTGCGCTCGTGCATCGCTTCGAGGTAGAGGAACTCGAAGGCGGGAATGCTCGTCCAGGCCCGGTTCAGGCTGACGCCTGTCAGGCGGCAACGGGCGACCGTGAGCGCGAGGAGCCCCGTCTTCTCGAGGATTCGGAGCACGAGCTCGGCGTCGGTACGGCAGTAGTCGCAGAAGGCCGTCGGATCATCCCGGTAGAGCGCCAGGAGCGTCCCGATCTTCTCCGCGCTGGTCTCCGCCTCCACCGTCTTCGTCTCGCCGAGCACCTCCTGTGCCACGCTGCCGAGCTTCCGGTCCGTGAAGCGCTGCGGACCGTAGCGTACGAGCCGCAGTCCGTCGATGATCTGGCGGCCGGGGCAGCCGACCGCCGCGTTCTGACGTCGGCCCTGTCCGTCGTCGGTCGGTTGCAGAAACCTCGCCGGCTCGTCCGACCGCGCGATCGCGAAGGGCAGGCCGTGGCGCGCGAGCCGCCGCGAGATCACCGCGAAGTCGAAGTCGATCACGTTCCAGCCGGTGATGATGTCGGGGTCGATCCTGGTGATACGTGACACCACCGCCTCGAGGAGCGCCGCCTCGCCATCGTAGACCCGCATCCACGGCGCCGCATCAGGACGCCGGTCAGGGGTGCTCCGGTCGGGCGCGAGAAAGTGCACCTCGCTCACCGCCTCGGTCCATGCGCCGGCACCGACGATCGAGACCGCGAGCACCTCCTCGGTCCGCGGGTCGGTCTCGATGTCGAGCGAGATGACCTCGAGGACCGGATCCCACTCACAGGACTCGATCTCCGGGTTGATGAAGACGAGGTCGACGTGGCGCCCGGGCGCCGGCTGTCCGGTTATCCGGAGGCTGCCGTGGATGTGCCGGTCGATCATCAGGGGGTCGGTCGGACTGAGGTCGGCCTCATAGGTCCGCACGCCTCGGGCGCGGAGCTCCGCCTCGGACCGCCTGAGGTCCGCGAGCGACGCGCTCTCGAGGCGCAGGACCGGCTCACCGTCTATCGTCGACCGTCGCGTCGGTCTCGGTTCGAAGGCCGCCCCACCCGGGCGGGGCTCCGTGAGCGCGTCGCGGTCGCTCTCGCGCACGTAGAAGAAGGGTCGGTACGGATCGAAGAGCGCGGCGAAGGTTCGCCCGTCGTCGAGTCGACCGACCAGCGCGAGTCTTGATTCCGGGCGATCGGAGGAGCGCGCGCGGCCGGGCAGGGGGGCGGAGTGCACGACGAAGCCGCGTACCGACGTCGGTTCACTGCCCGGCATCTCGCTCTCCGCAGAGGCGCTCGACCCGCAGTCTGATGCGCTGCAGGCGCGAACCTGCCTCGTCGTGCGTCCTGACCAGGTTGCGCAGATGGCCGGCGGCGGTGTCATAGCTCTTCGTGAACGCGAGCAGGTCCGCGCGAAGCTCGCGCAGGTCGTCAAGCAGCCGTCGCGCGTCCTCCGGGACGGCGAGGCCGCGCAGCCCGTAGGCGACCGTCTGCAGGTAGAGGAAGAGGGTGGCGGGGCTGACCGGGACGACGTTCTGCTCGAGCGCGAAGCGAAGAAGCTCGTCGTGTCTCGAGGCGAAGAGCTCCACGTAGACCCGCTCGGCCGGGATATACATGAGCGCGAAGTTGAGCGTGCCTTCGGTCGGGTTGATGTAGCGCGAGGCGATGTCGCTGATGTGCGTACGGAAGGCGCGCTTCAGATCCGCCGGCAGGTCGTCCGACGCCGCTTCCTCACCGAAGTGGCGCTGGACCGATTCGAGCGGAAACTTGCTGTCGACCGGTACGAGCCGGCTTCCGAGCCGGATCACCGCATCCACCCGCGTCCCGTTGGAGAAACCGTACTGCAGATCGTAACTCTTCGCCGGGAGCCAGGCGGCGAGGAGCTCGGCGAGGATCGTCTCGCCGACGACTCCGCGGCGGCGCGGCACCAGAAAGAGGTCGGTGAGCTCCCGCAGCTCGGCACGCACCGTGTCGATCTGCCGAATGACCGCGGGCAGGTCGGCGGCCGAGCCCTGCCGCCGGCCCGCTGCAACGAGCGCGGTAACGATCGCCGCGACGGCGGCAAGCAGTGCGACGATCGCGGTCGCGATCGCGGCGTAGAGAAGCGGCGTCATGGGAGGAGGGTAGACGGCTGCTCCGCTCCTGTCAAACCAGGGCTCCATCGCGCGCCTGCTCGTGCCGATACTAGAGCGATGGCACAGATGGCGCCCTGCAGCAGCTCAACCGATCGCGTTCAGATGGCACTCGAGGCCTTGAGGGACCATTTCAACGAACACTTCGATCGGGGCTGGCTCGCGATGACGATCGACGACCTTCCGGTCGATTCGTCGCTCGTACGCCGGATTCGCGAGGTACTCTCGCTGACCGTGCGCTATGAAGAGGATCTGCCGGAGGTCGGCTACGGCGTCAGCCAGCTGCGCACGCTGCTGACGGAGCTGCGCCGTCATCTCGCCCCGGTCCTGCGTGACCGCCTCGGCGTCTCCGGCTTCACCGCAGGCCCGGTCAGACGCCGCGATGCGACCTCCCGCGTGCAGCGACAGCTGCTCTGTCTCGCCTTTCCGCACAATCTCTCCCGCCTCGAAGAGCTGACCGATCGACTCGATGCCGAAGTAGCTCAACACAGCGCCGCAGATCGTGTATTGTGTGCGGGTGCGGATTCTGGTCGCAGAGGATGAACGGATCAACCAGCTCTACCTGTCGCATCTGCTCACGACGGCCGGGCACGAAGTTGCGCTCGCCGGAGACGGTTTTCGCGTGCTCGAGCTCCTGCGGGAGCAGGCGTACGACCTGATCCTGATGGATGTGCGGATGCCCGGGATGGACGGGATCGAGGCGACTCGAAGGATCCGAGCGGGCGAGGCGGGAGCTGAACGCGCGCGGGTACCGATCGTCGCGCTCACGGCGTACGCGAGGGCTGACGACCAGGCTCAGTATCGCGAGGCCGGCGTCACCCGTGTCGCGACGAAACCGTTGGATCAGGGTATGCTCA
>SKQU01000025.1 GCA_007118855.1 Spirochaetaceae bacterium
ATCCTCGGCGGACGTCGGATGGCCCGGTCGTGTTCCTCCTGTACTCTGCAGGAGACACTCCGTACACCTCGCGAAAGGTCCTGGCAAAGAGCCGGGGATTCGGGAAGCCGACTCTTTCGGCGACACTCTTGAGCCTCAGTTCCTGAGTCGACATCAGCTCCGTCGCTCGCTCGATGCGCAGCCTCTTCAGGTACCGCACAAAACTGTCCCCCGTGTGTTCGCGGAACGCTGTCGAGAAATACGTGTAACTGAACCCGAAGCGTCTCGCCACGAGTCCCATCGTCAGGTTCTGATCCGCGTAGTTCTCGTTGATCCAGAGCACGGCCGCATCCATGACGTTGCGATCCTTGTAGACCGCGCGTAACGATATGATGTAGGTATCGATCTCAATTATGAAGCTCAGGAGATGGGAAAGGTAATCGCGAACGCTCGCGAAGTGGTCGGCGCATTCAAGGATTCCATACGCCTGATCTGCGAGGCGTTCGGTGCGCGGAAACTTCCGGGTCCAGAACACCACCACGCAGCGGTAGACCTCGGTGATGAGCGCGTCGGTATACTCCATCGGATGCTCGTTGAGCCTGTCGGGGTCGAACAGCGCCATCAGCCGCTGCTTGATCTGCTGGATCATGTTCGAGCCGACCAGTGACGCGACAGCCTGCACTTCGTCGACGGGAATGGGGGCCGCGGGGCAACCGTAGGGTATCTCATCGAACGCGGTCGGTCCGTCGGAAGACTGCACGAAACGGAAACGCAAGGCGTGCCGTGCTCTGACATACGATTCACGGATGTTGCCGATTCCGGACATCATGCCGCTCCGCCCGGCGTGGGGCGGTCTTCCTCCGAGGTGCGCGGAGAAGATCTCCAGGAGCCGATCACCCGGCAGGCCCGCCGGGCCGGTGATGACCACGTTCCCGTCGCGATCCGTGAATACGACACGATCATCGCAGCCCGCCTCAAGAGCGTTTCCCAGAAGCAGGGACGCCCAGGCTGAAGGCTGCACCCGGTTCCGGCCCGCGACCGGGGAATCTTTGATCCGCACCACAAACGTCTCATATGTGCGTGTGAACATGGCCGCCATGCCGCTTTCTTCAAGCGCGACAGCAGCTTCATCAGCCGACAACTCGTCGTTCATCATGATGAACCCGAGTTCATACGACGACCGTGCGTGCCGGCGATCGTCACGCTCGCTGATGCGTCGCCGCAACCGTTCTTCCTCCTCGATGACGTGCTCTATCCGCAGCAGCGACTCTTTCAACTCGTCGGTGTCGATGGGCTTCAGGAGGTAATCGCAGGCCCCGAAACGGACCGCCAGCTTTGCGTACCGGAAATCGTCGAACCCGGTCAGGAAGACAAAGTGAGGTTTGTGAGCAAGCGAGCCGATCTCCCGCAGTAAGGTGAGTCCGTCCATATTCGGCATCCGGATGTCGGCTATGACCAGGTCTACCGGCGTTGCGGTCAGGCGCGACAAGGCTTCACGCCCATCGGCGCACTCGTGAATCTCGCCGAACGTCGTGCCGATCCGTTGCAGAATCACGCGAAGCCCTTGTCTGATGTGGACTTCATCGTCGACGATCAGCACCGTTCGCGTCATGCCCGGTCGCCTCCGTAGCGCCCGAAATGTGGAACACGGAGAGTGACCGCTGTACCGCATCCCGGCGTCGAATCAATCGCCAGACCATACTCGGTGCCGAAGTGCAGCTTGATCCGCTCATGAACGTTCACCAGTCCGATCCCTCCTGCAGTAATCCCCTCAGCCCCGGTACTGTCGCGGACCGGTCTGTACAGTCGGGCACGGACCTGCTCCAAACGTGCAGGCGTCATCCCTTCTCCGGTATCGGAGACCGTGATCACAATGTCCGAGTCCGAGCGGTGCACGCCGATCGAAACCGTGCCGCCGCCGGCCGGCTCTATGCCGTGACGCACCGCGTTCTCCACGATCGGCTGCAGTGTCATCTTCGGCAGTTCCTGCTCCTCGAGGTCAGGCGGGCAATCGACCGACAGAAGCATCTTCCCGGCAAACCGTATGTTCAGCAGCTTGAGGTACGTTGATACGTAGGCAATCTCCTCCTGGATCCAGACGTATCGGCGCTCCCGGCTCATCGAGTAACGCATCAGGCGACCAAGCGCAGTCAGGGCGTCCGAGACCGCGAACTGACCGTCAACAACGGACATCATCTTGACGGTTTCGAGCACGTTGTGGATGAAGTGTCCGTCGATCTGGGCATGGAGCGCCGCTATCTCCGCTTCCTTGGCCGCGGTCTCCTTTCGCACCAGCGTGAAAATCAGTTCCTTGATACGATCCATCATGGCACGTATGTGGCGGGCCAACACGCCGATCTCGTCGTTCCCGTACACTGCGAGCTCGGGGAACACGGCGCCGGAATGCACCTGCGTTATCGCACCCACAACGACCGCCAGACGACGGGTCAACGCCTTGGTAATCTGGAAGGTTACGATCGAAAGAACCAGAATCATGGCGATCGCGCCGGCCAGGACCAGCGCGACGATACCCCTCAGCCTCCCGTAGAGTGCGGTCAGGCTCTCCACGCGCAGGAGCCATGCGTCGACCTCCCGCACGTACAGAGCGGACACTGCCAGTTGCGCCGAACCGTTGCGCGAAACATGCGCGAAGTGGGCGACACTACCGTCGGCCGGCGCATCACTGAGCAATACGGCCGCCTGGCGCGGGTCGAAATCGTACTCCACCCGGGGATTCACGCCGGCGCAGTGATACAACGTGCCGTCGCGCAGCACGCACAGGATCGGGCCTCCCTTTCGCGGAGCTGCGAACGACGGTCCAAAGAACGTCCGGGATGCCATCGACACCTCGATTACGCCAAGGTGTCGGCCATGGACGCGCAACTGGCGATACAGCGCCACGATCGGGTCCGGATCGTCGAAACCCGGGTGTCCGGCTGCATCGGGGATGTTGAGTCGCCAGTACAGCCGTCCGGCGGCGTCGATCACCGCCGGATACCAGGACTCGCCGAGAACGGATTCCTCGTGGTACAGCGACGGATAGAGCTCCGGCAACCATGCATTGGCGTGGTAAATACGCAGGGAACGGATGTCGACATTGATGTACTTGATGTTGTCGATGTTGTTGAGGACGTTCCACCGGAAATCGAGCAGTTCCTCCGTGCTGAAAGGTCCCTCGGCGGCGAGCATCGCCGCCAGACGCGCCGTACCAATCACGGTCTGACTGGCGTTCTTCAGGATCTCCGCGTTCTTGACGACCAACGCCGCCGCGGTCTCGATCTCCCGTTGGTTGGTGACGCGCAGTTCGGTCTCAAGACCGCTCCGGAAGTACCGAAGCAGCACCGCCGTACCGAGCGTGACCGGGATGACAAGCAGGAGGAAGTACGCAAGGAACAGCTTTCGGGCAAGGGTGAGATCCGACAAAGCGGCCGAGACTCTTTCTGACGTCGAACGAAAGAAATCCCTCAGGGCCATGAATCACTCTATAGCCGGAACGGGTAACATTACAAGCCGGCACACGGCACGAGGTCCGCCCGCGCCGTGTGCCGTGTGAACGCCACGCGTCACCCTCATGACCGAAGTGACTACTCGGCCCGTCCCAGTCGCCGCAGATTGGCGGCGATCGCTTCATTGGCGGCCGGCTCATACAGCTCGCGATTCCGGGCGTCGTGCGCAGTGTACTCCTGCAACAACCGATCGAACTCCGCCTCCGATGGCGCAAGGAGCAGCCTCGGCAGCGTGGTTCCCCACTTCAGCTGAGAGTCCGACCATGCGGTGCCCTCCGGTGTATCCGGCGGGAGGTTGTACTCGTACGCCAGGACGTCGATCGGTTTCAGTTCGCGATACCAGAGGCGCGTCGCGATGTCCCAGATCGGGCGCTCCGGCTCGTACTGTGCCGTGATGACCGGATCAAGCAGGAAGAAGTAGGCGTCGCGCGCGCCGTAGGTTCTGGAGAACCCTACCTCGTCGGTGTCGCGCAGCGCGCTGATCTCCGGGCGCAACCGCTGCGTTCCGTCCGGCAGGATCTCCCGGGTTTTTTCAGGATCGCCCAGGAAGAAGTCCAGTTGCCCTTCCTCCGACAAGAGGTACTGCACAAACCTGATCGCGCGTTCCGGATGACGAGTCTGCCTGGATATGTAGGTGATCAACCAGCCGTTGAGACTGCCAACCGGAAGCCGGGTCTGCTCGAGTCGTGAGTTCCGTGGTCCGTCTACCGTGATGTAGATCGACTCGGGATCCTGCTGGTAGAGCACCGGGTTGAAGGACTGGGCCACGCTGTTCCGTGCGTAGATCAGCGCGAAGTAGCGGCCCTGTTTGATCTTGTCCTGGATCTGCGTATCCTTGTCGATGAAGATGTCCGTGGACAGTAGCCGCCGTTCGTTGGCCTCCCTGAGGGTCCTGAGCCACCTGATGTACTCCGGATCAGTCCTGACATTGTTGAACACCCCGTCGATGCCCTTCTGAACGTTCAACAAACGCACCAGTTGATCGTCCAGCGCCAGATTGCCGGTTGCAGTGAACTCACCCAGACCCAATGGGATCAACGGTTGGCCGCCCACCGTCGGGTACATCTCCTTGGCGCTGGCCAACGCGTCAAGGAACTGCTCCGGCGTACTCATGTCCGGCTTGCCTATTGCCTCCCAGATGTCCTTTCGCACCATGAACCCCAGGTAGGAGTTCACAAGAGCCAAGTCTTCAATCTGGGCGACCCGCTCCGGCGGCTCGGTAACGTTTGGGTATCCGTAGATCCTGCCGTCCTCACGGGTGTACCAGGAGACCACCGAGTCCGACGTCACGTCCCAGAAATCCGGCGCATACCGATCGGCAAGCTCGTTCAGGCTCCAGATGAGGCCGGACTGCTCCAGTTGGATCGCCTGCGGTTCCCACCATCCCATCGAGACGAAGTCCGGCAGGTCACCTGAAGCGATCATCAGGTTCTTCTTCTCCGCTTCGTTCCCCGTGGGGATGATCAGGTTGAGATTGACACCGGTCTTCCTGGTGACGTACTGCGACGTGTAGTCCTGACCCCACCGGACGCGTGTGTACCACGATGCATCAACGTACCAATCGAACGTCACCGGTGACGTGTCTTGCAGGTACGCGGCATCCGAAACCGCGCCCGCCGGTACCGCCGCCGCGGGGGGTTCCTCCGCTTGCCCCCGCGCAAGCAATGCTGCCGCCGTGATGACCATCAACACCGTCACGATGATGGTCTTGATCTGATTCCGTCTCATACTGTCCTCCTCGTATCCCAATGACTTTTATGCCCTCACCCCTTTATGGAGCCGAGCAGCATTCCTTTGGTGAAGTACCGCTGCAGGAACGGGTACACACAGATCACCGGAAACGTAGTTACCATCATGGTTGCCATCCGGATAGATTCCGGAGTCACGGTGACTCTGACGACGCCATGCGAGTAAATGTTCAGCATCGCGTGCGCTTGTGAGCTGGCTACCACCCGAAACAGGAACGTCTGGATCGGCAGCAGCCAGGTCTGTCTGTTGATATAGATCACCCCGTAGAAGTAATCGTTCCAGTTGAAAACGCCGTTGAACAGGGCGATCGTGGCCAGGACCGGCTTCGAGAGCGGCACGATGACGTGCGTGAAGATCCAGAACTCGTGCGCCCCGTCGATCTGTGCGGACTCTTCAAGGCTGACAGGGATCGTCCGGAAGAAGTTCATGAAAATGATGCAGTGGAAGAAGTTGAACATTGGAACCAGGATGTAAACCAGGAAAGAGTCGATGAGCCCCAACTGACGCACCAGGAGATACGTAGGTATCAACCCGCCGGAGAAGAAGAGTGTGACGGTACCCATGGAGAGCCAGATCCGACGGCCGATCAAACGCTTCTTGGTGAACGCATATGCTACCATCGCAGTGAACGATACGTGAGCAACGGTCCCGAACGCCGTCCGGGCAGCGCTTACGCCAAAGGCCGCAACAATCTCAGGGTTCTCAAAGACCGCCACATAGTTTTCCAGCGTAGGCAACCGCGGAAGAAAGTACACCGGGCCACGCAAGACCGTATCGGTGCCGTCGTTGAATGAGTGCACCAGCGTGTACCAAAGCGGGTAGACGATCAGGAAACAGACTACGATCATCATCGAGTAGTTCGCCACGTCGAACGACGTCAGGTGTTTCTTTCGTCTGAGCGATTTCGGCGCTGCGGTCACAACTATCCCCCTGCCATCAGAACATCGAATGTCCCGTCAATCGGCGTGTCGTCACGCTCGCGGAAATGAGCAGAATCAACGCGATGATCGATCGGAAAAAGCCGATCGCGGTCGAGAAAGAATACCGCGCGGATTGAATCCCAACGCGGTAGACGTACAGATCCAGAACATTGCTGGTGTCGATATTCAACTGGTTGGTCAGAACCAGGATCTGGTCGAAGTTGGTGTTCAGGAGGTACCCCACGTTCAACACCAGAAGAATCACGATCGTCCCCGTGATACCGGGTAGGGTAACGTGACGGATTTTCTGATAACGACTTGCACCGTCAAGATCGGCCGCCTCGTATAACTGCGGGTCAATACCGGCGATCGCTGCCAGGTAGATGATGGCATTGAACCCGGTCTCCTTCCACACCTCGGAAGCGACTGCGATCGCCCAGAACATCCGCGGCTCGGCAAGGAAGAACACCGGCTCGTCCAGAAGTCCGAATTCCAGAAGCAGACGGTTGATCAACCCGATGTCCGAGAGCCAGTGCATCATAATCCCGCCAAGGATGACCCACGAGAGGAAGTGCGGAAGGTAGGTGATTGTCTGAACGACCCGCTTGAATCCGGAATGCCGTATCTCGGACAGAAGGACTGCGAACACGATCGGAATCGGGAATCCCACAAGAAGCTTCAGCGAGCTGATGCCGAAGGTGTTGCGCATGACCAGGGGAAAGTTCGGATCCGCAAAGAACGCTCGGAAGTGCAGCAACCCGACGTAGGGGGCCTCCGAGAAGGGTCGCGTGATACTGTAGTTCCGGAACGCGATGAGCAGCCCGTACATGGGGAGGTAGTTGAAGATGAACATCCACGCAACACCCGCGAGCGCCATGGCCAGCAGGTATCTCTGCGCGACCACCTTCCGGATAGCCATTCGCGGCCGTGTGCTCCTTCCAGTCGCAACAGGTATCGGAACATCCGCCACGGGTACCTTTTCTCTGCTCAGGTGCAGTCCCTCACTCACGATGTACTCATTGTAAGGGTGCATTGCCGGATCTCGATAGCGCCGATTTGTTCAGATTGACCTACCAGAAGTTCGGATTCCGGTGTGTCGCCACAGGGATGTGGCTTGTGCCGCACCAGGCTCCGTGACAGACACGCAACGCGGGTGGTACCCTCGTCGTATGAACCCGGCGCTTCCCCTTCAGGTCTTCGTTCCCGATCCGGAGGCCCGTCATTGGGCTGACGGCAGGACGTACGTTTACGGATCGCTCGTCCTGTCGGGCAGTGCATCCTATTGCAGCCGCGAGTATCGCGTGTTCTCCTCCGCGGATCTCGTGACATGGCATGATCACGGATGCTCTTTCACCACTGAAGATGATTCGCTCGGTGAGCCGTGGCGTGATGCGACGCTCTTCGCGCCGGACTGCGTCTACACCCGGGGGCGCTATCGTCTGTTCTTCTGCACCGCTGCAAACGGCGAAGGGGTCGCCACCAGCGAGTCGGCGAGCGGACCATTCTCATCGCCCAAACCGGTAGAGGGAGCGCATGGCGATGCGATCGATCCCGCGGCATTCGTTGACGATGACGGCAAGACCTATCTCTTCTGGGGTCAGTTTCATGCGAGAGGCGCGTGCTTGCGCGACGATCTGTCTTCCATTGACCCGACGACGCTCCACCGGAGCCTGGTCAACGAGGAGGAGCACGGGTTCCACGAAGGACTCTCGATCCGCAAGCACAACGGGATCTACTACCTGGTCTATGCCGACATAAGCCGCGGACGACCGACCTCGCTCGGGTACGCCACCGCGAATGCACCGCTCGGCCCGTATGAGAGACGGGGAATCATCATTGACAACAACGGCTGTGACCCTCAGACGTGGAACAATCACGGTTCCATAGAAGAGATCAACGGCTCGTGGTACGTCTTCTATCATCGCGCGTCGCAGAACTCACGGTACAACCGTCGACTGTGCATCGAACCTGTCCGAATCCTGGCAGACGGCACGATCCCGGAAGTGCCCATGACGACGGGCGGCGTCGAAGGACCTCTCGACCCATGCCGCTTCATGGACGCCAGCCGAGCTTGTCTGCTCGCCGGCGGGCTCTACGCCGCGCCCGTCCGGTGCCCCGAGTCTGGCGACGGATCGCTCCCCGCCGGTCAGGACGGTTGTCACGAAGTGCTCATGAACATCACCGACGGTTCGGCCGCGTGCTACCGCTTCTTCACCTTCTCCAGGGAGACCCGGTTCGAGTGCGTCGCATCGAGCGGCACCTACGGCGGCCGGATCGAGATCAGACTCGAGGACCCCGAGGGGGAGGTCATCGGTGAGTGCGATGTAGAGCGCAGCGGTACGTGGGGCCGATTCGCCAGGTCCTCATGCGAGGTGCGGCCGGTCGACGGTACGCACGCGGTCTGGCTCATCTTCCGTCGCGGCCGCGGGCAGCCTCACGCTCGGCTGCTCGATCTGCGCGGATTCCGCTTCTGTCGCTGATCACGAGCGATCTACGAGTGGCCGTGACAGTCCTCCCGCTCAGACAAACTCGGACGGGCTGCAGCCGACGACATCCTTGAACTGCCGTGAGAACGACCCCGGGTCGCAGTAGCCGAACCGGAACGCGATCTCCTTCACCGAATAGCTGTTCGACGACAGGATCGCGCACGCCTCTTCCATTCGGCGCTTCAGGCGGTACTGGCCGGGGCTGAGGCCCATCCGCTCGCGGAAGAGCTGGCGAAGCCGCGAATAGCTCAAGGGGATCGGCGCGAGCACTTCCTCCACGGCGCTGCGATCGGTGGGGTCGTGAGCGAGCAGGTAGCACGCGTGGCGAAGCGGGTCGTGGTCGGTTCCAAGCTCGTCGTACCGGTAGACCGTGTCGAACCAGGCGAGCGCGTCGGCCTGGAGGAAGCGCAGCTCGGAGTCTGCGGCCGCCGACAGTTCGTCGTAGAGCTCGAACAGCCGGTCGATCAGCACGGTCTGCGCCGACGGATGGAGCACCGGCGATTCGGGGGCGAACGGAACGAGCCGGCGGATCAGCGACTCGAGCTCTTCGAATCCGTCGCGCGAGGCGACCGCGTTCCAGTACCGCGTGGCGAGTACCTTGTGCCGCTCGAGCGGGCTGACGGGTCGGGCGCGGCCGATCCCGCAGAAGAGTTCGTGCCAGTCGCTGTCCGGGTCGATCGAGAGGCTGTGCGCACGGTCGGGCAGGCGCTGGATCGCGTCACCGGGTCCAACGTCGATTCGCTCGCCCCTGTCGTCGGTGTAGCGACCCCTGCCCTTCAGCACGAGTACCAGGCAGTAGAACGGGTAGCGCCTGTTCGTCGTGTCGTCGACGATCCCGGCCTTGGACACCGCGCCGGCGCACAGCATCCCCAGCAGATCGTTGTGCTCGAAGGTGCGATAGACCGGACGACGAGCGTCGAGGATCCCGCGATGCATGTGATCACATACTACATGCTTTCAGTCATCCGCGCTATTCGGTCACGCCGCGCGCTCTGCGATGATGAAAGGATGAGCCAACCAGAACAGCGCCGGCAGCAGTTCCTCGCCGATCCGGCAAATCGCGACTACGAGAATCACCACGTCCTCGAGATCAACCGCGAGCCCATGCACGCACCGCTCGCAGGGTACGCCTCGGCGCAGGAGGCGCGCGCGGGCGACCGGTTCGCCTCCACGTACCTCACGAGGCTCGACGACCGGTGGTCGTTCCGGCTCTTCGACCGGCCGGAGTCGGTGCCTGCCGACTTCGCTGCCCCGGACCTCGACGTGACCGGCTGGGACCGGATCGCGGTTCCCGGGACGTGGGAGACGCAGGGGCACGGCACGCCCATCTACACGAACGTGAAGTACCCCTTTGGCGTCGACGCCGGTTCGCCGCACCTCGAGTTCCCCTATGCCGGTGCATCGCCCGACGGCGCATCGCCGGACAGCGCATCACCGCGCGAGATGGATCACTACGACGGCGCGGTGCTGTGCCCGCCGCGCGTCCCGGCAGACAACCCGACCGGTTGCTACCTGACCGACTTCACGCTCGAGCCGACGTGGGCGGACCGGGAGCTCTACCTCTCGTTCGAGGGGGTCGAGTCGGCCTTCTACCTCTGGGTGAACGGCCAATGTGTCGGGTACGGCCAGGACAGCAA
>SKQU01000045.1 GCA_007118855.1 Spirochaetaceae bacterium
AGAAACGGTGTCGGGCGGCAGGATCATCCGCCCCGCCTACAAGTGCGTGATGCCGCGTCGGCACTACACGCCAATGGCGGAACGAACCCCCAATCAGTAGCCGGATCTGCACCGCCCGCCGACTCTCCGGGATACCCTGTGAGCTCCAAGAGGCTCTGCTCGCGCGAAGCTCTTGTACGAAGGCAGGCGGAGAGTCATAATTCGGAGATGCTCCGGGACTACGAGCGCGCGAAGGAGTCTCTGCGCCACGTCTACTGGATCGGGGGCGGTGCCGCCGGCGGGAAGACGACCGTGTCGCGACGTCTGTGCGAGGAGTTCGGATTCAGACGCTTTGCCGGTGATGGACGGTGGATCGAGCACTGGCAGACGGCGACGCCTGAGACGAACCCGATTTCCTGTCGGATCGGATCGACGGTGAGGGAGGGCGGTTCGTTCGAGTGGTTCTTCGGCCGCACCGGTCAGGAGATAGCTGACGACTATGTGACGATGGCGCGAGTCGAGTTCGAGGACGCCATCGACGAACTCACCGGTATGCCGTCGGACCGCCCGATCGTCGTGGACGCCTTCCTCGGTCTGCCGGAACTGGTTCTCAAGGTGGCGGAACCGCAGAGGGCAGTCTTTCTCGTCAGCACGGACGATTTCATGCGCGAGGCCTGGAAGCTTCGCACGACCCAAGGCCGTCCCGGCTTCCTGCCGATCCTCACGCGCCAGCTGGATAGCTGTACGGATCCTCGACGCGCACTGGAGAGCTTCATCGAAAGCAACGTGATCCAGAACCGGTTCGTGGCGGCGGAGTGTCGCAAGGTGGGGGCCACTTTGATCACCACGGGGGGCAGCATCAGCCTCGGGGAGGCCTGCGCTGCCGTGAAGAGGCACTTCCAGCTCGATCGCCGGGAGCGGGTCGGGCTGGATCCTCGGCCGCGATTGCGGCCGTCGGACCTTTGCGGTAGACTACCGCGCGATGAAGACCGGTAGAATGAACACCACGGACGCCGCACGCGCGACCGGCGTCGCCGGCACCGCACGAACGGGCGCGTCACGCGGCGGTGCGTGGATCCCGCCGCGCCTTTGGATTCCAAAGTCGTACAACATCCGTGATCTTGGCGTGTACCGCACGCGTGAAGGCCGGCGGCTGCGCGAAGGCGTGTTTCTCCGCGCGGACAACCTTGGCCGGCTCGACGGCGAAGGGGTGGCGAAGCTGCGCGATCTCGGCGTGAAGACCGTCGTCGATCTGCGCACTGCCAGCGAGATCCGGGAGTCCCCAAACCCGTTCGAGCACGATCCGTCAGTGCGATTTCACGCGATTGACATGGTCGGCGACAGCCACGACATCATCGCCCGCGGCGATACGATCGAGAGCGTGAACCGCGACACGCGCTTGCCGAACGGGTACTTTGCCGACCCCGTCGGCAGGATCGCGTCGATCTACAAGGCGATGCTCGACCATCAGGCCCACCGCGTGCGCGAGATCATGACTGTTCTCGCCGCCGAAGCCGAAGGCGGTGCGCTGTTCCACTGCATGGCCGGGCAGGACAGGACCGGCATTGTCGCCGCGTTTCTGCTCTCCATCGTCGACGTCGACGAGGAGGTCATCGTCGCCGACTACACCGCGACCGCCGAGTACAACGCGCAGCGGTTCCTCGACGAGAATCACCGCGCGTACTGGAAGATGAAGATCGAGACGGTTGAGGAGTACAGGTCTCAGTTCTGCCCGCCCGGCGCAATCGAGGAGGCGCTTGCGCACCTGCGCGCACGGTACGGCGGACCGCGCGAGTACCTCGACCACATCGGCGTCGAGCGCCGTGCGGTCGAGGCGATCCGCGAGAAGTTTCTTCGCGCGGCGGTGTAGCCCGCCGCGCGCGATCAGCTCAGGTCAAAACGATCCAGGTTCATCACCTTGGTCCACGCGGCGATGAAATCGTTGACGAACTTCTCCTGAGAATCGTCGCACCCGTAGACCTCCGCGAGAGCCCGCAGCTGGGAGTTGGAGCCAAAGACGAGGTCAATACGGGTCCCGGTCCACTTGAGCTCTCCGGATGTTCGATCGCGGCCTTCGTAGACCTCCTGGTCCTCTGAAGATGGCTTCCACGCCGTCTGCATGTCGAGCAGGTTCACGAAGTAGTCGTTGGTCAGCGTCTCCGGCCGCCTGGTGAACACCCCGTGCGGCGACTGCCGGACGTTCGCGTTGAGAACCCGCATGCCCCCAATGAGGACCGTCATCTCCGGCGCGGTGAGCGTGAGCAGCTGGGCCCGGTCGACCAGCAGTTCCTCCGCCGTTACCGAGTATCTGGCCTTCAGATAGTTACGAAACCCGTCGGCAGCCGGCTCGAGCACGGCAAAAGCGGTCACATCCGTCTGCTCGTCTGAAGCGTCCGTGCGACCGGCGGCGAAGGCAACGGTCACCGTGTGTCCGGCGTCCCGCGCGGCCTTCTCCACGGCAGCGCAGCCGCCGAGCACGATGAGATCCGCGAGGGACACCCTCTTGCCGCCGGACTGCCTGGCGTTGAACTCGGTCCGGAGCTGCTCGAGCGTCTTCAGGACCCTGGACAGCCGTGCCGGCTCGTTCACTTCCCAGTCCTTCTGCGGCGCGAGCCGGATGCGCGCGCCGTTTGCGCCGCCACGCTTGTCCGAACCGCGGAAGGTGGATGCAGAGGCCCAGGCGACGGACACCAGGTCGGACACCGAAAGACCGGACGCAAGGATCTTTCCCTTGAGGTCTTCGATGTCCTCGCGGCCGATCAGTTCATGATCGACGGCCGGAACCGGGTCCTGCCAGATGAGCTCCTCTTCCGGCACCTCAGGGCCCAGGTAGCGCGACCGCGGCCCCATGTCGCGGTGGGTCAGCTTGAACCACGCACGCGCAAAAGCGTCGGCGAACTCGTCCGGGTTCTCCAGGTAGCGCTTCGCGATGGGTGCGTAGACCGGGTCGTAGCGCAGCGAGAGGTCCGCGGTGGTCATCATGGGCCGGTGCTTCTTCGACGGGTCGTGCGCGTCCACGACCATGTCCTCTTCGTCCACGTCCTTTGCCAGCCACTGATGCGCGCCGGCCGGGCTCTTCACGAGTTCCCACTCGTACTTGAACAGCACCTTCAGGTATCCCATGTCCCACTTGATCGGGTTGGGTTTCCAGGCGCCTTCAATGCCGCTGCTGATCGTATCCGCGCCCTTGCCGCTCTTGAAGCTGCTCTGCCAGCCCAGGCCCTGTTCCTCAAGGGGCGCGGCTTCAGGCTCCGGACCCACGTGTGTCGCGCTCGCAGCGCCGTGGCATTTGCCGAACGTGTGCCCGCCGGCGACGAGCGCGACCGTCTCCTCATCGTTCATCGCCATGCGCACGAAGGTCTCCCGCACGTCCTTTCCGGAGGCCACCGGGTCCGGGTTGCCGTCCGGACCCTCAGGGTTCACGTAGATCAGCCCCATCTGCACGGCCGCCAGAGGGTTCTCCAGGTCCCGCTCACCGCTGTAGCGGCTCTTCGGTTTGTCACTGGTTGCGAGCCATTCCTGTTCGGCGCCCCAGTAGGTGTCCTCTTCCGGCTCCCAGATGTCTTCCCTGCCGCCGGCAAACCCGAAGGTCCTGAATCCCATCGACTCGAGCGCGCAGTTTCCGGCCAGGATCATGAGGTCGGCCCAGGAGATCCTCCTTCCGTACTTCTGCTTGATGGGCCACAGAAGGCGTCGGGCCTTGTCCAGGTTCACGTTATCCGGCCAGCTGTTCAGCGGCGCGAAACGCTGGTTTCCCGTCCCGCCGCCTCCGCGGCCGTCGCCCATACGGTAGGTGCCCGCACTGTGCCACGCCATCCGGATGAACAGACCGCCGTAGTGACCCCAGTCCGCAGGCCACCACTCCTGGGAGTCGGTCATCAGGTCATAGAGGTCCTTCTTGACCGCGCTCAGGTCCAGCTTTGCGAACTCCTTCGCATAGTCGAACTCGCCACCCATGGGATTGCTCTTGCTCGAGTGCAGATGGAGAATCCTCAGGTTCAGCTGGTTCGGCCACCAGTCCTGGTTCGTCGTACCGCCTCCGGCGGTACTGCCCGTCACGGGGCACTTGCTGTTTCCACTCATGTCCTTTCCTCCTGGAGTCGTGAGAGTTGCTCGCAGCGGCTGCAGATGCCGTAGAACTCTATGCGGTGGCGCCGCGCGGTAAACGGTGTCGTCCTGTTCACGCGATCGTTCAGGCTCGGGTCGACCGGAATCTCGAGGTCCGTGATCGCTCCGCACTGGTCGCAGACGAAGTGGTAGTGCGGTCCTGTGTTCGCGTCAAACCGGTCGAAGGTGCTGCCGAAGTCGATCCTGTTGATCAGACCCTGGTCCATCAGGACGCTGAGGTTCCGGTACACCGTGCCCATGCTCAGACCGGGAAACTCCTCCTTGAGCTCGTTGTAGACCCATTCGGCCGTCGGGTGACGTCCGGTGTCCCGAAGCAGCTCGAGGATCCGTTCGCGTTGTCTGCTGCGCTTGTACTTGCCCATGCACCCGCCGCCCGCGAGATCCAATAATAAGACTCATTCCTATTATGGCGCGACATCCGGGTTTCGTCAAGCCTGCCGATGCAACAGGGTTCTTCCCCCTCGCTTGCCGTACTGCGCGAGCAACGCGCCACACTGCTCTCCCAGGTCGCGGCCGGCGGCGGTTCTACGGCCAGAGGTACGGCGACGGCCCCATGCGCAGCAGGTGGAGCGGGAGAAACTCGTTCGGAAGGCTGTGAAGCGTGTCCGTCGACTCGCGGGAGAGAATCCGTGCATCCGCGTACTTCCGTACCTGCTTCAGATCCTTCGATCGGACCTGTCCGGTCCACTTCACCTCGATTGGATGGAACGTCCCGCCTCCGACCCAGGCGATGTCCACCTCGCCCTCGGCCTTGATGTAGTACGTAGGGTAGCGGCGGCTGTAGTGCGTAGCCGCGCTGAGCTCCGCGAGTCGTCCCGCCCACTCCGGGTTCGCCATGCAGGGGACAGCCTGATCGCCGAACGGATCGCTCGACGGTTCGACCCAGCTGCGCACCGCATGGAAGATGAACGGGTCGGCGAACACGACCTTTCGCGCCTTCTTCGGTGCGCCCGCCAGCAGGTGTTCGGCCAGTGCCGGGATCACGACCAGGACATCCATCCTGACGAGGAGATCGATGTACTCGGCGACCGTGGCAGGGTGGTCGATCGACAGGTCGCCCGCGAGCGCGTTCCACGTCACCTGTGACCCGAGCCGCTTCACGACTGCCGACAGAACCTCACGCAGGTACCGCTCCTGGCGGCCCCGCTTGAGAATGTCTCCACGGATCCAGTCGCAGTAGACGCCGTAGGTCGCCGGCGTGATCGTGCCGGTCGCCTCAAGTGAGTTGATCGCCGTCAGGTAGCCGCCGGTCAGCAGGTACCGCTCGAACGCCCGAGCGAGAGTGTCGAGACTCGCCTGCGTCTGCGACCCTCCTTCCATCGTGGCGTCGAAGTCGGCCTGAGCGAGCCGTGCCGTCAGGCGCACGACATCGTGGAACGAGAGCGGGAAGATGCGGAAGTCCGATATGGCCGCTCCGCCCCGCCTGCCGGGCAGCCGCATCCGCGCGTCCCGGATCAGCACCGAGTCCGAGCCCGTGAGCAGAAGAACGACGTTCCTGAGCAGTCCGGCGTCTGCAAGGTACTTGATCCCCCGATCCCACTCGCGGATGTATGTCACTTCGTCGATGCAGAGGTACTGGAGCGAGCGACCGTCCTTGGGCGAGAGCAGGTTGGTCACGAGGGCGACCAGCGAGTGATGGTCGTCGATGAGCTCGCCGGTCAGGTAGACCACGGCCTCAGGGTTGGTTCCGCGTTCGACGAGGCTGAGCATCCACTGCTTCATCAGCGTCGTCTTTCCGAGCTGGCGGCCTCCGGTCACCGAGTAGATGCCCGGCGCGTTGATCGGCAGCGCGTCGAGCAATTCGAACCGGTGAACCAACGGAAGCCGGGACAGCAGCGAAAGCTGCGGATCGCGATCGCCGAACTCTGATGGATAGAGGTGGTGCGTGTTGTGCGGGAGGAAGCGCGGATCGATCTCCAGATGTCTCATTTTATTCATTGCCGACTGAATAAACTTATACAGCCGCTTGAGCGCATGCGTCAAGCGGCCGGCGGAAGCCGGTTGCCCCTGTATGCCGTTTGTCCTGTCCTCATTCGTCTTTCGCGCGCTCGAGAAACACCGGGGCGACGTTCCATCGCTCGTGGTCACTCGTGAGAATGGAAATCGTCTTCTTGTTCAGCCTGATGATACGTCCCGTAATGGTTCGTACATCACCGGCATCGAACCGGACCATCTCTCCAATGCTGAACCGCGCCATCGCGGCGGTGCTTCGGGCCTGCGAGAGAAGCTTCAGGCGCTCCACGATGAGACGGACACGGAGGGGCGGCGGTTTTGCAGGCCCAAAGCGAATCGGGGACAGGGAATCACCGTTGAGCATGACTCGCCTCCTTCGCTACACTGGAGGCGGAGGTCTCCATGCACGCGAAAGAAATCAGGAATGGTATCAAGGTGCTCGCGTCGGTCCACTGGGAGCGACGGCTGTTCGACGCTCTGATTCCGCTGCCTGACGGCACGAGCTACAACGCGTACCTCGTTGAGGGATCGGAGGCGACCGCGCTCATCGACAGTACGGACCCTGAGCTGCGGGACGAGCTGATCGGCGAGCTCGATCCGGGTAAGCCCATCGATTACGTGGTGTCACACCACGGTGAGCAGGATCATTCGGGCGTGATCCCGGAGATCCTCGAACGGTATCCCGGGGCGACCGTGCTCTGCAGCAGCAAGGCGCGGGAGCTGCTCATGACGCACCTGCACCTGCCCGAGGACCGTATCCGTGTTGTGGACGACGGCGAATCGGTCTCGCTCGGCGACAAGACACTCACCTTTGTGTACACGCCCTGGGTCCACTGGCCGGAGACCATGGTCACCTATGTGCCGGAGGCCAAGGTGCTCTTCTCATGTGACTTCTTTGGATCGCACGTAGCCACTACGGATACCTACGTCGTCGACCGTGGGCGCGTCTACGAGGCAGCAAAACGCTACTACGCAGAGATCATGATGCCGTTCCGGCGGGTTATCCAGAACAACCTGGACAAGGTCGACGGGCTGGACATCGATCTCATCGCCCCGAGCCACGGACCCATCTACGACGACCCGGGTTTCATCGTTGATGCCTACCGCGACTGGGTTGCGCCGTCCATGAAGAATGAGGTCGTGCTCCCCTACGTGAGTATGCACGGCAGCACGTACCGGATGGCCATGCACCTCGTGGATGCGCTTTCCAGGCGAGGGGTGACGGTCCACGCGTTCGATCTGGCCGTGACCGACATCGGGAAGCTGGCCATCGCGCTCGTCGACGCGGCAACGCTCATCGTGGGGACTCCTACGGTGCACGTCGGTCCTCACCCGGCGGTCTACCAGGCCGCCCACCTGGCGAACCTGCTGCGCCCCAAGCTCCGGCACGCGGCCATCATCGGTTCCTACGGCTGGAACAGCCGGGCGGTGGAGCAGATTTCCAGTCTGATCCCGAACCTGAACGTGACCGTACTGGGCACGGTTCTGCAGAAGGGCATGCCAACGGACGACACCTTCGCCGAGCTCGATCGCATTGCCGACGCGGTCGCCGAGGCCCACCGCGCCGAAGCGCTCGTGGCGTAGGTCTCGTATGTTCCACGTGGCGCTTGCGCTGTTCGTGTTCGTTCCGGGCTACCTGATCAGCGCCGTGGGCGAGTAAGCTCTCCCCGCTAAACTGGTCCGACTACGGCACACTGGTTTGTGTCGTAAAGAAATCGAAGGCG
The DNA here is from genome assembly GCA_007118855.1 of Spirochaetaceae bacterium. Taxonomy (GTDB): domain Bacteria; phylum Spirochaetota; class Spirochaetia; order DSM-27196; family SLST01; genus SLST01. Next base: position 7,785 of record SKQU01000045.1, read on the forward strand.
TCCTCGAGCGTGCTCTGCCAGCTCGCTGTGTCACCCATCCGGAAACCGACCAACCGGCCCCTTCCGTCTCCGTTCCCCATACCGTCGTCGTCCTGTTGATCGATCACGATCAGCAGGTCATCGAGCCGATTGGCAATGAAGCGTCGAGGCCCCCAGAATTGGCCGGCCGCCGGGGCCCCGCTGGTGGTCAGGGTCCCCCACGAGTCCTGCAGTTCCAGGTTGCGATCGTAGCGGCGCACCGGAGCCCCGTCTCCGACGGCGACGACGACGAACACCTGCTCGCCGGCGACGTGCACGTCGCCCACCGGCGTCAGCGCCGAGTTCTGGTACCAGGGTACGTCCCCTGCGATTTCCACCGGCTCGCCTACCGGCTCGCCGCTCTCGCCGTCGAGCTTCTCGAGATAGACGGTGAGGTTCTGCTGGGCATCGGGCCCGACGCCCAGTACGTAGATGTGGCCGTCCGCATCAAAGGCGAGTCCGCTCACGACGGTGATTCGCTCGGGGTGCACCTCCGTGGAGGAGAGCTTCTGGTGCTCATTCAGCGCAGTCGGGCTGTCCAGGTTGGACATTTCATCGATTGCGATCACGTAGAGCCCACTCTCCAACCACCAGCCCAGGTAGAAGGCCACCGTGGATCGAAAACGGTCTACGGCGATGGCCATCACGTGCGCGCCGTCGGCCGCCACGACGTCCTGGGCCTCCACCTCGAAGCTCTCAAGCGAGTAGTGCGCACTCGCCTCCCCGAAGATGAACTGATCGCTCTCCACGTGCGCCTTCGCCCAGACTTCTCCACTCGGACCTATGTGAACGTCGAGCGGGCGGACCGTCACGTCCTGCCCGGGAATCCGGCGTCGGCCCACGCCATCGTCAGGCGAGCTCAGGATCTGATCGCGCAAGACGGCGCCGTCAATGCCCAGGTCTCGGATCTGGGCGAGGAACCCCTCGTCAGCATCGAGCCCTGCGTCATTGGGTCCGGTACGATACACCGGGAACGCCGGGCCCGGCACGATCTCCACGGCGACCGACGTCTCCTGCCCGGCCGGAATCGTGACCTGGCGTCTGCCAAGGTAGACGTCCGGCAGCAGCTCGTCGCCCGCGTCGTAGAGGGAGTACGCGGAAACGGTTGCTCCCGAGCCCGGGGGTACCTCGACCGTGAGCGGAAGCGCGCTGCGGTTGACTCGTACCTCGATCGGGTCAGAGCCGGCCGTCTCGATCACGACGTCGAAGGCAACCACGCGTTGCGGTATGGCGCCCGCCGCCGAGACCACCACCCGTGTCAGCTCATCCGAGGTCCCCGGTCTGCACGCGGAGATCAGCATCGCGATCCCCATCAGCGCGAGCGTCGCAGCCGTAACCGATCGTCCCGTTCTTGTCATTTGATCCCCCAATCCGACCGTTATTGTTTACCATTATCGTCGTATATTGCCGGTTCTGCAAGCGTCTCGTGCCTCTCGCGCTCGTCTCGCTCATGACTGCGGCCGGATGCACTGTCGAGGGTCGCCCTTGCGCAATCGGCGTGGGTGAACGAGACTCAGGGAGTGAGCCGAGACTACGAGCGGGTGAAGGAATCACTGAGCCATGTCTACTGGATTGGGGGTAGTGCCGCGGCCGGAAAGACGACCATATCGCGGCGGTTGAGCGAGGAGTTCGGATTCACACACTGGAGCGGTGATGGACGGTGGATCGAGCACTGGCAGACAGCGACGCCGGAGAGAAACCCGATTGCCCACAGGATTGGGTACACGCTGAATCATGGTGGTTCGTTTGATTGGTTCTTCGGCCGCTCCGGTCAGGAGATCGCAGACGACTACGTCACGATGTCGCGAGCCGAGTTTGAGTACGCCGTTGACGAGCTCGCTCGGATGCCGGACGAAAGGCCGATCGTCGTGGATGCCTTTCTCGGGTTCCCGGAGCTCGTGCTCAAAGTTGCAGAGCGCGAAAAAGCAGTCTTTCTGACGTGCACAGACCCCTTCATGCGCGACACATGGAAGGCGCGTGCGACCGAAGGCAGGCCGGGCTTTCTGCCCATCCTCAAGCGACAGCTGGATAGCTGTTCAGATCCCGGACGCGCACTGGAGGCCTTCGTCGAGAGCAACATCATCGAGAGTCGTTTCGTGGCAGATGACTCCCTCAAAGAAGGGGCGACTCTGATCATCACCGGCGGCCGCATCGGCCTTGACGAAGCCTACGCTGCGGTCCGCAGACACTTTAGGCTTGGGGCGTGAGAGCGAATCACAAGCCCGGAGTCTTACTCGTACCGGTGGTAGACACGGTTCAGGCGGATCTCGGCGCCCATGCCACCTGCAGGCTCCAAACCGCCAGATCACCCTCCCGGTCGCCGAGCAGAACCACGCCTCCGTCGTCATCGAAGGAGATCCACTTCACAGCAGGAAGAGGATCTCCATCGTGCGCTCGACCGCTTCACGACTCGTAAACACCGCCCCGGGCGGGTGTCCCTCTATCCCTCCCTGCGG
>SKQU01000046.1 GCA_007118855.1 Spirochaetaceae bacterium
AGCTCGTGCGAGACGTTCGCGACGAAGTCCCGTCGTACGTCCTCGAGCCGCTTCAGTCGCGTGATGTCGTTCAGGACCATGAGCACGCCGGCTCCCGAGTCGGTCGCGAGCGCCGTGCCGTGGACCTGCAGGCTGACCGCGCCCTTGCGGTAGAGCGTGACGGTTGTTTCAACCGGAGCGCCGGTGGCCATCACCTCCTCGGTCACGGCGTCAAGCTCCGTGTTGCGAAGCCTACCCAGGATAGTTGCGTGCCGGTCGATCTCGTCGCGGGAGACGCCGAACATCTCGGCGGCCGCGTCGTTCAGTGACCTGATGGTACGGTCGGCTCCCACGACGATGACACCTTCGACCATCGCGCCGAGCACGGCCTCGAGCTCGTTGCGCTGCGTTGTGATCCGCACGATCGTCTCGGAGAGCTCGCCCGCCATCGCGTTGAGCGTCTCGGCGATCTGGAGGACCTCCGCAGGGGCATGACTCACCTCAATGCGGTGCCGCAGGTCGCCGCCGGCGTACCGGTCGGCTCCCATCCGGATCGCGCGCAGCGGCCGGTGGACCCGCGCGATGACGAGCCCGGAGAAGAGCGTCGTCGCGGCGACGACGATCGCTCCGGCGACGACGAGGACCCGCATGACGTCCTGCGAGCGCGCGTCGATCCGGGTGATCGACGCGACGATCCGGGCGACCGCAACGGGCGAGCCGGTCTCGTCGCGAACGAGGGCCGCGACGTACATGCTGTTCTCGCCGGTAGTCGCGCTCATCCGCACGTCGGTCCCGAATCCGTCTGCCAGCGCCTCGCGGACCTCCGCACGCCGCCCGTGGTTCTCCATCGCCCGCGGGTCTGCATGGGAGTCGGCAAGCACCGTTCCGCCGGGGGTAATGAGCGTGAGCCGGTTCACGGTGTCACGACTCAGACGGGCGACGAGAGCCTGCGCGTCGTCGCGCCGGTCGAGCGACTCGGCGCCGAGCGCGTTCGCGACCAGCGTGACCGAGTTTCTGAGCTCCGACTCCTTCTCCGCGTAGAAGGCCTCCCGGAAGACGTGAGAGGCGGCGAGTATGAGCGTCGCGACAGCGACGAGGATCGCGATCGCGTAGAGCGGGTAGAGCTGGTGCAGGAGCGATCTGCGCATCGTCTACTCGGCCCGCATCCGGTAGCCGACGCCGCGCACGGTTTCGATGAGGTTGCTGTGCTCTCCGAGCTTCCGCCGTAGCCCGAGCACCTGCACGTCGACCGATCGCTCGGTCACCGGGTAGTCGGAGCCCTTGATCGAGTCGATGATCCTCGTGCGCGAGAAGACCCACCCGGGGTTCCGCGCGAGAGTCTCGAGGAGAGCAAACTCCGTCGCCGAAAGCTCGACGGCCTCTCCGGCGCACAGAACCGTGTGCCGCAGCGCGTCTATTTCGAGCTGGTGGATCCGCAGCACCGGGTTCGCGCCCGAGTCGCCCCGCGAGTCGCGCACGCGCCGCAGTGCAGTCTGCAGCCGTGCGAGGAGGACCCGCGGGCTGAACGGCTTGGTGATATAATCGTCGGCTCCCACCTCGAGTCCAGAGACGATGTCCGAGTCCTCGGACTTCGCCGTCAGCATGAGGATAGGTACCGACCGCATGGCCTCGTCGGCCTTCAGGCGTCGGCACACCTCAACGCCGTCAAGTCCGGGCAGAAGAAGGTCCAGGATCACCGCGTCCGGTATGCGTTTGCGTGCTGCCTCGAGCGCCGCCTCACCGGTGGCAACCGGTTCCACGGTGTACCCAGCCTTCCGGAGGTTGTAGCCTATGAGCTCGAGGATGTCCTGCTCGTCGTCCACGACGAGGATCCGCTCGCTTCCCACGGAAGGCTCCTCTACTTGTTCAGCTCCACGTGCTCGGCACGCCGTGAGAATACAATGGATTCGCACATGTTGGTCACATGATCGCCGAGTCTTTCGAGAAACCGGTTGACGAGGATGAGCTCCGTCCCCTTCTCCAGAAGCGCCGGGTTCTCGTGCATGGTCGCAAGGAGTTTCCGGTAGATCAAGGCGTGAAGCCGATCGATCTCGTCGTCGCGAGCCGCGACGCCGCAGGCGGCATCCTCGTCATCCTCGATGAAGGCCGTCAGGCCGTCGTGCACCATCGCGACTCCGCGCTCGGCCATCTGCTGGATCAGCGGCAGGACCTCGAAGAACGCAGCGTCCGTGATCGAGCGGGCCCGCTTCGAAAGGTGGCGCGCGTGGTCGCCCATACGCTCGAGCTCTGATGCGACCTTGATTGCGGTCAGAATCCGACGCAGCGTTTCCCCATCCGGGTGCTCTTCCGCGATGATGGTCGCGCACTGATCCTCGATGGTCGCCTGCATGCCGTCGATCCGCCGGTCGTCGCGGACGACTTCCGCGGCGAGCGCGAAGTCCTCGGTCTCGAGCGCCGTGAGCGTCTTGCGAAGCGCCTCTTCCACGAGGACTCCCATGCGCAGCACGTTCCGGGTCATCGCGGCGAGCCGGTTGTCGAGTTCCTGTCGTGCGTCCATCGTCTCACCCGTATACTACTGCATCCGCGTTAGATTTGCGTTAGCGGACAGCGGATCGCCGCAGAGCTCGCCCGGATCGATCCCCGTGTCACCGAGGTCTGGCTCTTCGGCAGTGTGGCTACCGGCAGACCGGCTCGCGACCGGTTCCGCGACATGATCAT
>SKQU01000284.1 GCA_007118855.1 Spirochaetaceae bacterium
CGGAGCGCGATGTACTGAATGTGCACGAAGCGGCCCTTCATCTCGATCCAGAACTCCGCCTTATCCTTGCGGCCTGATCGCAGCGCGTCGACGATCTGTTCAACGACGTGAACGCTCTTCGGCGGATGACAGTTGGCGACTTCACGTCCGATGATCCCGGGGCTCCGGGGAAAGACGCGATCAGGATTGTCCGAGTAGTAGCGCACGCGGTCGTGCTCATCGACGAAGCTGATGTCGACCGGAAGGTTCGTGAGCATCAGATCGAGCTGCTCGCGGCTGAGCGAGCCGACGGAGAGATCGATCGACTCCTCGGGCGTCGACGCGGTGCCCGAGCTCCCGGCGTTCGGCGAACGGGAGGAGTCCTGCGCCGCCCGGCGGCTCGCCTCCTGCATCACGACGGTTGGGTCCCAGACGTCGCCGGGCTCGACCCAGGCGTACCCGATCGACGGCTCGCCCTGCCGGATGCGGACCCAGTGAAGGTCGGTGAGTTTTCGCAGGGCGCTTGGGAAGAGAATGCGCTCTTCCATGAAGGTCATCAGCCGGATCCGGCGCGTGAGCTCGCGTACCCGCGGCGTGAGCTGCGAAAGGTCCTTCCGCTCGAGCGCCGCCCGCGCCTGCCTGAAGAGCGAGCGAATCTCATCATGCTTGCCCCACATCACCTTGCTCGGCGCGTCGAAGCCCGCCTGTTCGAGGTAGGGGAAGAGCTGGTTCTCCTTGCGCTGGAAGTGGATCTCGATCCGCGAGAGCTCATCGAGCACCGCGGCAAAGGCGTCGAGCTTCCGTCCGCGAGCCGCGGCCCGCGCCGTCCGTCGCAGCCTCCGAAGCAGCCTGCGGGCCGCCTTGTTCTCCATCCGGTAGGTATGCACCGGGTGCCCCGGCAGGGCGTGGGCCCGACGATGCTTCTTGAGCTCCTGCTCGAAGACCGCGACGTGGACGTCGCACACGAGCCGGATATCGTCCGGGCTCATCCCCTCGCGCATCAGCTGCTGCTCTATTGCCGCGATCTCCTCCGGGCTCGTGCCCTTGATGAGTTTCGCGAATCGCCTCTGTATCTGTTTCACGTCCGTGCCTGCGTTCAGATCGCGGACGAGCTCCTTCATCTTCTCGCGCTTCTTCGGGTCGTTAACGATCAGCTTGGCCATGGGATCTTCTGCTCCTCTATATGGTCCAGTCTTCGGGTCTCGGTGTTTTTCGCGAGAACTCGTCGTGCGTCCCGCCGGAGGCTCTCCCCTCATACGACAGGTAACCGAGCGCCACGTAGAAACCTGCAAAGAGCACCCAGAACACCACCGGGTGGAGCGGCTGGCCGGTGTTCATCGCCGTCAGAAAGGAGGCAATATCAACCGCCTCATGGTGATGCTGGAAAACCTTCAGCAGATGTGCGGCGAGGATGACCAGGAAGATCCATCGGTAGTTCTTGTTCAGCCGCTTGCCGACCGCGTTGGGCCCGGAGATCTTGAATGACGGTATGAGCAGGTCCTCGGAGAGTACCTTTCGCCAGTTGCCTTCCAGGTGGCGATCGCTCTGCATGATGACCGGCACCAGCAGATGAGCCTCGAGGATTCGAACCCGCGACCGGTAGGCGTCGTAGTACCGGTACCGGCGCCCCTCGATCACCATGAGAATCAACACCATGATATTGGCCAGCATGAACACGATGTGCGAGATCGCGGGATTCCCCAGGGCGAGGGTGATGACGCCCGTTGCCGCGAGTACCGCCCAGTTGGTTGTCGCATCGAGCCGCTCTCGCCAGACGAGCGCGCGACCAAGCTCGCCGCGATAGAGGTGGGACATCGTCGTGTAGTAGTCTTTCCCGGTCATGCCCGTTTCCCGTTCCTCTTCCGCAGCCATGGGATGAGGATATCACCGGTTGGAACAAGATGCCACGCCGCCGGGCCGCCGGCGTGATACCGAAGCCGGTGAGGCCAGCATCGCGATCGCGAGCAGGACCAGCAGCCCCGGGATCACGAGCAGGCTCGCGCGCAGCCCGTGCGTCTCGGCGAGGAGGCCCATCGCCCACGAGGTCAGGCCGAATCCCGGGATCCCGGCGCACGAGAGCAGGATGAAGAGCATGGTCGAGTCAACCGGCATGGTCGCCGCGGCGTGAGACTGGATGCTCGGCCAGAAACAGGCGATGGAGAGGCCGGCCACGAAGACGATGGCGAAGAAGGCGATGATCGAGTCGGTTGCCCACGCGCCGAGGCTTGCCCCCGTGCCGGCGAGCGCGGAGACGATGATCAGATGGCGCAGTCGGCCCTGACGCACGAAGTGCCCGGAGGCGAACCTGCCGAGCGTCATCCCCGCGGCGAAGGCCGCCGTGCCGAATGCTCCGGCCCGCGCCAGCGTCTGGAAGTGTATCTGGACATAGCTTGCGCTCCAGAAGGTAAACGCGCCCTCGGCGCCTCCGCCGCAGAAGATCGCCGCCGCGAAGAGCCAGAAGTGCGGTTCGCGGAGAATCGCACGCGCGTGTTGCCATGGTCCCACGCGGATCACCTGGGACGACTCGGCGGTGTCTTCAGGGACGGCGCGGTTCGTGTGCCGGCCGTAGACGAGGAAGAGCAAGCCGGAGACAAGCGCGAGCCCGCCGATCCCGGAGACGAGCAGCCGCCAGGACACCCCTCGCGTGAGAAGATCTCCCACCACGAGGACCGACACGAGGACGCCAATGGAGAAGAAGGCGTTGGTGATGTTGAGATAGCGCCCGGAGTCGAGGGGGTGCTCGTCCTGGACGAGCGGGTTGATGAGCGCCTCGAGCACGCCGCCGCCGACGCCCACGAGCACCATCGCGACGAGCACAACCGCATACGTCGGTGCAGCGGCGTAGGCGAGCAGGCCAGCGGCGAGAATCAGGCTGCCGGTGCCGAGCGCATGCGTCTTGCCGAAGCGGGCCGCCGCCGCCCCGCTTGCGAGCAGGATCGCGAGCAGGAACCCCGCCCGAACCGCTTCGATGCCGCCGCCTTCGGCGAGCCCGAATCCCAGATCACCGGCGAGGCGCAGGAGGATGATGGGGGTGGCGACCACGCTCGAGGCGTAGACGAACATCCCGAGTGCCGCGGCGTAGTCGAGACGCCTGAATGAGAGCCGCTCCATGGTCAGCGGGCGATCAACCCGCGGATGAAGACCACCGAATGCACGAATCCGGCCGGGCGGGTCTGGCGGTGCAGGACACCGTCGAGCTCGTGGTATTCCACCTCAACGCCCGTCGCCCGCAGCCGTCCGACGTACTCGCGCTGCGCCTCGTTGGAGACGATGATGTCGGCGCTGCCCTGGATCATGAGAGTGGGCACACCGTGCCCCGAAAGCCCACTCTCGTTCTCGTCGAGGATTCGCTTGATCTCGGGAAACTCCCTATCCAGCCTGCGGTCGCTGATCGCCTCGTAGAAACGCTCGGTATAGAGATCCCGGATATCAAGCGGATAGTAGCGCTGGAAGTCGTAGACGCACTTGGTGAGCACGTCGAACTCGAGGGTGAGCGCCCAGCGCGGCTGGAGTATCTCGGCCGGCCGGACGAGGTCCGCGCCGTAGATCTGCTGGTAGGCATAGAGGATGCTCGGCGGGTAGTAGCCGGCCTCGCGCATAAGGGTCTCAACGCTGTTCGTCGATCCGAAGCCGATCGCACCGACGAGGTCGATCTCCGGGGCATACTCGCCGAGCAGGTCCGCTGCGGCAAGCGCCGCATGCCCTCCCTGTGAGTAGCCGGCCGTGAAGCTCTTTGGATCCGGGAAAGCCCGGGTTCGAGTCATCACGCGCATGCTCGAGGCGACCGCGCGAGCCGCGCGGATGCTGTCGAGCATCAGGTAGCCCTCGGCGTACTTGCTGAAGTAGCGCTGCGACATCCGGGGATCGTCGAAGCCGGTGTAATCCGGGAAGATCGTGATGATACCCTGTCCGGCATACGCGAGCATGTTCGCGCGGTACCAGCCGAGCCGCCTGATCTCCGGACGCTCGAGACTGGGAGCGCACTCGTTCCCGAGCCCGGTGGTCCCAGACCCGAAGGCGAGCACCGGGGCGAGAACGGGCTGCGGGCTGACCGGCAGGTAGAGCGATGCGGAGGCGCGGATGGGTGAGCCGTCGGCGTCGGTTGTCCAGAACACGACGCGGTACACGTCGGCGGCGTACAGGGGATCGAGCGTCGGGAACCACTCGAAGAGCGGAATCCCTTCGGAGTCGATCTGCTGCGGCGTGACCCGTTCCTCGAACACAACGGAGAGAAGCGCCCCCGGCACCGGCGGCTGGTGACCCGGAGCCACTCGCTGGGCGTGGACGACGCTCGTGCCGAGCACGGTCAGTGCCAGGACCGGGAACAGAACCCTTCGCAAGCTCGATGTCATATGTCTCTCCTCATTCCACTGCGATCTACTGACCGATCTCCTCGATCCACCCGACCGCATCAAAGAACCCGATCTGGCGGGTGTCGTGGCGGGCCCCCCCGTAGACGAGGTAGCGCACGGCGCTGCCCTGTCGCCTCAGGCGCGCCACGAAGCGGTCCTGCGTGCGACGATCGATCACAATATCGTCGGTGCCCTGAAGAATCAACACCGGTAGTCCGTGACCGCTCTCGCCGGCCCGGTTCTCCTCCATGACCCGGGCGATATCCGGGTGGGTGCGCGCGAGCGTACCGCTTCGAAGCGAGTAGAGGAAGTCGGGTTCGAAGAGCCCGGCCGGGGTTCCCGGGTAGTAGCTCTGAATGCCTCCCACGCACTGCCTCGTCGTGTCGTATGCGAGGGTGTCGGACCACCGCTGCGCAAGAATCTGCGCGGGATCAAAGCGGTCATCCCCGTAGATCGTGCGGTACGACTGGACGACCATTGGAGCGACCGAGGGGTATTCAAGGAAGAGCGAGTCGACTGCCGTCGTGGGGCCGTAGCCGATCACTCCGTGAAGCTCGAGCCCGCGGGGGAAGTCGATGTTGCGGTCGGCCGCGGCGAAGGCGGCATGACCGCCCTGCGAGAACCCCGCGGCGACGCGGGTCAGTCGGCTCAGCCCGCCGGATGTCTCTGCGAAGAGAAAGGCGTCTACCGCCACGGTCACGTCGACGATGAGGCGGGCCTCACTCTCGGAATGGAAGTAGGGCTGGATCAGATCCCAGTCCTCGAATCCCATGTAGTCCGGGAGTATGCCGACGAAGCCCTGGCCCGCGAAGGCGAGAGTGTGAGCCCGGTAGAGTCCCCAGTGGATCCCGGCCTCGTGCTCCCTTGAGGGTCGGCACGGGTTGATCAGGCCGGTCGAGCCGGGCGCGAACAGATAGCTTCCCAGGAGGTCGTCCGCGGGCGCCGCCGGCACGAAGAGCTGGACTCGTACCGGGGTCGTCACGCCCGAGGGATGCCGCGTGTTCACAAGGAGCTCGTAGATGTCGACCGCGTAGCGTGCCCGCGGGGCGGTCTCTCCGGAGAAGAGCGTTGCGATGAACGAGTCGACTTCGCCCGGCGCGAGGCGCTGCTCGAACGCGGCGTTATTTGCCTCGAGCGAGACCACACCGAACAGTATGAGCAGCAGGGCGGCAGCACGGCGGGACGGAAAGGGGGAGCAATGCATCGTCACGGCTATAGTACGGGAGGAGTGGGCGCACGGCAACCGCGCCGCACGCCGCGCCGCACGCCGCGCCGCACGCCGCAAGCACTTGCACCGGCGACGGTGTCTCCGTATGCTTTCTGCAGGTGCTGCCGATGAGGTTCGTGTGAAGGTGCTCGTGCTGCTGATACTACTCTCCATTGTTCCACCTGCGCTCGCGCAGGAGGGACTCTACGCGCCGGCCGTGCCTGAGGACGCCGCGATGGTGCGGGTGGTAAACGCGACGCCGCAGGCGGTCACGCTCGATGTGGGCCCCCTGCGCTACGCCGACGTTGCACCCTTGTCCGCGACCGCGTACCGTCCCCTGCTTGCCGACGTTCTGGTGGTCTCCCACGACGGTGCCCGAGAGGTGATCACCGCGAGAGAGCGGGCCTTTCTCTCGGTCGTCCTCGTTCCCGGCGGGTTGCAGGTCATCGAGGACGAGCGGCATACCGATCCCGCGCGCGCTCAGCTCGTGCTCTACAACCTGACCGCATCCGCTGTCTCGTTCCGCGCACTCGAGCCGGAGGCGACGATCATCCCGGAGGTCGCGGCCCGGGATTCCGCGGCGCGTGCGGTCAACGCGATGTCGGTCACCATAGGCGCCTTTCTCGACGATGAGCCGCTCGCCGTCAAGCAGGTCGACCTCGAACGCGGCGAATCGTATACACTCGTGGTGACCGGGGCGCCCACCGCGGACGAACCGGCCGGCTTCCTCGTCCAGGCGTCGGTTTTATCCGAGTAGTCCGTGGTATTCAGCAGCGTCACGTTCCTGTTCGTCTTTCTCCCGCTCTTCCTGCTCGTCTACCATGCGCTGCCGTTCAGGCACCGGTCCGCCTGGATCCTCGCCGCGAGCTGGATCTTCTACGGCTGGTGGCGCGTGGATTTCCTGCTGCTGCTCGTCCTGGCCGCCCTGTGCGCCTGGGCCATAGGCAATCTCGTCGCGCGGCACCGCGAGGAGCGCCCCCGCAGGGCGCGCGCATGGCTCGCCCTCGGCGTCTGCGTCGCGCTCGGGGTGCTTGCCTACTTCAAGTATTTCAACTTTGGAGTGCAGACGCTCTCCGCGCTCCTGTACCCCGTTCGAGGCAGACCGCTGACCGCCTGGAGCGTGATCCTGCCCATCGGCATATCGTTCTACACCTTCCAGGTGATCAGCTACCTCGTCGACGTCTACCGCGGCGACGCGCCGGTAGCCCGCGGCTTCGTCGACGTTGCGGCCTACGTCTCGCTCTTTCCGCAGCTCGTGGCCGGACCCATCGTGCGCTACCGCGAGATTGCCGGGCAGCTGCGGATGCGCGAACACAGCTGGGAGAAGTTCAACGCCGGTGCGCTGCGGTTCATGGTGGGACTCGCCCGCAAGGTGCTCGTCGCCGACGCGGTGGCGCCGCTCGCCGACGCGGTCTACACGACTCCCGGTGGTGGACTCGCGGGCGCATGGCTCGGTGTGGCGGCCTACACGATCCAGATCTACTTCGACTTTGCTGCCTACTCGGATATGGCCGTCGGCATGGGGCGGATGCTCGGCTTCCGGTTCCCGGAGAACTTCGACGCGCCCTATCATTCGCAGTCGATCACGGAGTTCTGGCGCCGCTGGCACATGACCCTCTCGCGGTGGCTGCGCGACTACCTCTACATACCGCTCGGCGGTAACCGGCGCGGCGGCGGGCGCACGATCGTGAACCTCATGACCGTCATGGCGCTCGGAGGACTGTGGCACGGGGCGGCGTGGTCGTTCCTCCTCTGGGGGCTGTGGCACGGCGTCTGGCTCGTCGCCGAGCGGTTGCTCGGACTGCGCGGCGAGGCGGACTCGCGGCCGCCGGCGCTGGTCGCTCAGGTGCGGCGCGTGGCGACGCTCCTGATCGTCATGGCGGGCTGGGTGCTCTTCCGCGCCGAGACACTCGGCGCCGCCGTCGAGCTGTACGCCGGGATGGTGGGTCTGCGCGGGTTCGCGATCGGCGAGCTTCTCGGCTGGCGCATCGACACCGGTGCGCTCGTGGCCCTGGCCGCGGGGTGGCTCATCGTGATCGTGGAACCGACGCTCGTCAAGCGGCTTGCCGCGGTGGGGGTCCCGGAGGCACCGGCGAGCGGTTTGGGCGCGCCCCTGCGCGCGTCCATCTACTTCGTCTTCGTTCTCAGTCTCGTACGCGTGCTTGCCGCGTCGTACTCGCCCTTTCTCTACTTTCAGTTCTGACGTGATGGCGAGATCTACCGGGTCGGCTTCATCGATCATCTTCATCGCAGCGCTCGCCGCGGGACTCCTCCTGACCGCCGCGGGGCTCCTGGGGTTCGCCGGCGAGGAGACGTCAGCGGGACCGGCGCAGCCTGCTGCGCGGCACGCTGCGCGGCGACCGCCGGCGGGCCTCATCGACGGATCGATGACCGCGGTCGCGGATTCGGTGATCGAGCAATCGCATCCGCTGCGCGCGGCCGCGCTCGCGATTCTCGCGGCCGGGCGCTACCTCTTCTACCGTGAGGCGCTCGGCGAGGCGGTCGTTGGACGCGACGGCGTCCTCTTCACGCTCGAGGAGTTCGAACGGCACCCGGCCGACGATCGGGTGCTCGTCGAGCGGCTCGAAGAGATAGTCCGGGTCCGCGATGCGTTGGGTGAGCGGGAGATCGCGCTCGTCGTGGCGATCCTGCCGTCGAAGGCGCGGTTGCTGTCCGGGGATCTACCGGCGAGATGGGCGCGCCTCGCCGACCATCCACGATACGATGAGAGCCTCACCCGATTGCGCGAGCGATCGGTGCACGTGGTGGACGCGTTCGAGTCGCTTGAGACCCGCGGCGGGCTGCGTCGCTTCTTCGCGCGCGATACGCACTGGACCCCGCAGGGGGCCGCGGCGGTCGCCGGGCAGATCGCCGGAAGCGCGGAGCGGGCCGGGTTGCTCGACGGCATCGATCGCATCGAGTACCAACGGGTCGCCGACGGCGAGGCGGCGGTCCCCGGCGACCTCATGCGGTTCCTGCCGGTCGGGCCGTTGCGCGATGCGCTCGGTTTGCCCGAAGAGAGCGCCGAGGCATACCGTGCAGAGGAGGCTGCGGGTACCCCGGGGCCCGGGCTCTTCGATGAGATCACGATACCGGTCGCACTCGTAGGCACGAGCTTCAGCCGGGACCGACGGTGGGGATTCGAGGCGTCGCTCAAAGTCGCCCTGTCGGCGGATGTGCTGAACGTTGCCGAGGTGGGGGAAGGCCCCTTCGAGCCGATGCGCGCCTATCTGGCCGGAGAGACCTTCGTCGGCGTGCCTCCGCAGATTGTCGTCTGGGAGATCCCGGAACGGTACCTGACGCTGCCGTAGCGCAGGCCCGCCCTGAGACGACCCGCCCTGAGACAGGCGATGGCTCAGGCGTGACGCGTGGGCCTGCATGTGGTAGGCTCGTCGCACTCAGAAGAGAGCGAAGAGAGGAGTATCTGATGCGGATGTCACAGCTGTTCGGACAGACACTGCGCGAAGCGCCGGCCGACGTGGAGATCACAAGCCACAAACTGCTCGTACGCGCCGGGTGTATCCGCCAGCTCGGCGCCGGCGTATTCAGTTACCTTCCCGTGGGGTGGCGGGCGGTGGAGAAGATCAGCGCCATCATCCGCGAGGAGATGAACCGGATCGGCGGCCAGGAGCTCCTGATGCCCGTGGTGAACACCGCCGACATCTGGAAGGAGTCGGGACGGTGGGACGTGATCGGTCCGGAGCTCACACGGTTCAAGGACCGTCAGGAACGCGACATGGTGCTCGCGATGACCCACGAGGAGGCGGTGAGCGATCTCGTGCGCCAGGAGGTGCGAAGCTACCGGCAGCTTCCGCGTCTTGTCTACCATCTCCAGACCAAGTGGCGTGACGACCCGCGCCCTCGCGCCGGTCTGATACGCGTCCGCGAGTTCACGATGAAAGACAGCTACAGCCTTGACCGCGACGAGGCCGGCCTCGACCTGCAGTACGATCGCCACTACGAGGCGTACCACCGGGTCTTTGCCCGCTGCGGGCTCGACGTGCTCGCGGTCAAGTCCGACGTCGGCATGATGGGCGGCAAGGTCGCGCACGAGTTCATGTACCTGACGCCGATCGGCGAGGATACGCTCATGGTCTGCCCTTCGTGCGGGTTCCGCGCGAACCGGCAGGTAGCCGCTTTCCGGCGCGACGTACCCGAGGCCGAGGAGCTCCTGCCGGCCGAAGAGGTCGCGACCCCCGGTACGAGCACGATCGAGGCTCTCGCCCGTCTGCTCGACGTGCCGCAGAGCCGCACGGCGAAGGCGGTCTTCATGGTCGCCGAGATCAACGACGAGGAGCAGAAACTCGTCTTTGCGGTCATCCGGGGCGACCTCGAGGTGAACGAGACCAAGCTCGCCAATGCCGCCGGCGCTCGAGCCCTGCGTCCGGCCCGGACCGAGGAGATCGCGGCGGTCGGCGCGGTGCCCGGCTACGCGAGTCCCGCCGGCCTGTCCGGCGTCGAGATCATCGCCGATCTCAGTATCGAGTCGAGCCCGAATCTCGTGGCCGGGGCCAATCGCGAGGGCTATCACATGCGCAACGTCAACTACGGGCGCGATTTCACCGCGCACACGGTCACGGACATCGCGGCCGCGGAGGCGGGGCACCCCTGTCCCGAATGCGGGGATCCGCTCGAGTCGCACCGCGGC
>SKQU01000281.1 GCA_007118855.1 Spirochaetaceae bacterium
AGGTCTTTCGACAGGTTCTCACAGTGCTCGGGGCTGCGGCGATCGCGGTCGCCGGGGGATATGTTGGATCGAGGCTGCCGGCCGCGGGGTCGCGGGTCGTGGATCACGGGGCATGGCAGTTCGCCGGCGGGCCGCAGGATTCGGGACAGGACGCATCGTACGCGACTCGCGTTGACCTGACCGGTGCGCCGGCCGCATTCGCGCGGACCGCGACGACCGCGGAGCGTGTGGCTACGGTAGACGCTACCGAGCGTCAGAGCGTCGCCCGGGCTTTTCAGGAACAGTTCCGCGCGGTGTCACAGATGACGATACCCGTCGTCGTGGAGATCAACGTCGTGAGCCGGGTACGGCGCCAGGTCCAGGCATCGCCGTTTGACTTCTTCTTTGGTAATCCGCGAGGGCAGCAACCGGAGGAGCGCGAGTTCACGCAGCAGGGGCTCGGATCCGGGGTGATCGTCGCCCGCGACGGCGAGACCGTCTACGTCGTCACCAACGACCACGTCATCCAGTCCGCGACCGAGATTGAAGTCGTGCTCGCCGACGGCCGCAGGTTCGACGCCGATCTCATCGGCGGCGACGACCGAATGGACATCGCGGTGATCAGCTTCAAGACTCCGGACGAGGTGCCCATCGCGATCCTCGGCGACTCGAACGGCCTCTCCGTGGGAGACTGGGTGTTCGCCGTGGGCAATCCGCTCGGGTTCGAGTCGACAGTTACGGCCGGCATCGTCAGCGCGAAAGGACGCCTGCCCTCGCCCTCCTCTGGTCTGAGCGGTGTGACCGACTACATACAGACCGACGCGGCAATCAACCGCGGGAACTCCGGCGGCGCGCTCGTGAATCTCGACGGAGAAATCGTCGGTATCAACACCTGGATTGCATCGCAGACCGGCGGAAGCATCGGGCTCGGGTTCGCCGTCCCCATCAACTCGGCAAAGCGCGCGATCTCTGACATCATCGCTTCCGGAGAGGTCGCCTACTCGTGGCTTGGTGTCCAGGTGGGGAGCGCCGACGCGGTACTCGGGGCTGACCTCGTCCCGCAGAGCCCCGGTGCGCTCATCACGGGTATCTACGAAGACTCGCCGGCTGCCGAAGCCGGACTGCTTCCGGGCGACATCGTCTCGCGCATCGGCGAGCGCTCGATCACCGATGCCACGAGTCTGATCCGTGCGATCGCCGCGGTAGAGCCGGGACGTTCGGTACGCTTTGAGATCCTGCGCGACGGATCATCCCTTGAGCTCAGCGTCCGCACCGCACCGCGCACCGCCGACAGCGGGCAGGACGTATCGACGCTCTGGCCCGGCCTCACCGTCGCGCCCATCTCGGACGAGGTTCGCGAGCGACTGAGCCTTGACGAGACGCTTCGCGGCGCGCTCATCGCAGGAGTCGCGAACGGCACCCCGGCCGGTGCAAGCGGCCTGCGCCCCGGCGACGTGGTGGTCGCAATCAACGGGGTTCCGGTGGAAGGTACTCGTGACTTCTACACCGCGCTGAACGATTCAGGACACGACGAGGTGCAATTCCGCGTCGTTCGCGAAGGCCGCCATCTCATCCTCGGGTTCGTCCGATCCATGGCTGCCCGGCCCGGCTCCGCCGGGCCGCGCGGCTGAGCGACCTCAGGTACGGACCGCGAACTACGGGTCCGAACCGTGGTCAAATGCCGATCGAGGCGTACCTCGTAACGGAGAACTGTCCGTTTGTCACCACGATCGTGTCATCCGAATCGTTCTTGAGCGTGCCGGAGAACGTACCCTCTATTCGACCGCCAACCGGTCCGTACGTGGTTACGTTGATCGTGAACGAGCAGTCGCCGTCCCGCCATTCGTAGTACTCATAGTCGATCAGGATACCGATCCAGAAAACGCCTATCTCCGGCGTTCCAGGCGGACTCGCAAACGTTCCGGTTGAGTCTCCCGGAAAGTAGATGTGGATCGCGTTCTGTGCCATCTGGCCCATCGCGTCGGAGCCGACGATGCAGGTAGAGTCATCGTCCGGATCGTACCCGGCACCGATGTTGGCGGTATGCAAGTGTGACGCGGGCCCGATCGAGAAGGATATGAAGTCGCTGCTCGAACCTCCGCCCCCGTTTCCGCCGACGTCACGCGACGCGTCGCTCAGGAGATCCAACCACGAACAGCCACTTACCATCGCGAGTACAGCGAGCACGACGACGGTAGCCAGGATACGCTTCGGACTACAACGATACTGCACAGAACGCTCCTTTTCCGCCCGCGGCTCGTTGACCACGCGCGCGGGACGAAGGGGGTATGGGGCAGTCGGCGGCCAATGCAGGCCCCTGCCGTCTCAGATTATGCGTCAGTACTCCTGAGTCAGCAAGGCCGTCTACGTTAGTCGCTCGCAGAAAACCGTAATCGCGGCCGAGGAGGTGTCACGGAGAGTCCATCGTGATCCGGCGTGCCGATGTTATCGAGACCCGGAGCCAATCAACAATTTCGGCACCAGTTCTCCTTCTTACCCACGGCTGGTACGATGGGGAGCGGCGGAATGCGAGGAGGACCTATGAAAGTTTCGTTCATGACGCTCGGGTGTCCGGAGTGGGATCTGCGGACGGTGATTGACCGGGCGGTGGAGTACGGGTACCAGGGGGTGGATTTTCGCGGGTTGCGGGATGAGATCGAC
>SKQU01000120.1 GCA_007118855.1 Spirochaetaceae bacterium
GTGACGTAGATCTCCATCTTCATCGCCTCCATCGTGACGAGCCGGTCACCTTCCGCGACGGCGGCCCCGGCCGCCACATGGATCTCCCGCACGACCCCCACCATGGGCGACGGTACGGAGACCATACCGGCCGGCGCGGATCCCGCGGCGAGCGCCGGGGTCCGCGAGACGGCCGCGGTCTGTCGCACATCCGCCGAGCCCGGCGACGCCGGATCGGCATCTTGGTGATTCACGCGACGGTCCGAACGAATGGTCACCTCGTAGGCCTCATCCCCGCGCTCGACGATCAGCCTGTCGCCCTGCCGCGAGACGGTCACCACGTACTCGACATCGTCCAACAGAATCGTGAGCTCACGTTTCACCGGTTACCCCTCCTCACCCAGACCGAAGCGCGGGCCGGTAACCCCTCGTCCTTCGCCTCGCTCTCCAGGTAGGCCGCCGCGGCGGCAACTACCCAGGAGGGAGGCGCGGGTGCGGCTGTCGCAGCCGCGGCGGGTGCGGCCGCCGGAGAGAGCGCGCCGCCCGGCAGGAGATCGACGAGGCCCCGGATTGCGACCATGAGAAGGCTCAGCAGCAGGAGAAAGGCGAACACGATCCCGATTCCCGCGACGGCCGCCTGCAGCGTAAACGACAGTTCCTGCGCCACATCTCCTCCTACACGGGCAGATTGCCGTGCTTGCGTGACGGGCGGGTCTCGCGCTTTGAGGCGAGCGTTTCCAACGACCGGATGAGCTCGCGCCGCACCGCCGAAGGCTCTACGACCTGATCGATGAACCCGTATCCGGCGGCAACCAAGGGATCGGCCACCGCCTCCTTGAACTCGGAGATCCTCGCGGCGCGTTCGGCCTCGGGATCCTCCGCATCACGGATCTGGCGCCGAAAGATGATGCTCGCAGCACCCTCAGGGCCCATGACGGCGATGCGGGCGCTCGGGAGCGCGAGCACCCGGTCGTAGCCGAGGCCCTTCGACGCCATGGATATGAAGGCGCCGCCGTACGCCTTGCGCAGTATGAGGGCAATCTTGGGTACGGTCGCCTCCGCAATCGCGTAGAGCATCTTGGCCCCGTGGCGGATGATGCCCCCGTGCTCCTGCCCCACTCCGGGGAGAAAGCCCGGTACGTCGACGAGCGACACGACGGGGATCCGGAAACAGTCGCAGAACCGGATGAACCGCGCGGCCTTGTCGCTCGCGTTGATGTCCAGCGCACCGGCGAGCACCGACGGCTGGCTCGCGACGACCCCGATCGTGCGGTCGGCGAGCCGCGCGAAGCCCACGACAACGTTTCGCGCGTATTCGGCGTGAATCTCGATGAAGGTCGCCGCGTCGCAGAGCAGCCGGATGACGTCCCGCACGTCGTATCCGACCTGCTCGCGTTCCGGTATCAGCTCCGCGAGCTCGGGGGTTGCGCGGTCAGGAGGGTCAGCCGCCTCCCCGAGCGGCGGCGACTCCTCGTTGTTGGCCGGAAGGTACGCGAGCAGCCTCTTCAGCCAGGTGAAACAGTTCTCCTCGCTCGCGAACCGGGCATGGGCGACGCCGCTCTTCGTGCAGTGAGCGTCGGCTCCTCCCAGATCCTCGTGGGAGATTTCCTCTCCGGTGACCTGGCGGATGACATCCGGCCCGGTGATGTACATGTTGCTGATGCCGTCGACCATGAGGATGAAATCGGTGATCGCCGGCGAGTAGACGGCGCCCCCGGCGCACGGCCCGAGGATGATGGAGATCTGCGGTATCACGCCGGACGCGTGGGTGTTCGCCCGGAAGATCTCCGCGTACCCGTGCAGCGAGAGCACGCCCTCCTGAATGCGGGCTCCGCCGGAGTCGTTGATCTGGATGAATGGTGAACCGGTGCGGATCGCCATCTGCTCGGCCGCGGCGATCCGCCTGGCATGCATCTCGCCGAGCGATCCGCCCATGACGGTGAAGTCCTGTACCGCCAGCCACACCTGGCGGCCGTTCACGAGCGCGCTGCCGGTCAGCACGCCGTCACCCCGCTCGAGCTTCTCTGCAAGCCCGAAGTCGTGCGCCCGTCCGATCACGTGCGAATCGGTCTCCACGAACGAGCCGGGGTCGACGAGGAGCTCTATGCGCTCCTCGGCCGTGAGTTTGCCCTTCTGATGCTGCTTCTCGCTGCGCTCGAAACGATCCTGCTCGGTCATAGCCCCCGGACCTCGGACGGTCGGTCCACCGTACGCCCACGCACGACGGGTGTCAAGAAGGATCGCCGGATAGTTCTTCTCACGCTCGGCAAAACAGATTAGACTGTCGCGCAATCGGCCGTGAGCCGAAATCCGCAGCCAGAGTCACGGAGGGAGTATGTCTGATGTCGTAGAGAAGGTGGAGCGCGAAGGTCTGACGGGGAGAACCGTCGTCCTGGGTCTTCAGCACACCTTTGTGATGTTCGGAGCGACCGTACTGGTGCCGATCCTGACGGGTCTGGACATCGGGGTCACCCTGTTCGCCGCCGGCGTGGGAACCCTGCTGTTCCATGTGGTCACCAAGTTCAAGGTCCCGGTCTTCCTGGGGAGCTCGTTCGCGTTTCTCCCGGCGCTCTTCGTGATAGGCGCCACGGAGGGACTCCCGTACGCGCTCGGTGGTATCATGATCGCAGGGCTGCTCTACATAGTGGTCTCGATCATCTTCAACTTCGTGTCGATCGACGTGCTGCACCGGATCCTGCCACCACACGTCACCGGCCCGATCATCATCCTCATAGGCGTGATACTCGCACCCGTCGCGATTCTCAACTCCGTCGACGGGTACGTCGGGAACGTCCAGGCCCAGATCGGCATCCTCGGGTGCTGGGCGGTGGCGTTCTTCACCTTCGCGGTGGGAATCGTCGTAAAGGTCGTCTTCCCCAAGTGGCGCCTGAACTTCCTGTCCCTTCTGCCGGTGCTGATCGCGATTATCGCGGGGTATGTCCTGTCGGTGATCATCGGCATCGTCGACTTCTCATCGGTGCAGGCGGCAGCATGGGTCGGTGTCCCGTCCTTCTCACTTCCCCGGTTTTCGTGGACGGCGATCAGCTTCGCCCTGCCGATCGCGATCGTCACGATGGTGGAACACTTCGGAGACATCCTCGCGATTGGAAACGTCGTGCAGAAGGACTTCCTGAAGGATCCCAAGATCTCACGCACGCTGCTCGGTGACGGTCTTGCGACGACGCTCTCGGCGTTCATCGGTGGACCCGCGAACACGACCTACAGCGAGAATACCGGTGCGATCGCGCTGACCGGGGTCTACAAGCCGGTCGTGATGCGAATCGCCGCGGTCTTCGCGATCCTCATCTCGTTCGTGCCCAAGTTCAACGCGATCGTTGGGACGATTCCGGCTCCGGTAGTGGGCGGCATCTCAATCCTTCTCTTCGGCATGATCTCGGCGATCGGCGTGAAGAACATGGTCGACGCGCGCGTCGACATGGGCAACGCGAAGGTCCTCATGATCGTTGCCGCGATGATGGTGCTGGGCCTCGGGACCGGCTCGATCGCACAACTTACTAATCCGTATGGAGGGATAATGCCTGACGCGGCGTTCGCCGTAGGCGGTTCGATCTCGATCGGAAACTTCTCGGTCGGCGGACTCGGGCTTGCCGCAATCGTCGGTATCCTCCTGAACCTGATCATCAACTTCGAAAGTTTCAAGAAGAAGCAGTAGGCCGAATTCTGTGTCAATCGGCGGCCGTCAAGGCGGCGCGCAGGTCCAAAGAGAGAGGCCCGGGAAACCGGGCCTCTTTATCTTGTCTCCAAACTGCCGCCACTACCGCAGCGGGCGAGTCGTGTTGAAGACCGGGGCCCGACTCGTGAGATCAGGCGTGGAGAGCTTCAGGAAGTACGCGGGATCGATCAGTTCGTTTCCCAGCTGGATCTCGAAGTGCAGATGAGGTCCCGTGGCGGTGCCGCTGGAGCCGAGGGTCCCGATTCGGTCACCCTGAGAGACTACCTGACCTCGCTGGACGTCGATCGAGTTCATGTGCGTGTACTTCGTCCTGAAGCCGTACGGATGGTCGATCTCGATGTACCAACCAAAACCGCTCACGTTGTCGTACCTGACTTCACTGACGACGCCGTTTCCGGCGGCGACAAGCGGCGTTCCAGGATAATGCCAGATGTCGAGCCCCCGATGCATGTACCAGACGCCTGTGATGGGATGAATATTCGGACCGAACTCCATCGTGATATGGCCTAGACCGTTGATGACGGGCCACAGGTTCGGCAGATCCGAGAGCAGCTCCTTGTGCAGCTCGAGCGCCTCGGACAACTCACCAAGGGGCCCGATCGCCGAACGCAGCGAAGCGACCACATCCTGGAGCTTCTGGATCTGACGCCGCTGACTGTCGCCGATGCCGTCGGTGCGCAGCAGCGAAGCCAGATCCGCGCGCTCGACGGGCCTGCCTCTCCCGGGCAGCTCGCCGTCTACGCGCTGCAGCGTATCCGCAAGCACACGGGTGAAATCGTCGTACACCTGAAGGAAGTGCACGACTTCCTCCCGGAGTTGCTCGAGACTCGCCTCGGCGTCGCGCAGTCGGGCTCCCTCTCCGGCCGCGTTGCGCAGCGAATGCTCGCCGGCTCCAACGAGGAAGACAAAACTGCTGAGCACGACGACCACGAGGAATGCCACGAAGACCATGGCGGATACCTTCAGCTGAACGCTTCTGGGCTGGCGGTCGGAATGGGGAACGAGCATGACCGTCACACGGCGCCTGAAGAATCCGGAGACATGAGCGGGTATGGACGCAACAATGCGCAGAAGTCTACGGAACATATACCCCTGTTGAGATCACGTGTCGTCTCAAGACATCTCTCCCCGGCTCCGAACGGCCGGCCTTGCTTTCCCTATCGGATTATCGTATATGCGCCTATAGTACGCAACAAGTTCCAGTGGTACAAGGACGAAACCCGCGACCTGAAGCAGGTTTTTCGCCTTTTTGGGGAGAGAAGGAGTGCTGCTGCGCCATTCTGAGCCATTCTACGGGTTTCAGACACTCCTGCGGGGCGTCGATTTCCCCCGTTCGGCGGTCGGAGCCCTCATCTCGTCGCACGCACGCGCCCTCAACATCGCGGTGTCAGGTAACCGCCTCGTTTCGCTGGTCCTCCAGGAGGCGGACATGACCGTCTCGTCGCTGCTCGTGCGACCAGGATCCGGCGCCGTCCGGTTGGATGAGCTGCCGGTGTCGCCCGACGAGAGGGTCGAGATCCGGGAACGGGTGATCAGGTTTCGGCACGGATGTGTCATCAACCTTGGTGCGCCCGGTGAGGCAATTCCGTACGAAGGCCGCATCGCCGAGCTGCCCGCCGCCTGTCGCCGGAGACTCACGAACGAGGTCCCCGGGCCCCTGACCGACGCAATCCTCACGATCGGTCGGGGGCGGGGTCTTGCGCCGCTCGCAACGCTGTTCCACGGGGACCCGGCGGCCGGGAACACCCCGGAGAACCCGGGCGACGCGAAGGGCGACCCCTTCGTCCGCGCCGCACGGGCCGTACTCGTCCCCGCCCTCGAAAACGCCAGGCCCCTTCACGCACTCGCACGGCTCGTCGGTCTGGGCATTGGGCTCACCCCGTCCGGCGACGATTTCGTCGCGGGCGCGCTCGCCGCGCGCGCGCTGGTGTACGGCTCCGAGCCCCTCCCCGCGCAGATCACTGAAGCGATCGCGGAGCGCGCCGCAGGCACCACGATCGCGGGGTCCACGATCATCCGGGACGCGCTCGGAGGCTGCTTTCCAGCCTACCTCCAACGATTTGCGCGGGACATCGCTCGAGCCTCCGATATGCCGGCGGCGGGAGCGATACCGCGTCGGATCCGGGCCGCCGTCTCCCGGGCGGCCGAGCACGGCCACTCGTCGGGCATCGACGCGGTGACAGGCTTCGCCTTCGGCTTGACAAGCAGCGATACCGGGGGCATCGTCACCTGATGAAACGGGTAATGGTCCGTCGGGACTCGTACTACGATTCGGTCGTTCTCATGTTGATCAGCACCGACGTCAAGAACATGCCGGGGATCACCGAAGCGGTCGTCGCGATGGGAACGGATATGAACCGCGACCTGATCGCGGGCATGGGCTTCTCCGACCCGGATGTCGGTTCGGCAACCGCCAACGACCTGATAATCGCTCTGGAGGCCGACGAGGAGTCCGCCGTACTGGCCGCGCACGCGCGAGTGGACGAGCTCCTGAGCCGCAGAAGCCGTCCCGGCCACGATACCGGCGAGGGCACCGGCGACGCAACGGCCGTTCGTCCCGCAACGCTCAGCGCGGCATTGCGGCATGCGCCGGAATCGAACCTCGCGATCGTCTCGCTTCCGGGTCGATTCGCGGCGCGCGAAGCGCGCAGGGCGCTGCAGGCGGGTCTGCACGTGATGCTCTTCAGCGACAGCGTGCCCCTTGGGGAGGAGGTCTCGCTGAAACGGCTGGCCGTGGAAGAGGGGCTGCTCATGATGGGCCCCGACTGCGGCACCGCGATCGTGAACGGACATCCCGTCTGCTTCGCCAACGTCGTGCCCCGCGGACCGATCGGGATCGTTGCCGCCTCGGGCACCGGCCTCCAGGAGGTCAGCTGCGCGATCGCGAGGGCGGGTAGCGGCGTGAGCCAGGCACTCGGCACCGGCGGCCGCGACCTCAAGGAAGAGGCGGTGGGCGGCATGATGACGCTGCACTGCATCGAGGCGCTCGCCGGCGACCCCGGGACGGAGGTGATCGTCGTCATCTCCAAGCCTCCGAAGGCCTCGCTGACCCCGCGGGTGATCGAGGCGCTCAAACGGTCGGGCAAACCGGCGATCGTCCACTTCGTGGGGAGCGAGGCGGCCGCGGACGACGGTCCGGTCCGCTACGCGGCCAACCTCACGCAGGCCGCGCGGCGCGCGGTCGCGATCGCGGTTGCGACCGGCGACGACGCGGCCGCGACTGACACGGCAGCGGGCGCCACCGGCGACGGCTTCGACGCGCCTGCCGATGGGATCGCGGCGATCGTGAGGAGAGAGACCGCGGGAATCACCACTGAGCAGAAGTACCTGCGCGGCCTGTTCACCGGAGGGACCCTGACGGACGAGGCGGTCGCGGTGCTCACCGGTCCGCTCGGCGGTGTCCACTCGTTCGACGCGTCGGACCCGGGGCTCACGCTGCGCGATCCGCACGTCTCGCAGGAGCACACGATCGTCGACCTCGGCGAGGACGTGTTCACCGTCGGCCGCCCGCATCCGATGATCGACCCGTCGATTCGCACCGAACGACTCGAACGCGAGGCCGACGATCCGCAGGTCGCGCTCCTGCTGCTCGACTGCGTGCTCGGGTACGGCTCGCATCCGGATCCGGCCGGCGCGATGGTCGAGTCCATCCGGTCGGCCCGCGAGAAGGCCGCGGCGCGCGGCGGCTACCTGCCGGTCGTCGTCTCGGTCACCGGCACCGAGGGCGATCCGCAGGGCCTCGCCTCGCAGCAGGCAACACTCGAGGCTGCTGGATGCGTGGTGATGCCGACGAACTACCAGGCAGCGCTCCTCGCGCGCCGGATCATGGAAGGGAGGGCATGATGGGCGCCTCACGCATAGCCGAGCTTTTCACCGGCGACCTGTCGGTCGTCAACCTGGGCCTCGAATCGTTTGCGGAGAATCTCCGCTCGCGCGGCGCGCGCGCCGTGCAGGTCGACTGGAAGCCGCCGGCCGGCGGTGACGAGCGGCTTGCGGGGCTCCTTTCGCGGCTCGAGGCGAGCGCGTCGGCCGACATAGCGGCGGCCAACCAGGATGCCTTTGCGCGAATTCTTGCGGGAAAACCGACGCTCGTCGGCATCGGCCGCGCGATCGACGTTGTTCCCGGGATGCACGAGAAGCTCGTGCTGCACGCCGGGCCTCCGGTCGCGTGGGAGAAGATGTCCGGTCCCATGCGCGGAGCGGTCACGGGCGGGCTCATCTACGAGCGGCTTGCCGCGACGCCGCAGGAGGCCGAGGAGCTCGCCGCCTCCGGCGAAATCGAGTTCTCACCCTGCCACCACCACGCGGCGGTGGGTCCCATGGCCGGTGTGGCGACCGCGAGCATGCCCGTCTGGATCATGGAGAACGCGGCCTACGGCAACCGCGCCTTCTGCACCCTCAACGAGGGGCTCGGCAAGGTGCTGCGCTACGGAGCGAACTCGCCTGAGGTCATCGACCGGCTGCGATGGATGGAGACCGAGCTCGCTCCCATCCTCGCCGCCGCGCTCGAGCGGCGCGGCCCGATCGACATGAAGAACCTGATCGCCCAGGTCCTCCAGATGGGTGACGAGGGACACAACCGCAATCGGGCGGGCACGAGCCTCTTCATCCGGGAGCTTGCGCCCTTCCTCGTGCGGCTCGACGTCGACCGCGAGAAGCTCGCCGGCGTGTTCACCTTTATGCACCAGAACGACCACTTCTTTCTGAACCTGACGATGCCGAGCTGCAAGTGCACCGTCGACGCGGCCGCCGGGATCGAGGGGTCGAGCGTGATCACCACGATGGCGAGGAACGGCACCGAGTTCGGGATCCGTGTCTCCGGTCTCGGCGACCAGTGGTTCACCGCTCAGGCGTCGATCGTCGACGGGCTCTACCTGCCCGGCTACGGCCCCGATGACGCGGCGCGCGACATAGGCGACTCGGTCATCACGGAGACGACCGGCATCGGGGGCTTCGCCATGGCCGCCGCCCCGGCAATCGTGAAGTTCGTGGGCGGCTCTCCCGCCGACGCGCTGCGATTCACGCGGCGGATGTACGAGATCACGGTGGGCGAGAACGACACGTACCAGATACCCGCGCTCGACTTCCGCGGCACGCCGACCGGAATCGATCTGCTCAAGGTCGTGGACACGGGCATCCTCCCCGCGATCAACACGGGCATCGCGCACAAGGACCCGGGCGTCGGCATGGTGGGAGCAGGGCTCGTCAAACCTCCGGTCGAATGCTTCACGGCAGCCTTCGAGGCCTTCGCCGCACGCTACATACTGTAGCCGCGCGACCCGGGGCGGGGCAGGCCAATCTCTACTTGATCGGCAAGCACAAGATTGCGACCTTGTCTGAATAATCACGAGGAGGAGCCATGAAACCGATCGATCTCAGTATTCCACTCGGCGTCGGAACGCCGGCATGGCCTACGTACGAGCCGCTTCAGGTGAAATACTTCAAGCGCCTCGCCCCCAACGGAGCGAACGGCCAGCTCGTCACCCACTCGAACCACGTCGGCACCCACCTGGACGGAGAGATTCACTTCTTCACGCCGGACAAGTACCAGCTGATGCACCTCGAGATGTTCCCCTTCGGCATCATCCACGCCGAATGCGTGGGTGGTGACATAGACCTGCTCCTGAACCGGCGAGTCAAGATCGGCTGCTTTCCCTGGCGCTTCGTCCAGGGCGAGTCGTGCGTCTCGCGCATCGTCGCCTTCGTCGACGACGACGAGCACGAAGAACTGATGGCGAAGAAGGCGAAGTGCAAGCTCACCAGGTACGGCGACGTCGCGCGCGCCGGGAACCAGTGGCTCGTCGACGAAGCAAACCGCAAGAGGTAGTCCAATGGCCAAGCCCCTCCAGGGAATCAAGGTCCTCGACCTGACGCGCGTACTCGCCGGTCCGTTCTGCACGATGATGCTCCAGGACCTCGGCGCCGAGGTGCTGAAGGTCGAGATGCCGGTCACGGGCGACGATTCGCGCTCGTTCGGTCCGTTCAAGGAGGGGCGAAGCCTCTACTTCGTGAGCATCAACCGGGGCAAGCGCAGCATGACGCTCAACCTCAAGAACGAGGCGGGCAAGGAAGTGCTGCGTCGGCTTGTCAGAGAGTCCGACGTGCTGGTCGAGAACTTCCGGCCCGGCGTCATGGAGAAGCTCGGCCTCTCGGAGGAGCGCCTCGCCGAGCTGAACCCCTCGCTCGTCGTCCTGTCGATCACGGGCTTCGGTGCGGGCGGCCCCGAAGGCCACCGGTCGGGCTTCGACCAGATCATCCAGGGCGAGGCGGGGCTCATGAGCATCACCGGCCCGCTCGAGGGGCCGCCGTCGAAGGTCGGGGTGCCGATCTCCGACATCCTCGCCGGCATGTTCGGCGCGTACGGCGTCGTCGCCTCGCTCGTCGAGCGCGCCCGCACCGGCAAGGGCCAGTGGGTGCGCACGTCGCTGCTGGCCGGCTCGGTCGCGGTGCACACCTACCAGGGCACGCGCTGGCTCGTCGCCGGCGAGGTGCCCGGCCTCGGCAGCA
>SKQU01000332.1 GCA_007118855.1 Spirochaetaceae bacterium
CAGCCCCGGCGCAGACCAGTCGCGCGATGAGGCCGACCGGCGTTCGCGGCTCGCGCGACTCGAAGAGCGGGTTCGGGTATGCACCCGCTGCGCACTGCACGAGGGTCGCATGCAGGCGGTCCCGGGAGAGGGGATGCTCGATCCGCTCGTCATGGTCGTGGGAGAGGGGCCCGGCGCGGACGAGGACCGGCGCGGATTGCCCTTCGTCGGCAAGGCGGGGCAGTTTCTCGACCGCTGGCTCGAGGCGGTCGATCTCGACCGCCGGCGCAACGCCTACATCGGGAATGTGGTGAAGTGCCGCCCTCCGGGAAACCGTGATCCGCGCCCTGAGGAGTCCGACGCCTGCCTGCCGTATCTGCGCGAACAGATCGAGCTGATCCGGCCCCGGACGATCCTGACGGTGGGTCGGGTCGCGACCGGGATCCTCGTGGGGACGAAGGCCGGGATCACGAGCCTGCGCGGTCGGACCTTCTACTTCAACGGAATTCCGCTCATTCCAACCTTCCATCCGGCCGCCGTCCTGCGCAGTCCGGATCTGAAGCGGCCGGTCTGGGAGGATCTCAAGCGCCTGCGGGCCCTTCTGGACCGGGACGGTGGCGGTGGATGAGCCTGCATCCGGCGCAGAGGCCTATCTCGAGGTGGCCTGCAACGTTCCGGTAGACCGGGCGTTTACCTACCGTGCTCCCGAGGGGGCGCCGGCGCCCGTGGGGAGCAAGGTTTCGGTTCCCTTTGGCCGCCGCACCGTGACCGGCTATGTCGTGGGGCATCGCAATACGGCCCCCGACGGGGTCTCGGTCAAGCCGGTCCTGCGGGTGATCGATCCTGACCCCCTCTTCGACGAGGCGTACCTCGAGCTCGCCGACTGGGTCCGCCGGATGTACTTCGCCTCGCTCGGTGAGACGATCGCCGCGATGGTCCCGGGGGCGACGCGGGAGTCCGCGATTCCCTCGCTCGGCGGCGATGAGGCGGCCCCCGCGCCTGCCGACCTGGCGCTTTCGGCAGAGCAGACCGGCGCGCTCGAACGGATGTTCAGCGCACCTTCAGGGCTCTTCTACGTCCATGGCATCACCGGGAGCGGCAAGACCGAGGTCTTCCTGCAGGCTGCCGAACGGACGATCGCCGAAGGTCGTGCGGTCATCTACCTCATGCCGGAGATCGCGCTGACGCACCAGCTCCTCGATTCGGTTCGTGACCGCTTCGCGGGCGCGGTCGCCGTGCTTCACTCGCGGCTCACCGCCTCCCAGCGGCTGACCGAGTGGCGCCGGATCCGTCGCGGTGAGGCGATGCTGGTGGTGGGCGCGCGAAGCGCAGTGTTCGCTCCCGTCCCGCGGCTCGGGCTGATCGTGCTCGACGAGGAGCACGACGGCTCCTACAAGTCCGGATCCACGCCGCGCTATCATGCCCGGCAGGTCGCGATGAAGCGGGTCGCGGATGCCGGCGCACGGATGGTCCTCGGCAGCGCTACGCCGTCGGCCGAGGCCTGGTACCTCATGCGGGAGGGGCGGCTGGTTCGCACGAACCTGACCGAGCGCCTCTCCGGGGGGGCGATGCCGACGCTCGAGGTCGTCGACCTGCGAAAGGACGAGGGGCCGCTGTCCACGCGCCTCGTCGCCGCGCTCAAGGAGACGCACGCGCAGGGCCGTCAGTCGATTCTCTTTCTGAACCGGCGCGGGTTCGCCCATTTCTTCCACTGCCGCACCTGCGGTTTCGAGATGCGGTGCAGGCACTGCTCGGTGGGTCTGACCTATCACAAGCGACGCGACCTGATGGTCTGTCATTACTGCGGCTACCGCATCGCGCCGGTTTCCCAGTGCCCGGAATGCGGCTCCTTCGACGTGGGATACTCCGGGTTCGGTACCGAGCGGATCGAGGAGGAGCTCGCGGGGCGGTTTCCCGAGTGGCGCATCGCACGCGTTGATACCGACGCGGTGCGCCGCAAGGGCGTGCTTGAGCGGACGATCGCCTCGTTTCGCACCGGGGAGATCGACGTCCTGCTCGGGACGCAGATGGTTGCGAAGGGCCTCAACTTCCCGGGCGTCAAGCTCGTCGGCATCGTCCTCGCGGATACCGGGCTGCACATGCCCGACTTTCGCGCCGCCGAACGGACCTTCAGCCTCATCGTCCAGGTAGCCGGGCGCGCCGGTCGTTTCCACCCGGACGGTCACGTCATCGTCCAGAGCTACGCCCCCGAGAACCCGGCGATCCGCCGCGCCATCGGCCACGAGCTCGAGGAGTTCTATGCCGACGAGCTGTCCGTGCGCGCAGACCTTGCCTTTCCTCCCTTCGCGCGCCTGGTCCGGCTCGTGGTGCGCTCGAGGAACGCCGATGCCGGACGAGCCGCGGTCGAGTCGCTCGCCTCGAGATGCCGCTCCTCGCTCCCCAGCGCCGACCAGATCCTCGGTCCGTCCGAGTGCCCGCTCTCCATCGTCTCCGGGAATGTGCGGCACCATGTGCTGGTTCGAACGACGCGGTTCGGAGCGACGCACGTGGAGCTCGGACGACTGCTGCGCGCCGTCTCGCTTCCGGGAGGCACGCACCTCGAGGTCGACGTCGATCCGGTCTCGCTCCTGTAGGACGGCCGGAACCGCCGATTGACCCGGCGGGGCGCAATTCGTACCATTTTGGGAGAGAAATGGAACTCGTCCTGTACCCTGCCGGGGTTCTCGAACGCCGGGCCGCTCTCGTTCCCGACCCCTCAACCGTGGCGCCGGTCGCGCACGAGATGGTGCGCCTGATGCGGGCGCAGAACGGCATAGGCCTCGCCGCTCCGCAGGTCGGCCTCTCAATGCGGTTCTTCGTGCTGGGCGTCGACCGCGACCGTGAACGGGTCTTCGTGAACCCGCGGATCGTCCGGAAGTCGCGACGTACGATCCGGTCTGAGGAGAGCTGCCTGAGCCTGCCGGACGTGACGGTGGAAGTGCCGCGCGCCGCGGTGATCGACGTGCGGGCATGGGACGAGCACGGCGAGCCGTTCGAGATGCGCGCGCGTGGACTGTCCGCGCGGGCGATTCAGCACGAGCTCGATCACCTGAACGGCGTTCTCTGCATCGACCGTATAGACACGAAGCGGCGGGAGCGCATCACACGTCGCCTGGAGGCCCTGGACAGAGATGGAATTACAGCTCGTAGTGCACCCTGACGCGCTGCTGCGCGAGAAATCCGGGAAGATCACCGATATCGACGGTGAGATCGTGAGACTGGCCGACGCGATGATCGAGAAGATGCACGTGGCGCGCGGCATCGGTCTCGCCGGCGTCCAGATCGGACGACCTCAGCGAGTCTTCGTCACCCACGTCGAGGGCGACACGCCGAGGGTCTTCATCAATCCCACGATCATTGAGACCTCCGTTGAGCAGAGCGACTACGACGAGGGGTGCCTGAGCATTCCGGCGATCTATGCCGGCGTCACCCGGCCCCAGGCGATCCGGGTTCAGGCGTGGAACGAGCGCGGACGCCCCTTCACCATGGACGCGGACGGGCTGCTTGCGCGCGTTATCCAGCACGAAAACGATCACCTGAACGGGGTCCTCTTCATCGACTATCTGACGGAGCATGTCCGCGATACGGCCATGGCCTCCTACGATCCGGCCGTCGACCCGGCGCTCGTCTCGCGCCGGTAGTGATGCGCGTACTTTTCGCCGGGACGCCGCCTCTGGCGGTTCCATCGCTTGAGGCGCTCGCCGGATCATCCCACGAGGTCGCCGGCGTACTCACGGCTCCCGACCGTCCGAGCGGCCGGGGCAGAACGGTGCGGTCCTCCGCCGTCAAACAGCGTGCCGAAGAGCTCAGGCTCCCGGTCCTGAGCCCGGAGCGCCTCGGCTCGCAGGCGCGCATGGAGGTCGAGGCGCTCGAACCGGAGCTCCTCGCCTGTTTCGCCTACGGGAGGATTTTCGGCCCGCGCTTCCTGGCGCTCTTCGAGTCGGGGGGGGTGAACGTCCACCCGTCGCTGCTACCCAGGCACCGCGGGCCGACGCCCATTCCGGCCGCGATACTCTGCGGCGATGCCGAAACAGGCGTGACAATCCAGTCGGTCTCACGGGAGGTGGACGCCGGAGACATCTACCTGCAGGAGCGGATGGTGCTGACCGGTGAGGAAACCTCGGAATCGCTCGCGCAGGCCCTCGCGCCGCTCGGCGCACGGATGCTTGTGGATGTGATCGACGCGATCGGCTCCGGTACCGCGCGTGCGGTTGCCCAGGACCACGCTCGGGCCACCCACACGCGTGTCGTGCGGAAGGAAGACGGCCGGATCGACTGGTCGCTGCCCGCGGTGCAGATTGACCGGATGGTGAGAGCCTACACTCCGTGGCCGCGGGCGTATACGAGCCTGCGCGGAGAGCATCTGGCGATCCTCGCCTGCGAGCCGCTTTCGCTCGCCGGCGGGTCACCACCCGGGACCGTCGTTCGAGTGGACACGTCCCGTGGTATTCTGGTAGAAACAGGGAACGGCCTTTTGGCGCTGCGGAAGCTTCAACTGCAGTCACGCAAACCCCTTGAGTGGCGAAGCTTTCTGAACGGAGCGCCCGATATGCTGGGGCTTGTGCTCGGAGGATCCTGATTGCGAGACACGATATGGGACCGGATGCGGACCGTCGTACCGTCGCGGTACGACGACCCTGATGTCCGTCTGTTCAAGACACTGATTTTCGCGCTCGTGGGCGCGGTCTTTCTGATGATCATCGCCGGGTTGTCGACCTTTCTCTTCAGCCTGCGTGGCGCCGAGGAGACGATGGTCCCGGAGGTCCGGGACGTCGCGCTTCTGGAGGCGATGCTCGCGCTTCAGGAGCGCGGGCTCGTCGCGAACGTGGAGGTCCGCTACTCAGCGGACCCGGCTCTTGCCGGGAGGGTGATCGGCCAGACGCCTCCGGCCGGCACGCTCGTGCGAGCCGGAAAGCGCGTTTCGCTGATCGTCAGCCGGGGCGCGCGGGTGGACCGCGTGGGAACCTACGTCGGCCGGTCCATCACCGAGGTGCGGGCGGAGCTCCGCGCGCTCTTTGCCTCCGGCGATCAGACGATCCGGCTCAGCGAACCGCAGTACGTCTTCAGCGACCAGGAGCCAGGCACCGTCATCGCTCAGAGTCCGACGCCGGGAACCGGGATAACCACGATTACCGATGTGTCGCTCGTTGTGAGTCGAGGCCCGGACGTCGACCGGATCGAGTTGCCTTCGTTCATCGGGTTGCCCTATGAGACGGCGGTTCACAGGCTCTCGCAGAACAGCATCCCGTTCCGGTTCGAGGTACGCGATGCGCAGTCGGACGAGCGTGCGGGGCTCATCGTCGCGCAGGATCCGGAACCTCAATCCGAGGTCGAGGTGGGCAGCTTCGTCACGCTCACGATGACCCGCCCGTCTCCCGTGCCGGAGGACGAGGTCTTCGGCACCATTCAGCGGTCGCTTCCAAACTATCCGGTCGAGGTCGAGCTCACCCTCGAGGCCCAGTCGCCCGCCGGCGAGCGTACGGTGGTCTTCAGCATGCTTCACCCGGGTATCGAGCTCTCGGTTCCCTACCAGGTACGGGAGAACTCCTCGCTCATCCTCTACCGTTCGGGACAGGAGATCTACCGCACGATCGCGCGCCGGCCCATCGAGGACGCTGCCGAGCCGGATGGCCCGGCTGCCGAGCCGGCCGACGACAGCGCGACGACGGAGAGCGAGTAGGCGTCTCAGCCGCTGCCGGCCGGATCAGGCGACGGGATGACTCAGAGCCCGGCAGCGTCCAGCGCTTCGCGAACTCCTTCGATGACTCCCCGACTCGTTCCGGTGGCGCCGCTGACGGTGTCCACGTCGGTACTCTGGGCCTCGAGGATCCGGTTGATCGTTTCCTCAATCGCGTTGTCCGCAAGCCCCCGAGTGTCTTCGTGCTCGGTCACTTCGATCGTGACGATCCGGCCGTCAGTGATGCCGACTTCCACCGTGATATCGGCGTAGTAGCCCTCGCCGACACCGGTGTATTGTGCATCGGGCTCCTCCGCGGGCGCCGTCGGTGCCGGAAGCGCCAGCAGTATGATGACGAACCCCACGACCAGTACGCCGCCCAGGGCCACGAGCGGTTTCAGAAGATCAGAATCCACAGGTTCCTCCGCAAGCATACTATCTCTCAATGCGCCCCAAGGTCAAATATCCGGTGTTCGGATCTCCTCCGAGGCGGTATGCTTCAGTCATGGGATTCGTTCGCGGCAGGGTGGTGATGGTCACGGGGGCGAGTAGCGGGGTAGGGCTCGAGACGAGCAAAGAGCTCGCCCGCCGGGGCGCGCAGGTCGTGATGGCCGCGCGAAACCGGGAACGGGGCGAAAAGGCCCTTGAGGAGGTGCGTCGAGCGGCACGCTCGGCCGGCTCGCCCGAACCGTATCTGCTCCTCGCCGATCTGACCGACCCGACCGCGACGGCGTTCCTGATGGAGCGGGTGCGGTCACGGTACCGTCGGCTTCACGTGCTGATCAACAATGCCGGCGGGTATTTCGCCCGGCGCGCGACCACCCCCGACGGCTTTGAGCACACCTATGCGCTCAACGTGGTCGCGCCCATCCGCCTGACACTCGGACTGCTCGGCAGGTTGAAGAAGAGTCGGCCTTCCCGGGTGATCAACGTCGTCTCGCAGGCGCACGCAGCCGGCGTGCCGGACCTCGACGACCTGCAGATGAAACGACGGAAGTACCGCGGGTTCCTCCAGTACGCCCGTTCGAAGACCGCGCTCATCCTCTGGACGCGTGCGATCGCGGGGGAGCTGGGCGGGACCGGTATCACGGTGAACGCGGTCCATCCGGGGTGGATCAAGACCGCGATGGGCTCGTCGAATCCCCCGACCGCTGCCGCTGCCGTGTTCCGATTCGCCACCGCGCTCTTCGCCCGCCCCCAGATCGTTGGATCGCGCGGCCCGGCCTACCTCGCCGACGACGAGCAGCTCCAGGAGACCACGGGCGAGTACTTCTTCGTGACCCACCAACGCGCACCGGCTGCCCATGCTCGTGACCAGGAGCTCGCCAACCGCATGCTCGAGCTCGCTCGTTCCTACGACCTGTTCGCGCAGAAGAAATGACCGAAAGGTCTTGCCGGAGTTCCTTTTCGCAGCTCGAACAGGAAGGGATCACATGACGCCGGTGCTCGTCGAACCGCCGGTCCGTGTCGGCGCGAGCCCGCGGGTCAGGTGGCAGATTCGCGGCCTGTCGGCCGTACCGCCTCGGCGATCGCCTTGATGTGCGCGGGGCCCGTCCCGCAGCAACCTCCGATGATCGTCGCGCCCGCGGACACGAGCTGCGGGGCGAGCGACGCCATCGTATCCGGAGAGTCCGAGTAGCGGTCCACCCCGTCCTCGTGCACCGGGAGGCCCGCGTTCGCGTGCACGAGAATCGGAGCGTCGGCGAAGGCGTGTCGCAGCTCCCGGACGATGTCGATCATGCGCGCGAATCCGTTCCCGCAGTTCGTCCCGATGATGTGGGCGCCGGCCTCGAGCATCGCTTGAGCGGCGTCGACCGGGGAGGTGCCCATCATCGTGCGATAGTCGCCCTGTCTGGTCTGCTCGAATGTGAAGGTCGCGATGACCTCGAGCGCGGTGTGCTCCCGGGACGCGCGGACCGCGAGCCGCGCCTCCTCAACGTCCATCATCGTCTCGACGCAGATCGCGTCGCACCCGCCCCGCTCGAGCGACGTGACCTGCTCGACGAACCCCTCGTAGAGCTCTTCAGGGGTCACCTCTTCGAGTACGAGCATCTTGCCCGTCGGTCCGACCGATCCGAGCACCCAACGGTCCTCCCCGGCCGCGTCTCTCGAGAGACGGGCCGCCGCCTCGTTTACCGCGGCGCACCGGTCCTCCGCTCCGTAGTGCGCGAGCTTGAACCGACTGCCGCCGAAACTGTTGGTCTCGAGCATGTCGGCACCGGCGTCCGCGTACGCCCTCGCGATCCGGTAGACCTCGTCGGGATGGGTGAGATTCCAGAGCTCCGGGCACTCCCCCGGGCCGAGTCCAACGCTCTGAAGCATGGTGCCCCAGGCGCCGTCGGAGACGAGGGGACGTCCTTGCGCCGCGGCTTCGACGATCTTTGGTCGTGACATTTCTCTCCTCTCCTGACGGGTCAGGGACGTTCGGGCCGGGCGACCGAGAGCGCCATGTCGACTCGCCCGAACGGCGCGGAAATCTGGAACCCCTGAACGTCGGCCTCGAGTCGTCGCCGGAGCTCGCACGCGATCTCGACCCCGGTCCGTACAGCGGCCTCCCGGGAGTCGGCCCGCGCCATGGCTTCCATCACCGCGTCGGGGATACTCACCCCGGGCACTTCGTTATGCATGAACTGCGCGTTTCGCAGGCTCGTCAGCGGCCAGATGCCGGCGATGACCGGAATCCGCAGCCCGTGCTTCTCACCATAGTCGAGAAACCGGAACATGTCTTCGGCGTCGAAGACCGGTTGCGTGATCGCCCACTCGGCTCCCGCGTCGACCTTCCTGCGGTACCGCTCCATCTCGTAGTCGAAGTCGCGGTGCACCGGGTTGACCCCCACGCCGATCGACAGCGCCGTGGGCTCCCCGATTGCACGGTCCCCGACGTCGATTCCGCCGTTCAGCTGGTGGACCACTCTGGTGAGCCCGATCGCGTCGACGTCGAAGACCCCGGTCGCGTTCGGGTAGTTTCCCACCTTCGGCGGGTCTCCGGTCACCACGAGCACGTTTCGCAGGCCCACCGCGTGAATCCCGAGCAGGTCAGACTGCATGCCAATCAGGTTCCGGTCGCGGCACGTGTAGTGGAGGATCGTTTCAATACCGACGCGCTGTTCGATCATCACCGCCGCGAGGATCGTGCTCATCCGCGAGCTCGCCCGCGGCCCGTCCGGTATATTGATGACATCAATTCCCGCCGCCTTCACCTTCTTCGTCCGCTCGAGCAGGGGGGCGATGTCGACGCCGCTCGGCGGCAGGAGCTCGAGCGCGTACACCTTCTCGCCGGCCGCGATCTTCGCGGACCACCTCGACTTCTCAGCGAAGGGGACACGGCTCACCACGGGCCTCTCGTCGGCCGGGCGTGCGCCGGCCGAGGCGGGCGTCGCAGGGGGCGCCTCCGGTCGATCGGCGGCTCCACGCGCCTGCCCGTCTTTCGAGCGGTCGCCGCGCATCGCCATGAAGTGCCGGTACGCGACGGCCATGCTCTTCACGTGTGCCGGCGTCGTGCCGCAGCATCCCCCGACGAACTGGACCCCTGCCTGCAGGAAGTTCCGTGTGAACGTCGCGAGGTACTCCGGCGTGCTCATGTAGATCGTGCGGCCTTCCACCTGTCGCGGAAGCCCGGCGTTCGGCTTGACGCTCAGTGGTCGAGAGGTGAGACCCTTGATGCGCTGTACGGCGTTCAGGGTGGGCTGCGGACCCACGGAGCAGTTCAGACCCACGATGTCCGCTCCGCAGCCGTCGATCGTCTGAATGGCCTGCTCGAGCGACCCGCCGTGAACCAGGTTCCCTGCCAGGTCGATCGTGAGAGAGGCCGCCGCCGGCAGATGCGGCGCGACGGCCTTCGCGGCGAGAATTGCCTGTTCGAGCTCGTTCGGGTCCGGGAAGGTCTCAAGGAAAAGGAAATCGACGCCTCCGCGTTCGAGGCAGGCGATCTGCCGGGAGAACGCGTCGAACGCCTCCTTCGCTGAGAGCGTGCCCCACGGCTCGATCCGGCGCCCGAGCGGTCCGACCGCGCCGCCCACGAAGACTTCGTCCCCGGCGGCCTCGCGCGCCAGGCGCGCTGCGGCGAGGTTCACCTTCTCCAGCTGCTCCGCGAGGCTGTGGCCCGCGAGCTTGAGCTCGTTAGCGCCCCAGCTGTTGGTGAGCAGGGCGCCGGCGCCCGCCGCGACGTAGTCGCGGTGCAGACCGAGCACGAGCTCCGGGTCCGTGATGTTCGCCGCCTCGAAACATCGGTTGATGAAGACGCCACGGTTGTAGAGCTCCGTTCCCGTTGCGCCGTCGAGCAGCACCGGGTGTCCGGTCTCCAGGTAGTGGCGGAATCGTTCTCTCGTGGTCACCGGCTTCCTTTGCCCGACGAGTATACGAGGCGCGCCGTGACCGGGTCAAACAGCGCGGTCGGGGAGCCGGAGCAGGCGCGCAACGAAGTCGGAGCGATCGAGCGTATTGCACTGCAGTCGCCTGCGGTATACTGTCAGCGTATGGATGATCTCGAGAGTATCCTCGCAACACTGGGCACA
>SKQU01000001.1 GCA_007118855.1 Spirochaetaceae bacterium
ATTCTCCTCGTGGGCGCCGCCGCCGACGGACAAGAGGCCGTGGCGCTCTGCCTGCGCGAGCGGCCGGACGTGGTGCTGATGGACATTCGGATGCCGGCGATGGACGGGGTCGCAGCGACGAGGGCGATCAAGGCCGGGACCAACGTGAAGGTGATCATCCTCACGACCTTCGACGATACCGAGTACATCCGAAGCGCGATCGCGCTCGGCGCCGAAGGGTACGTGCTGAAGAGCTCGCCGGCCGACGCGATCGTCGAGAGCGTGCGCGCCGTCGCGCGGGGGCATACGGTGCTTCAGAACGAGGTGGCGAAGCGGCTCGGGAGGATGGTTGACGCGGCTGCGGCCTCAGGCGCGCCGGGGCCGGCGCGGCCTGCGCCGGCACTCGGTCTTGCCCCCCGGGAGCACGAGATCCTCGTGCTCATCGCCGAAGGTCTCTCGAACAAGGAGATCGCCGCGAAGCTCAACCTCTCGGACGGAACCGTGCGGAACTATGTCTCAGAGATGCTCGTCAAGCTCGACGTGCGCGACCGGACCCAGCTTGCCATCCTCTACTACCGGAGTCTGTGATGAGTCTGATCCTTGTCTGTGGTGAAGAAAACGACCTGTGCCGGGTGCTGCGCGCATCCGGCACAGAGTTCCACCGAAGCGACGACGCGGCGCGGGCCGTATCGAGCGCGGCCGCCGGAGACGGCGTCCTCGTGCTCGCAGAGCGGTACCCGCAGGAGCGAACCGACGTCGAACCGGCGGTGTACGACGCGGCGAAGCGGGCCGGCGTGCGGCTCTACGTTGAGTACCCCCGGGCCGTGCCCGGCGTCGCGCTCGGGGAGACCCGCGAGGCCGAATGGGAACGCGTCGTCGTCGCCTCAGACGCCTTTTCGCCCGCGATCGAACGCCTTCGCATCCTCTCGATGCACCAGTGCCGTTCGATCGCCTGTGAGGCGGGTCACCCGCACCTCGTCTCCGCGCGCGTGGCCGGGTTCGACCGCGCCCTCTACGGGATCCCGGACACCGCGCATCCGGTGCTCTTTTCTGTCGATCCGACGACGCTCATCGCGACCACGAAGCTGAGCGGTTTCGTGACCGGCCGCTACGCGCCGGCCGCCGCCTGGACCGAGGTCTGGCGATGGGTTCTCTCATGGGCGTGTCCGGAGCTCGAGACAACGGAACTGCGCTTCACGCCCGCCGTTGGTCCGGCGTACGGGGCTGAGGAGCGCCTGCCTGCCGACGCCGAGCTCCATGCGCTTCGCCGGGGCGCGACCTGGTTCTCACGCGCGAGGCTTCTCGTCCATCCGGGCTGGAGCGACGAGGCTCGCCGCAGGCTCGAGAGCTTCCATGACGGGACCGGCCCCGGTCCCGAGGCGGACTGGCCGGCCGGCGATGGCTCGTGCGGGATGATCGAAGGGGCGAGCTCGCGGATCCATCCGGACGGGAGCCAGGACTGGCGCTACCATCTTCGCGGCGACTGCATGAGCGAGTCGGCGATGGCGATGGCGGCGCTCGCGTCGGTCGCCGACGACCGGGCGACCGCAGAGGTTGCCGGGAATCTTCTTGACTTCGTCCTGCTCGACTCGGTGCTTGGCAACGGTCCGCGAGCCGACCCGCAGAGCCCGTCGTACGGACTGCTCGCCTGGACCACCCTGCCGCCGGCCGACGGGGTCTACTACGGCGACGACAATGCGCGGGTCATGCTCGCCGCGATGGCCGCGGCCGGATTGCTCGGGGTCGAGCGGTGGGACGAACGGGTCTCACGGTGTCTGCTCGCGAACCTGCGGACCACGGGTCCCTCGGGGTTTCGGGGCCGGCGGCTCGAGGAGGCCGACCTCCGGGAGCGGGGCTGGCGGCACTACCACGAGCTCGACCGGCTGC
The DNA here is from genome assembly GCA_007118855.1 of Spirochaetaceae bacterium. Classification (GTDB taxonomy): domain Bacteria; phylum Spirochaetota; class Spirochaetia; order DSM-27196; family SLST01; genus SLST01. The sequence goes on from SKQU01000001.1 coordinate 1,867, forward strand.
ACGTCGCCCCGCACTACGAGTCGTGGCTGTGGGCCTGCTATCTTCTTGCGTACCGGCAGAGCGGATCAGAAGCCTTCCGTGAGTGCGCGTCTCGCGGAATCCTCCGCACGATGGACGCCTACCCGCACGAGTGGCGATGGACCAACGGGATGCAGCAGGAGCGCGCGAGGATGCTCCTGCCGCTCGCCTGGCTCGTGCGCGTGGACGATTCGACCACGCACAGGGAGTGGCTCCGTCGCGTGGGACGGGACCTGCTCGCCAGACAGGACTCGTGCGGCGCGATCGCCGAAGAGGTGGGGGCGGAAGGTCACGGGTCGTACGGGCCGCCCCGGTCGAACGAAGCGTACGGGACGGCCGAAGCGCCCCTGATCCAGGAGAACGGCGACCCCCTCTGTGATCTGCTCTACACGACCAACTTCGCCTTCATCGGCCTCTACGAAGCGGCCGCCGCGACCGGCGAGCAGTTCTACGCGCAAGCCGCGGACCGGCTCGCCGGCTTCCTCTGTCGCTCTCAGGTGCGCTCGGAGGCGCATCCGGAGCTCGACGGAGGGTGGTTCCGCGCCTTCGACTTTCGTCTCTGGGACTACTGGGCGAGCAATGCCGACGAAGGGTGGGGTGCCTGGTGCATCGAGTCGGGGTGGACGCAGGGCTGGATCGCCACGACCTTCGCGCTGCGCTCCATGGGCGCCTCCCTCTGGGACGTCGCCGGCGGCGTCGCGCCTGGGGCCCGCGTCGGTCCGCACCTGCAGAGGCTCCTGCCGCTCATGCTGCAGCCGTTCAGGGAGCAGCCGCCCGGCCTGCCGTCATGACGCGGAGGTTTCGGCGGTGACCGCCGGCTGAGCCGGGGAGCCGGTCTTCTCGTCGCGCGGGCGGTCGAACGAGCGGTCGTGCAGTCGCAGCTTCCGGAGCTCAGACGCTACCCACACGATCGTTACGCTCGTTGCGAGCGTATCCGCGACGGGAAAGGCGAGCCAGACACCGGTGGTTCCCCAGAAGAGCGGGAAGACGATTACGAGCGGGATGAGAAAAAGGATCTGTCGTGAGACGGACAATACGAGCGCCGGGAACGCCCTGCCGATCGCCATGAAGAAGGTGGCTCCCACAAGTTGCACGCCGATGATCGGCAGGACGAGCACGATGATCCTCATCGCCTGCGTGCCGAGCGCGATGAGCTCGGCGTCGTCGCCGAAGATGCTCATCAGGGGGCCGGGAAACGCCATCATCGCGACGAAGAACAGACTCGCGCAGGCGGTCGTTGCGATCGAGGCGACCTTGACGACCTCGCGCACCCGCTCCATGTTCCGCGCCCCGTAGTTGTACCCGGCGATGGGCTGGAAGCCCTGGACGATCCCGAAGACCGGCATCACCGCGAACATCAGGATCCGGTTGATCACCCCGAAGGTCGCGATCGCGATGTCGCCGCCGTGGACGCGCAGGACGTTATTCGCGACGATCACCAGGAGCGAGCCCCCCACCTGCTTCATGAAGTTCGGAAAACCCACGGCGAGCATCTCGCGGCTGATCGCCGGCGCGATGCGCAGATCTGCCCGGGAGAATGAGAGGCTGCTCCTACCGGAGAGGAAGAAGCCCAGGACGAACACGAAGGAGAGGCCGAAGCCGATTACCGTGGCCCACGCGGCGCCGCGGACTCCCATGCCCAGGCCGAAGATGAAGATGGGGTCGAGGATCAGATTGGCTCCGGCGCCAATCAGCATCGTGACCATCGCGACCTTCGCCCGCCCCTCGCTTCTGATGAGGATGTTCCCGGTGACCGCGACGATGAGCAGCGGCGAGCCAATCACGATGATCTCGAGGTAGTCTCGTGCGTGGTCGATCAGCCCGGGGGTCGCGCCGAAGGCGATGAGGATCTCCTCGAGGAAGAAGAGCCCTCCGGCCAGAATCGCGAGGGCAAGCACTGCCGACATCGCGAAGGCGTTCCCCGCCGCGCGGCGGGCCTTCACCATGTCGCCGGCTCCCAGCGCCCGGGAGCAGACCGACGCCCCACCGATCCCGATCATCGTGGAGATCGCGAACAGCAGGATCTGGAAGGGGAACGAAATCGCGAGCCCGCCTATCCCGGCCGGCCCAACCGCCTGACCAATGAAGATCGTGTCAACGAGATTGTAGAGCGCGTTGACGAACATCCCTATCATCGCGGGGATCGACAGCCGTGCGAGAAGCTTCCCGATCTTCTCGGTGCCGAGCGACTCGTTACGGCCTCGCGGGGCAGGTGAAGCGGGGTTCGGTGTGGACGCGGGTCGCGCGGACATGCAGGCTCCTCGACGTAGCGACGTCCGGTAGAACTTAGCGTCGGAATGCCGGATAAGCAATCACCGGATGCCGACGCACCGCTTAAGAGCCTTGTCGTTCGCCGCCTCGCTCACCGCCCCTTGATGCGATCGTCCAGGTAGGTGTAGAGCGCCTCGAACGACTGGCCCTGCGGACGCGAGGTGTCGAGCAGCGGGTTGAAGTCTCCGCCTGCAGCGAAGACCGCCAGCTCGCCTGCATCGGCCGTACGCTCAGACTGGTGCTCGCTCGAGGTCCCCGAACCCTCGCCGGTCCGTTCGTCCCCAGCACCACGACTCGCACCACGTTGCTGCGCAACCCCCGTGCCGCTCCCGTCGTTTCCACGGTCGCGCTCGGACTGAATCCAGAGCCGGTCCGTGTGAATGAGTTGCCCCGCGGTGAGGATCCGGTCCTCAATGCGGGTCATGTAGCCTTCGGCCGTCGGCCCATCAAGGCGAGCCGTCCCGCGGATCTGGCGAAGAATCTCCAGCATCTCGCGAACCTGGGAGTCCGACAGCTCGAGCGCCTCGAACTCCGTGGTCATGCGGTAGACGAAGCCGAGCAGCCTTCCGAGATCGAGTACGGTCTCAGCCTCGGCCCGAGCGGCCTGCAGTTCCGTATTGCCGCGGGACTGCCCGAAAGCCGGGCTCACCAGCAAGAGTGACAAGAGCGCCGCAATCACGGCGTATAAGCCTGTGGATGTTCTCATTCCTTTCCTGCTCCTACTCGTATCTGAGTGCCTCTATGGGATCGAGTCGTGATGCGCGCCAGGCGGGGTAGCCGCCGAAGAACAGGCCCACGAGGATCGAGAATCCGAACGCGGCGACGATAGATATGGGCGTGATATGCGAGGCGATGCGCGCGAACTCGGTGACAGCCCACGACCCGCCGACGCCTATCGCGATGCCGATCAGTCCGCCGCCAAGGGCGATCAGCACGGCCTCAGTGAGGAACTGGGAGATGATGTCCCGTCTGCGCGCGCCGAGCGCCATGCGGACTCCGATCTCACGGGTGCGCTCGGTGACGGAGACCAGCATGATGTTCATGATGCCGACCCCGCCGACCACCAGGCTGATCGCCGCGATGCTCGCGAGCATCAGCGTGAAGGTGCCGGCTACCCCCTCAACCGTCGCGAGGAGATCGAGCTGGTTGGCGACGTAGAAATCCGCACTCTCCATGGACGGAAGCCGATGGAGACGCAGCAGGTGCTCCTCGATCGTCGCCTGAAGCGGGCGCATCACATCCGGAGAGGCAGCCTGGATCGCGATCATCGCGTAGTTGCTGTCACCGGAGATTCTCCTCTGGTAGGTGGTGATGGGGATGAGCACCGAGTTGTCCTGTGCCGCATCTCCCTTCTCCTCCATCACGCCGACAATCCTGAACGAGATGCCGTTGACTCGCATGCGTTGTCCGACCGGATCGGTTCCGGGCGCGAACAGGTCACGGTAGACCTGCATGCCGATCGCCGCCACGCTGCTTCGGGAGTCCACGTCCGACTGTGAGAAGAACTCCCCGTACGCCGGCCGGAAATTGCGCACCTCCGTGTACTCCGGCGTGGTCCCGATGACCGTGGATACCGTGTTCCGGTTCTCGTACTTCAGTTGCGCGTTTGCCGTGCTCGCCGGTGCCACGTACGTTACCATGTCCGCGGGGAACCCGCGGATGGTCTCGAGATCCGTCTCGGTCAGCGTCGGACGGATGTTTGAGATGTTCGTGCGCACGAGAGCCGTGCCTCGCGGCGCGCCGGAGTAGACGATGAGGAGGTTCGAGCCGAGCTGCTGAAGCCCGCCGGCTACCTCCTCCTGGGCTCCACGGCCGAGGGCCACGAGCGATATCACCGACGCGACCCCTATCATCACGCCGAGCGCGGTCAAGGCGGCTCGTACCGGGGAGCCGGCGATACTGCGGCCGGACATGCGCATACTTTCCCAGAGCGATCGGCGTCCCATTACGCGACCCTCCCGTCAAGAAGTCGAATCACCCGCCGGGCCCGTTCGGCAAGCTCCGGCTCGTGGGTCACGAGCACGAGCGTGGTGCCGTCGTGGTTCAGCTCCTCGAGCAGATCCATGATCTCCGAGCCGGTCCTGGTGTCGAGCGCCCCGGTCGGTTCGTCCGCCAACAGTACCCGAGGTTTCGTGGCAAGCGCTCGTGCGATCGCGACGCGCTGGCGCTGACCGCCTGAAAGCTCGTTCGGACGGTGTCGGACCCGGTCGCTCAGGCCTACTCGATCCAGGAGCTCACGCGCGGTCGCCCGTCTCTCGCCGCTGGAGATGCCGGCGTAGACGAGCGGAAGCTCGACGTTCTCCAGCGCGTTCAGCCGCGGCAGGAGGTTGAACGTCTGGAAGACGAATCCGATCGCGCTGTTGCGCACTTCGGCCAGTCGATCCGGTGACAGGCGTTCGACCGGCTCATCCGCGAGCCTGTAGGATCCCCTCGTAGGGGTGTCAAGGCACCCGATGATATTCATCAGTGTGCTCTTGCCGGAACCGCTCGGTCCCATGATCGAGACGAAGTCTCCGCTGTCGATCTGCAGGCTCACGCCCGCGAGCGCATGCACCGTCTCCGCACCCATGCGGTACTCCTTACTGACGTCGGTCATGGTGATCATTGGCGACCGGCTCCGCCGCCGCCCCCGCCGCCGCCGGACGTACCGCTACTGCCGGGTACCGAGAGGGGGATCAGGGTTGAGTTGGGCTCGACCGGGCTGAGCGGTGGCGAGGTCAATGCATCGAGTCCCGCGATCTCGGGGACGACGACCTTGTCCGACCGTTCGAGTCCCTCGAGCACGACGATGCTGACACCGTCGTCCGCGCCGGTCACAACGCGCCTCGGTTCGATCTCGCCGTCCTCGAGGAGGACGTCGACGTAGCTCCGGTCCCGGACGGATGACACCGCCCGTGACGGGACGATCAGCCCGGTGTCCTGGGCCGTGAGTATCAGCAGGTCGGCGGTCATGCCCGACCGCAACAGGCCGTCTGCGTTGTTGAAACGCGCCGTAACGGTGAAGACCGAGATATTGCTGACGATGCGCGCGGTAGGGCTTACGAAGTCGACCACGCCGGTGAAGGTGCTGCGGGCGCCTCCAAGCGCTTCGAGCGCGTCAACACGCGCCTGGGCACGCATGTCCGCGGCGACGTACGAGATGTCGTATTCGTCGATCTCCGCGAGGAGCCGGACTCTGCTGGTGTCGACGATCGTGATGAGCTCGGTGTTCGTGCCCACAGTGTCTCCGCGTCCGACCGCGGTTGCGGAGATGACCCCGGAGAACGGAGCCCGCACGGCACGCGTCTCAATGTCGGCCAGAGCGGACTCGTAGTCGAGCTGTCTCCTCTCGAGCGTGAAGGTTGCCGACTGAGCGGCGTACTGCGCCTGGTAGAGGCTGTCGTGTCGATTGTCGAGCTGTTCGCGGGTTGCTGCGCCCGCGGCATGGAGCTCTTCCGTGCTCTTGAGATCGTGTGCCGCTCGTTCGACCGCCCGGATTGTACGGTCGTGGGCGATCTGCGACTCGGCGAGGTCGATCTCCGCCCGTCGCAGGCGTGCCTGGAGATCCGCGGTGTCAAGGCGGACGACGACGTCGTCTTCGGAAACCATCGTGCCGGTTGATGCGGCGAACTCGATTACGCCGGGTGAGCGCGATCTGAGTGTCCGACTCTGGAACGGCTCGACGATCGCGGGAGACTCCACGCCCACCTGGACGGTGCCTTCCACCGGCTCGATAGTCGTCGGGGCACTGGCGCTGGTGTCTCCATTTGCGTCGGACCCGCCGTTTCGCCACAGGTAGGCTGCCGTGCCGATTGCGGCTGCTCCGGCGACGAACAGCATCAGCAACAGAACCCTTCGTCTTCTCATCGTCATCCTCACTCCCTCTGGTGCCATGATGATCGGAGAGCAGCGTGAAGGGTTTCCGATGGCTGCGTGAAGATTGTGTGGAGTTTGCGAGCTACCCGAGCTGGTTCACCGCCTCGAGGAGGCCCGAGATGTAGCCGATTGCGTGAGCGCGGGCGCGGTGGCCCCAGTCGCTGTCGTTGACCATGTGCGGGACGTGATCGTCGAGCAGGAACCCGGTGAAGCCGACCTCCTTCAGCGTGCGGATCGCCAGGGCGACGTTGACGTTGCCCTCACCAAGGAAGCACTCCCTGAACGAGGGAACGCAGCCCTGCACGTCGCGGAAGTGGACGTAGAGGATCTTGCCCTGCTCGCCGAAGGAGCGGATCGACTCAATGACGTCCGGCCCCATCTCCGAGAAGCAGCCCATGCAGAAGTCGATCCCGCTGTTCGGACTCGGCACGATCGCCATCGCGCGTCTGAACCCTTCCGCGCTGTGGAAGAGCCGGGCGATCCCGCCGAGCTCGGGCACCGGCGGGTCGTCCGGGTGGAGGGCGAGCCTGACGCCGGCTTCCTCCGCGACCGGCAGGACGGCCTTGAGGAAGTACTCGTAGTTGGCCCACATCTCATCCGCGGAGAACGATCGTCCCCGCCCCTCTTCCGGTCCCGGTTCGCGGGCTCCGGCCAGGAGCGGCGCGTCGGCCTTCTCCATCTCGAAGGCGGTAACCCGCGCGCCGCCGCGGCCGGGTTCGGCTCCGGAGGTGCGCCACACGCCGTTCGGCATCCAGTGGTAGCCGAGGACGGGGATGCCGGCCTTTCCCATGTTACGGATCGTCCTGCGGTAGTTCTCGATCTGCTCGTCGCGCCCAGGGAGCCCGAGCATCGCGCGGTCGTAGAAGCTCACCGGGACGTTTTCGAGCGCCTCCACGGTGAGCCCGTAGCGGCCGCAGCGCTCCTTGAGCCAGAGCAGGTCGTCGAGCTCCCAGGCGCCGCTTCCGGCAGGCAGGTCCGGTGTGTTGAACTGCACGCTCTCCAGGCCGAGCTGGCGCGCGAAGGTCATGTTCTCGTGGGTTACCTCGCGCATCTGTCCGAGCGCGATTCGCATCTTGGGTTCCATGGGGCTCCTCTCCGCGGCGCATGATAGCCCATGCCGCCGGGCGCGTCCATCGCGGCGGCCGTGAGCCGTGGCTTCTTGCCGCCGCAGTCGCGCTCGGGTAGTATCGCGGCATGGTCCCGCGCGAACGCCTGCAGAGCGTGCTCGATCGCGAGCTGCCGGATAGGGTCCCGCATTTTGAGCTCGTCTTCCAGCTCGAGCAGGAGGCATTCGGACTCTCCTGGCCTACGCAGGAGGAGGTGGGGCGTGCGTCGGGGAAGGAGCGCGAGGCGCTCCTCGAGCGGTACTTCACGATCTGGGAGCGGATCCTCGATCGGTACGAGTGGTGCGCGGCGGCGCTGCCGGTGAGTTTCCACGGGCACTACGACGGCGAGGTCATTCCTCGCGGGCGGAAGCGTTTCGGCGGCCGGGTGATGATCTACAGCTTCAACGGGCAGGGAACCTTCTGGATGCCCACCGGTGAGGAGATGATGGACTTCGTCGTGAAGCTCTTCGAGGAGCCGCAGCGGATTCACGACGAGGCGAAGGTGAAGATGGCCCACTCGATCGAGCTCGCGCGTCGGCAGGTCGACCAGGGTGTCGACTTCATCTGCATCAACAGCGACTACGGCTACAACCAGGGGCCGTTCATCAGCCCCGAGATGTTCGCCGAGTTCGTTACCCCCTACCTCGAGCGCATCGTCTCGAAGATGCACGAGTTCGGCACGAAGGCGATTCTCCACTCCGACGGCGACCTCCGGCTCGTTCTCGACCAGCTCGCCTCAACGGGGCTCGACGGGTACCAGTCGATCGATCCGCAGGGACACATGGACATCGCGGAGGTGAAGCACCGCTACGGGGACCGGCTCATTCTCATGGGCAACGTCCAGGCCTCCCTTCTGCAGGAGGTGGACGAAGAGCGCATCCGCGAGTCGGTGCGGTATGCGATGAGACACGGCAAACCGGGCGGGGGTTTTGTCTTCTCGACGTCGAACTGCGTCTTCCACGGGATGCCGTTGGAGAGTTATCACATCATGCTCGACGAATACGAGCGACACGCCTCGTACGGGGCAGGAGGCGACGATGGG
>SKQU01000032.1 GCA_007118855.1 Spirochaetaceae bacterium
GCGTATCCCCGCTCGCGCGCGACGCGCAGGGCCGCGAAGAAGGCGTCGGGATCCTTGTCGTACTCCCACCGATGGTTCCAGAGAACGAGCGGGGGCAGACCCTCGTCGTCGCGCGAACGAACGCACGGCGCGCAGGACGGGGAATCCGCACCGGGAGCGCGATCGTCCGGGGCAGCGACCTCGATCCCGGGATAACAGACCGAGCTCTTGCGTGCGATCTCGTCGATCGCCCATGAAGGCGGGTATTCGGGCATTCGTTCCAGGAAGCCGGGTAGCTCCGCGAGATAGGCGCCGCGGTGCGTGTGCGAGTTGAAGGCGATGTGGTTGGCGACGAGCATGTTCGCGAGGTCGGTGAAGGCGACGTGCATCCCGGCATCGCGATCCGGATAGACGATCTGGGTCTCGTGCGCGTAGAGGAGGATCGGCGGGCGCTGCGGGCCAAGCAGGGCCGCGAGGTCGGTGAGACTCATCAGCCCCGTGCAGACGAGCAGATCCGCATCCCGGACCTCTTCGCGCAGCTCGCGCGCGAAGTGAACCCCGGCGGCGCGCATACGCCAGCGCCAGTACCGGGCCGGCAGGGTGGACAGCGCAACGTCGTGGCGGGAGTGGCCGGCGATGCCGTCGGCAACGTCGCGGTGGGACCCGCCGTAAAAGGACTCCAGGTAGCGTATTCTCATTTGTTGACGGACCTCGGGACCGCAAGTACAGTGGCCCATGGGCCGGGATATCCGCGCGGTGCTCTTTGACCTTGACGGCACGCTTCTCGATACTCTATCAGATATCGCGAGTGCGATGAACGCGGCGCTTGCCGCCCATGGGCTGCCGACGCATCCGGTGGATGCGTACCGGCTGATGGTCGGCTCGGGCGCGGACGTGCTCGTCAGACGCGCGCTCGCGAGCGGCGGGGAGGATGCCCGACCTCATCCCGCGGACGACCTCGTTGGGTCGCTTCTCGACCGGATGAAGCAGGAGTACGCGGCGAATACGGTCTCGCGTACCCGACCGTATCCCGGGATCCCGAAGCTCATAGGCGAGCTCGCGGAACTCGGGCTGCCGCTTGCGGTGCTGTCGAACAAGCCGGACGAGCTGGTGAAGCCGATCGTCGCCGCGTTTTTCGCCGACGACACCTTCTCGGTCATTCGCGGGCTCCGCGACGGTTTTCCGCGCAAGCCCGATCCGGCCGGCGCGTGCGCGATCGCATCCGAGCTGGGTGTGAAGCCGCGAGAGTGCGTCTACCTCGGCGACTCGGATGTGGACATGCAGACGGCGCGGAACGCCGGGATGATCGCGATAGGAGCCGGCTGGGGGTTCCGCGGACGAGCCGAGCTGGTACGAGCCGGTGCGGCCCGGGTGATCGACGATCCCGGTGAGCTTACGCCGCTTATCCGCGGAGGATTTCACGCAGAAGGAGCCGACAGTGGCAGGACAGATTGACGCAAGGGAGCTTCGTCGCCGAGCTCGCGAATACGTGGAGCATGAGCGCGATGAACGCTTCCGTGCCGAGGTGGAGCGGCTGCTCGAGAGCGACGATGCAGACGAGCTGACCGACCGCTTCTACGAGCACCTCGAGTTCGGCACCGGAGGACTGCGCGGGGTGATCGGAGGCGGGTTCAACCGCATGAACCCGCTCGTGGTCGCGCGAGCCACCGAAGGGCTCGCCCGCTACGTTTCGTCTCACGGCGACCGGTCCGCCGACGGCACACTGCGCGCCGTCGTCGCGTACGACTGCCGGCGCTACTCGGACGCCTTCGCGCTGCAGACGGCACTGGTCTTCGCGGCGAACGGCATCCGCGCCTACCTCTTCCCGACGCTTCGCCCGACGCCGGTGCTCTCCTTTGCCGTTCGCCGCCTCGGCGCGAGCGTGGGAGTCGTCGTGACCGCGAGCCACAACCCGCCGGAGTACAACGGCTATAAAGTCTACTGGAGCGATGGAGCCCAGGTCGTGGCGCCGCACGATTCGGCCATCATCAGCGAGGTGCGCGCGGTGAGCGGTGCTCCCGCGCTGATCGGGCGAGAGGAGGCTCTGGAGCAGGGGATGCTCGTCTACCTCGACGATCGGATGGACGACGAGTTTGCCGCGATGGTCAAACGCCAGAGCGTCCGCCCGCGGCTTGTGCGTGACACGGGTGAAGATCTGAAGATCGTCTACACGCCGCTTCACGGAACCGGCGCGGTGATGGTCGAGCGCGTGCTCGGCGAGCTCGGTCTGCGGGTTGTGACCGTGGCGGAGCAGCGGGAGCCGGACGGCGAGTTCCCCACCGTGGAGTCGCCCAACCCGGAGGAGGCGAGCGCGCTCGAGCGTGCGCTTGCGCTGGCGATGGAGGAGCGGGCGGACATCGTGATGGCCACCGACCCGGACGCCGACCGCATCGGCGTTGCCGTACCGGCCGGAGGCGGCTTCGAACTTCTGACGGGCAACCAGCTCGGGGCGCTTCTGGCCGACTACGTCCTGGGCGGACGCCGGGAATGCGGAACGCTGCCCGAGAAGCCGGTCTTCGTGAAGACGATCGTGACGACCGAGCTCCAGCGCAAGGTCGCCGAGCACCACGGAGCACGCGTGTACGACACCTTGACCGGGTTCAAGCACATCGCCACGGTCATGCGTCGGCTTGAAGAACACCCGCAGGAGGGCACCTACGTACTCGGCGGCGAGGAGAGCTACGGGTATCTGATCGGGACCGAGGTCCGCGACAAGGACGCAATCACCGCCGCGATGATCACCGCGGAGCTCGCGCTCTACCAGCGATCCCGCGGGCGTACGGTCCTCGAACGACTGCACGAGCTCTACGATCAGTTCGGCTACTACGAGGAGATCCAGATATCACGCTACTTCCGCGGACTGAGCGGATCCCGAACGATCGCCGAGCTCATGAAACGACTGCGAGCAGAGAGCCCCCGCCACATCGCGGGTGTGCCGGTGCATCTCGTGAAGGACTACCAGGCGCACACGACCGCGGACCTGGCCGCGAACGAGGTTCGCCACGATATCGATCTGCCGTCTTCCAACGTTCTCCAGTTCATCCTCGAAGACGAGACGGTGGTGAGCGCGCGGCCCTCGGGCACCGAGCCGAAGATCAAGTTCTACGCATCGGTCTCCTCACCGGCCGGTACGCCGCTCGAGACCGCGCGCCAGGAGGTCCGTGATGAGCTGCACCGGATCCGGGAGTGGGTAGATGAGCAGCTTGCCGTTATCGGCGCATCTTGAGCATCCGGGCGTGCTCGAAATGCTCGCGAATCGAGCCTTCGTCGGTGAGACTCCGGTCGAGCTCGTCCTGGAGCGTCCGCAGAAAGCGTTCCTCCATGTCGTAGAGCTCGGCCTCGAGCGCGCCCGACCAGATGCGTCGTACGATCTGCTCGCGCTGCTCGCGCTGCGAGAGCAGGCTTTCGGATATGGAGTGTGAGAGGTACCAGCGTACATCGTCGAGGGTGAGGTCGTATTCCTCTCGCAGGCGTTCAACGGACATGGTGTATGCTGGATCAACCTGGTACCGTTGTCAATGGAGCACAGATGAGTCCCGAACCAACGACCCCCGTAGCATCGGTCACGTTCACCGCCTTTGATTTCGAGACCACCGGTCTCTACCCGGCAACCGACCGGATCGTCGAGTTCGGGGCGGTGAGGTTCTGCGGGCCCGCCATCATTGCGTCGTTCGAGCGACTGGCCAACCCCGGCATCCCGATCACTCCGGATGCCGCCGCCGTGAGCGGTATCGCGGACGCCGACGTGGCCACCGAACCGCCGGTCGAGCTCGTGCTCCCGGAGTTTGTGAGCTTCCTCGGCGACACGGTGCTCCTCGCGCACAACGCACCGTTCGACCTGGGATTCCTTCGAGCGGCGGTCGAATCGCTGGGACACGGCAAGGTGGAGAACCCGGTGGTCGACACACAGGCGCTCGCGATCAAGGCCTTTCCGCGACGCAAGAGCTATGGGCTCCAGAATCTCGCGGCCGAGTTGCGGCTGCCCGCGAGCCGCGCCCACCGAGCGCTTGACGACGCGATGCTGTGCATGCGCCTCTTCCTCCGCTGTGTGGAGGAGCTCAGTTTCATGGGCGACCTGGAGCTGAGCGAGGTTCTTACCGAAGTCCGGTAGCCGCTGCGAAGCCCCTTTTGCGCGATTGTGCTACTTACTAAGAACCGTCAGCATGTATAGTTTGAGATACTCTTTCAGGTCATCGCGCCGGCGAATTTGCGCGAAGGCGTCGTTTCGGCACAAGCGATCCGCCCATTCGTTCACGCGATCCCTCGTGGGCGGGACGAGTCGAAAGCTGACCTTCATGCGCCGCAGGAAGTCCCGGGCGAGGCTGTTGACGTCTTCAACGAGATGCTCCTTGGCGACCGGATCGAGGAGCGGGTTCCATCGCTCGGCGAGTTCGCCGAGCGTTCGTTCCGGGGTGGAGCCCGGGTGGACGTATTCTTTCTGAAGGTCGCGGACGGCGTCCTTGAAACGGGCCACCTGGGCGCGCCGGGAAGCCGATGACGAGGCGCCGGCGAGGCGGTCGACGCCCCGCATCTCGTGCTTCGGGTCGTGCTCCGGGCCGTGCTTCGGGCCGTCGTGTCCCGGGCCGTCGGGGCCGTAACGCACGGTTGTTGCCCGTCGACCCGACGACGCCGTTGCGGCGGCAGCGCCTTTGCGGCGCCTCCCGCGTCGCTCCGCCCGGCTGATGCGCTCCTCCTCGCTCATTCCGATGAAGACGCGCTTGAGAAGGACGACAAGGGCGCTGATGATCGGCACGGCCTGCCAGAAGGGGAGCAGCAGCTTGGCGTCGGTCGCGAGTTTCCTGCGGTCGAGGTTGAGGATCCGCGGCAGCGGTCGCAGGCTCTGCTCCTTTGGCTGGAACAGTTCGTCGAGCTCCGCGGCCAGGTCGGATGGAAGGTTGCCTTCCTTTCGCGCGAGAAAGAGAAGGCTGTAGTTGAGGAGGGTGTACAGGAGCGGATCCGACTCCCGCAATCGCGCGTCGACGGCCGCCTCAAAGACCTGCTCGTCCATCATCTCCGGCGGCCGCTGATGCCGCTGCAGCGCGGCTTTCCACGCCTCCACGAAGTGATCGCGCAGCTCCCGGCGCATGGCGAAGACATGCTCGACCGTGACATGCGGCACGTAGTCGCGGTAGAGGTAGTACTCGCGGCCGTCCGCGGCGCGCACCCTGATCATCCGCGGTAGCGAACTGTCGTCGGCCGGTTTGACCCGCTCGGCGACATAGGTGTTCACGTCGTCGAGCGAGTACTTTTTTGTGAGCGCGACTCCCCGCTGATCGGTGAACCCGTGGATGTCGCTGATGGTGTAGGTGTAGGGAGGCTGTCGCAGGCGGTTCTCGAGCTGGCGCAGCGCGCCCTCCCGTTCCCGCGTACGCTGCTGGACGCCGCGGTTGTGCACGTTGTAGTAGCCGATGAGGTAGGCCGCCTGGCAGTGGCCGTGCTCTTCGACGAGTTTGTCCTTCTTCTGGCTGTACTCCTTGATCAGCGTGCTCGAGAGTTGGGTCCAGAAGTGGAAGGTGAAGTCCGTGGGCGCAAACACCGTCTTCAGCGCCTGGTCAGGAGTGGTGAGAATGCTCGAGAGCATGTCCTTCATCGCCATCTCCCGCTGCCGGAAGATCGAGGCGAGCTTGCTGCGCATGTAACCGGCGTTCCGTTCGCTGCGCAGATAGTGACGCAGTTTGTGGACGGCAAGCTTCGGCAGTGTCCGATCGAGCATCCGCGAGCTCGTGAGCATTGAGTTGATTCCGTCGGGGAACATGAGACGCAGGACGACCGGGACGTCCATGGTCCCGGCACGCGCGAGCCAGCGCACGAAATCGGTCTTCACGTCGACCGGGTGAATCTGGTCCGGCGGAATCGGCGTGGACAGCGAGTCTTCACCGGGAAACGGTCGGTCCGGCTGCTCCTCGACTCGGTCGTAGAGTGCTTCGAGCTCGTCGATGTAGAACCGCGGGTACACGATCCCGGCGATCGTTCCGTCGCTGTAGGTGAGGACGACCTGCCCCTGTGCTTCCAGGTCGACGAGGTAGGCGGTGAGGAAGTTCGCCGGGTTGTCCGCGAAGTCCTCGAGCGAGGGGTCCTCATCCGCGGTGCGGGCAAGGTACTTCTCGGCGTAGGCGAGCAGCGCCGCGTAGGTCACACGCGCGCTTGCGGTTCGTCTGACCAGCGATTGCACAATCTTCAGAGCGTCTGCGCTCGTTGCCATCCGACCGATAGTATACCCGAATGAAAATGGCGATGCTATTCTCTGTCTGCCGGATTTCTTTGTTTGACATGAGCTGCCGCGGATAGCTACAATGGGAAGCGTATGGGCGGTTCACCTTCGGCGCTCCTGGCCCTGTTCATCTCGATCCTCATCCTTGCCGGGTGTGCAGGCGCTCCGGACCCGGTCGCCGTTGCACCGCAGCCGGAGGCCGAGCGGGTGGTCGTCGAGCCCGAACCTGAGACCGAGCCCGAGCCCGAGGTCGTACCAGAGCCGGAGCCCGATGCTGAGCCGCAGACGCCGGTCGTGCCCGAGCCGGTCGTAACCAAGCCGATCGATGTTCCGGAAGACCTGTATCAGCAGGCCTTCGAAGAGGTGGAGGCGGTCATCAACGAGCTCAACAGGGTCATCGCGAGCGGCGAGTTCGAGACGTGGACGACCTATCTGACCAACCGGTACGCCGACTACTATTCGCATCCGAAGGTCCTCGCGGACCTTTCGCGCCAGCCCTTCCTTGCTTCGAACAACATCAGGCTGCGCAGCCTCGAGGACTACTTTGCCGATGTCGTGGCCCCCTCCCGGGCCCGCGCCAGACTCGATGATCTGATATTTTACACCGATAGTCTTGTAGAGGCCGTCACCGAGTTCCGCGGGCAACGGGTCATCCTGTACCTGTTGCGAAAGGTCGACGGCGAATGGAAGATAGATACGCTTGAGAAGCTACCCGCGGAGACCTCGTCGAAGGGAAGCCCGGGGGCGGGCGTGGAGAGGAGATTGTCATGAAGAAGAGCTTCGTAACTGCCCTGGTACTGCTCGTTCTGATGGGCGTTGCTGCGCACGCGCAGACCGGGAGTCAGGACCGGCCGGCCACGATCGAGGATGTCTTTCTGCGCCAGCAGATAGAGATGCAGATTCTCGCGAGTCAGGCACGATCCACCGACTACGAGAACAAGCTTCTGGCGCTCGAGACGATCCGCAAGATGCACGATAACGGCACCCTGCAGACCTCGCCCGAGACCTTTCAGATCGTGCAGCTTCTGGCAACCGAGGGCACGAGCAACCAGGTGCGACAGGCCGGGAGAGTCATCAACAACTACCCGGTCGTGCGCAAGGAGGCGGCCGCTCTGCTCGGCGACATTGGCGGCAGAGAGGCCCAGCAGGTCCTTTTGACGGTCATCCGCGACGATCCCGAGCCGATGGTGCTCGCCGAGGCCGTCTACGCGCTCGGGAAGGTGGGTCCGCAGGGTAACTCGGACATGGTCGTGAGTCACATCGTCCACGCCCTGATCCGGGAAAACGCACGGGTGTCTCCGGACAACAACCTTGCTCTCGCGACCCTGCTGTCGCTGCAGCGGCTGTTTGAGGCCGGCATGGAGTTCGAGGATCCCGGTCAGCTGCGCGATACGGTCGGGCTCATCATCGACATCAGCACGAACTACCGCTACATCACGATGGTTCGTGATCGGGCGAGGCACCTCCTCGCGCAGCTGACGAACACGGACTGAGCTGGCGGTCGCGGGCGCCGAGGGCGCCTGCTGCCGAGGCGTACCGACCCGGGCAAGTGGGTCTCATCGTTGCGGGGAGGCGATCATTCTCGACTATCCATCAATGCGAAGCTCGGTTGCGTCGTGCGGGCAGCGGCGGCAAGCAGGAGATGCCCGTGCAGGTTGCCGTTGAGATCATCTCGCCACAGGAAGCTGAAGAGCGGGGAATCCTCGAGTGGCCGGTCTCACGACGGGGCGTGAGCCGCTACGCGTGGCACTACGACGCGACCGAAGTGTGCTACATCGCCGAGGGACGAGCCCGGATCGAGACCGAAGACGGCAGCATCGAAGTGGAGAAGGGCGACCTTGTCACACTGCCGGCAGGTCTCGAGTGCGCATGGATCATCAGAGAGCCGATGGCGAAGCACTATCTGATACAGGACAAGCTGGGCTAGTTGAGCGACGGTTTGGATCCGGTCTGCGCCACGACGTGGTAGATGCCGCCCTTCCTGATCAGGGCCGCAGTCCAGCCCTCCCCCGGTTCGGGATGAAAGACGATCTCCGGTGTCGCCGGGATCACGAGCCAGGCGGCCTGGGCGAGCTCGTTCTCCAGCTGGCCCGGGGCCCAACCGGCATATCCCAGGTAGAAGTTGATCCTCGGCTGCAGGGGCTCCTCGCTCGCCGCCCACTGGCTGCGCAGGTAGCCTTCCATCGCATGAAAGACCGGCTCGAACACGAGGCCCTCGGCCGGGTGAAGGGCGTATTGGCTCTCCGCATGCGGCGGGAGCCCGGAGTGGAGCGTGAAGAGATAGTGCTGCTCGACCGGTCCGCCGATGAAGGCAGGCAGCGCGCCTATAGGCTCGTGCTCGAACTCCGTGACGATATCACCGAGCGTGATGTCCGCCGGTCTGTTGACCACGAGTCCGAAGGCCCCCTCGGCATTGTGGTTGACGATCAGCACGACGGTACGATGGAAGTTCGGGTCGAGCAGTTCGGTCTCTGAGACGAGGAAGTAGCCCTCGAGGCTTGCAGGGACAGGGGTTCCGGATGAATCTGTGGGAATCGCGCCATCACTCATGAGGCCCCGCGGAGAGCGACCGATGGGAATCGAACCCACATCATCAGCTTGGAAGGCTGAGGTAATGGCCATTATACGACGGTCGCGCCTGGAGATAGAGATAGCAATTCCAGGCGCGGGAGTCAATGCCGGCGGTCTTCAGGCGCCGCTTTGACGCCGAGCCGGTTCTGTATTAGGATTTGCCCATGGGCCAACGCGGTGAAGTCTTCTCGTGGCGAGTTCCCAGCGCCAACGAAGGGCGAACGTACTTTCTCAATGTCAAAGAGAATCGCATGGGTGATCTCTACCTCACGATCGTCGAGAGCAAGAAACACGGCGAAACCGATTTCGAGCGTCGCCAGGTGATGTTCTTCGAGGAAGACATCGCAGAATTGCGCAAGGGAATGGAGAAGGTGTTCGAGTTCATGAGGAACGCGCGGGACTCGAGTCCGACGAACCGACCGGAGCGGCGAACGGGACGTCGCACCCCCTGAAACTGCGTCGGTGTATGACCGACGGCCCAAGCCGTCTCAGTAACGCACGATGTCGCTCGGTCGGGTAGCCCTTGTGGCGCTCGAACTCGTACGCCGGCTCAAAGGGTGCGTAGGCGCACATCCAGCGATCACGGGCGACCTTGGCGAGGATCGACGCGGCCATCACCGGGGCGACCGTCGCGTCCGCTCTGACGACCGCGCGGGCGGTGACCCCGAGGTCCGGAAGCGCGGAGCCGTCGACGATGGCAAGGTCGGGGATGGTGCTGAGCGCGTCTACCGCTCGTCGCATAGCCAGATGCGACGCTCGAAGGATGTCGAGTCGGTCAACCTCGACGTGGCTCGCCCACCCGATGCCCCATGAGGAAGCTCCGGAGGTGATGACCGGGACGAGCCGCTCTCGCTGTACGGCGCTCAGGCGCTTCGAGTCCCGCAGAAGCTCGACGGGGAAGCCGGGGGAGAGTATCACCGCCGCAGCGGTCACCGGACCGGCCAGGGGACCCCGGCCTGCTTCGTCGACTCCGCAGACTCTCACCCTCGAACCATACACTACACGCAACACTTTGACAGCTGCCGGGGCCGATAGTATAGTCGTCCCTCGGAGGCGCATGGCCGACCAACGGTGGCTGCCGTACTACGGCGACATACCGGCGACGATCCCGTACCCGGATATCACACTCTACGAGGGCCTGACGCGTACGGCTGCCGAGCATGCAGACCATGTCGCCGTAGAGTTCCTCGACGGAAGGGTCACCTACGGTCGGCTCGAGGAGCTCGTGAACTCGGCGGCACGCGGGCTCTGGGCCCTCGGCGTGAGACCCGGCGACCGGCTCGCGCTGCTGATTCCCAATATGCCGCACGCCGCCGTCCTGCTCTACGCGGCGAATCGACTGGGCGTGGCGATGAGCCTCTTCCACGCGGAGGCGGGATCACGGGCGGTTTCGGCCCACCTGACGGACTTCGACCCGACGTGGATGGCGGTCAGCGACGAACACGTGGGAGGAGTGTTGCGCCTGCTTTCCGCGCACTCGGTGCGAGGTCTGGTCGTCTGTACCTACCGCGACTTCGGCAGACACGCCGCGGTGAAGCGCATGCAACGCATGCGACGACGATCGAACGTCGATCTCGGCGGGATCCGGGGAGCGTCGGGCCGTAACGGAAGCTCCGGAGAAACAGGCCGTGAAGCACCGCCTGTCTTTGCGTGGACCTCGTTCATGCAGCTCGGAGCGCACCTCGACCTGCCTGCCCACCGCGAGGTGCACGATCCCGATCGCCTCGCGGTCGTGCTCTACACCGGAGGGACAACCGGCGCTCCGGTGGGCGTCATGCACACGGACCGGCAGCTGAACGCCGTGGCGCTGCAGACCCAGGTGCAGGGTCCGCTGCTCGCCGGCCAGGGACTGTTGAGCCTCGTCCCCCTCTCGCACGGGTACGGAATAGCGGTGGCCGTGCATGCCGCGGTCTCCGCGGCGGCCCTGAGCATCATCGTCCCGCACTTCACCTCGAGAGAGCTCGCACGGCTCGTCAGGCGTCGGCAACCCGAATACCTCGTCGGGGTGCCGGAAACCTATATCGGCCTCGTGTTCGATCGCGTGTTCCGGCTCACGCGGCACCGCGCACGGATGGGTGCCTTCTGCGGGGGCGATCGTCTGGCGAAGTCGGTGCGGGAGCGATTTGAGCTGATCGTGCGGCGGCGCGGCGGCGCGATCGGGATTCGAGAGGGGTACGGGCTGACCGAGACCGTTACCGCCTGCGCGACCATGCCGGACAGCGACTCGCGTCCCGGGACCGTTGGAATTCCCTACCCGGACACGCTGATCGGGATCGCCGAGCCGGCCTGCTCCGCCGACGAGCGGCGGGGGGATCCCGCGTGGCTCGCAGACGGCGAGCTCGGCGAAATCCTCGTGTCCGGACCGACCGTCATGCAGGGATACTGGAGGCGGGAGGATCTGACCCGGAGGGCGTTCCACGTGGGCACCGACGGACGGACGTGGCTGAGGACCGGCGATCTCGGACGGATGGACGCCGACGGGTTCCTGTCGATCGTCGAACGCATTCCGGATCAGCCTGCCGTCCCGGGCACCCGCATCCATCCCGGGCTCGCGGAGGTCGCTCTCAACGAACACGTCGAAGTGCTCGAAGCGTGCGTCACCGCCCGCGTCGATGGGTCGGCGGTGGTATTGACCGCCCACGTCGCCCCGGTCGACACGGACCGTGACCCGCGGTGGCTGGAGCAGCATCTGAGGGATGCCCTGGAGTCGCTCGATGAGGAGCAGCGTCCGGTCTGGTACCGTTTCCACACCCGCCTGCCGCGTACGCTCGGCGGCGTGATCGATCGACGTCGGCTGAGACGCGAGCGAACCGGTTGTCGCGACAGAAGAGGCGAGACATGGGCACCGACCTGATCGTGGGACAGTTCAACGACTCGTACAAGCCCATCATGGACGGCGTGGGAGTGTGCGTGGAGAACTACACCAGATGGCTGAACAAGAAGCACGGGAGCGCCTACGCGATCGTCCCGCACGTGCCGCGCTACAAGGACAACGACCCGTTCACCGTTGTCAGGTACCCGTCGCTGCCGCTGTTGATCATGCCTCCCTACCGACTCGGGATTCCCTGGGCGAGCCCTCCGGTAGGCACCTTCCTCACGCGCACGAGATTCACCATGGTGCACAGTCACAGCCCCTTCGTCGCCGGTCGAATGGCCCAGCGCACGGCGCTTCGCCACGGCACCCCCCACGTGACCACCTTTCACACCAAGTATCGGGAGGACGCCCACCGGTATCTTCGATCGAATCGCCTGGTGGAGATCTTCATCAACCGGGTCGTCCGGTTCTATGATTCGTGCGACGCGGTGTGGACCCCCAGCGAGGCCACGAAGGCGACGCTCGTAGACTACGGATTTCGCGGAGAGATCACGATCGCTCCGAATGGAAGCGACCTGGAACACCCGACGGCGCAGGAGTACCGGACGTACCGGGAGAAGGGCGCGAGGATCACCGGGGCGCCCGACGACGCCTTCGTGTTTCTTTTTCTTGGACAGCACCGGTGGGAGAAGAACGTCGAGCTCATCATCCGTACCATCGGCCGTCTGAACGAGCACGAGGGGCTCTCCTCACCGATCGCCCTCGTTTTCGCCGGCGAGGGGTACGCGTCGGAGATGATGCGCCGGCTCGCACGCCGGGTCGGAATCGGCGACCGGACGAAGTTCCTCGGCCGGATCGTCGGACGCGAACGGGTGAAGGGGCTCTATGCGAGGGCCGATCTCTTCTTCTTTCCGAGCATCTACGACAACGCGCCGCTCGTGATGCGCGAAGCCGCGGCTTTCAGCGTGCCGGCGGTCGTCGCGGAGGGCTCGTCGGCGGCCGAGATCATCACCGACGGCAAGAACGGATTCACGGTGCCCAACGATCCGGATGCGGCCGCGGCGATCCTGCACCGGTTGATGGACGATCGTGACCTGATCGCGCGAGCGGGGGCGGACGCGGCCCTGACCGTCTATCGCGGCTGGGAGCAGATCGTGGACTGGGTCGCCGGCGAGTACGAGCGCATCATCGAGACGAGAAGAATGCGGATACGCAAACGTCAGTGAGCGATTTGTTGACCTGGGCCATCGATTGATCTAGAGTACAGGTGATCACAGACTGGGAGTGGACGTGTTCCTGAAGAGCATCGAGCTATTTGGCTTCAAATCGTTCGCCGATCGCGCGCGAATCGAGTTCACCGACGGCATCTCAGCGCTGCTCGGCCCGAACGGGTGCGGCAAGAGCAACGTCGTCGACGCGATCAAGTGGGTCCTCGGCGAGCAGGCGACCAGGAGTCTGCGCGCCGAACGCATGGAAGACGTGATCTTCAACGGAACCGAGGACCGAAAGGCGCTGAACGTCGCGGAAGTCACGCTCACAATGGTCAACGAGGAGGGGATCCTGCCGATCGATACGGCGGAGATCTCGGTCAGGCGTCGGCTCTTTCGAACCGGAGAGAGCGAATACTATCTGAACGGTGAACCGGTCAAGCTCAAGGAGTTGCGCGAGCTGTTCTACGACACGGGGATCGGCAAGACGGCCTACAGCATTATGGAGCAGGGCAAGATCGACGAGATCCTGTCCAACAAGCCGGAGGAGCGCCGACTCATCTTCGAGGAGGCTGCCGGGATCACGAAGTACAAGATTCGGGGGCGCGAGGCCGAACGAAAGCTCGAACGCACCGAAGAAAACGTGCGGCAGGTGCAGGGTATCCTTGGAGAGGTTTCGCGAAGCTATGAGAGCCTGCGCAAGCAGGCCGAGAAGACGCTCGCCTACCGCACGCTGCGTGACGATATCTTCGCGGTTGAACTCGACTTGACGCTCATCAAGCTCAAGTCCCAGGTGGAGGAACGCGATCGCAGGTCGCAGCAGCTGGAGGCCAGATCCGCCGCTCGCGACAAGCTGAAGAGCGAGATCGACGCGATCAACGACGGGCTCGAGCAGAGCCTCGACGTCGTCAACGACATGGAGTCGAAGCTGATCGACCACCAGAAACGACTCTACGGGGTGGAACTCGAGAAGAACAACCGCGAAAATCAGATTCGCCTCCACAACGAGCGGGCGATCGAGCTCGAGGAGAAGATCCGGGGCGACGAGACGCGGCAGCAGGCTCTCACCGGGAGGATCGAGTCGCTGCGCCAGGAGACGGTCGCGCTCGGCGAATCGATCGCCGAACACACCGCGCGCATCCGGGACGTCGATGCGAACATCGCCTCCTTCGAGCAGCACATCGGTCACGCCGAGCACCGCATCGGGGAGAACCGGACCGCGATCCAGGAGCACGAGGAGCAGATCGTCTCGCTCGAACAGCGTCAGATCGAGCTCCAGAAAGACCTGGGCGAGCTTACCGACGACATCGTCCGGGAGCTCGACGAGGGACTCGCCGCCTCCGGATACTCGCAGGGAGCGCGCAAGGAGCACGATGCGCGACTACGGTCCGAGCTTGCGGAGCTGCTCCACCGCATCCGTCACCACGCGCAACGGTTCACCGACGCACGCGCCGCCGGAGCCGACGCCGAGGCTCTGCGCTCGGCGGCCGATCTCATCGACGGCGTGCGCGAGCAGGCTGAGGTCGTTGCGCGCTCCGTCGAGGCCTTCGCCGAGAGCGTGCCCTCATTTCTCGACGACTTTCTCGCGCCGGAGGGCATCATCACGCGCAAGCGGGAAGTCGACGCCGAGCTCGAACGGTGCCGCGTGGGGGTGCGCTCCTGCAGGACGGAGGTAGTCGGGCTCAGTCGGGACAATGCCGCCCTTACGAAGAAGATCGACGAGTACCGTGCGACGCTCGAAGAGCTGCGGGTCAACCGCGCGCGGATGACCACGCAGGTTGCCGCGATGGAGGAGAGCATGGCCGGGCGGAGCTCGGCAATCGCCGAGCATGAACGGCAGCTCGACCAGCATCGCAGCGAGCTCGAGACGAGCCGCGGACGTCTCTCGGACACGCGGCAGCGCATGAGCGCCCTCGGCACCGAGCTCGAAGAGCTCGGGAGGCGCGGACAAGTCATGCAGCGGGAGCAGAAGGCCCTCGAGGAATCGATTTCCACGCGAAACAAGGACCTCATCGAGCAGGAACGTGGTCTGAAGCGACGGATGGAGGAGCTCGGCAAGACGCAGAGTCAACTCGAGAAGCTGCAGATGAGCAGCGCCGAGATCAGTGCGGAGATCCGCAACCTCTACGAGAACTTCCGGGACCGCTACAGCCGCGAGCTGTCCGAGTACGAGCCGCGCATGCTCGAGCTCTCGAGCACCCCGGCTGATCTGCGGTCGCGGCTTGCCCGGCTTCGGGAGGAGGAGCGTACGCTTGGAGCGATCAACCTCGCTGCCCCTGAGGAGTTCGAGGAGGTTCGGCAACGGTATGAGTTTCTCTCCGGACAACTCGCCGATCTGCGCAAGGCTCGCGAAGACCTCGACCGCGTGACTCGCGAGATCCAGCAGGAGAGCGCCGCGCTGTTCACCGAAACCTACGAACAGGTCAAGAAGAACTTCCACGTGATGTTCCGACGCCTGTTCGGGGGCGGCCGCGCGGAGCTGCGACTCACGGATCCTGATGCGGTACTCGAGTCCGGAATCGAGATCCTTGCGCAGCCGCCGGGCAAGAAGCTGGAGAACATCGCGCTACTCTCCGGAGGAGAGCGCAGCCTGACCGCGGTCGGACTGTTGTTCGCGACCTATATGGTCCGTCCGTCGCCCTTCGCTCTGCTCGATGAGATCGACGCGGCTCTGGATGAGAGCAATGTCGGACGCTTCACCAATATGCTCATCGAGTTCGGACGCTCGAGTCAGTTCATCATAGTCACGCACAACAAGAAGACGGTCGCCTCGGCGGCCACGCTGCTCGGAGTCACGATGGAAGAGAGCGGTGTGTCCAAAGTCGTTGCGATTCGGATAGGCGGGCGCGAGGAGGTGCATGCGGTATAGTCTCGGCGGACGCGAACTCGGGAGAGCGCATCTGATGGCCGGTGTCGCGACGCTTCTCCTGCTGGCGCTGATCTCCGCTGCGGTATTGTCGAGGCCCCGATCGTCCGATAATCAAGGCGAGAGCGTTCGAGCGCCGGGACCCGAGTGGGCGAATGCCGACCGCCTCGTCGTACCCGACTACGGTGAAACGGGCGTCCCGCCCTTCGTTCCGTTTCGCCCGCGTCGTGAGACCTGGAGCGAGCAGGAGATCGGCGAGTACTGGCTCGATCCGCAGGAGATCGGGCTCGAGGTGCTCGATGAGCGGGTAGAGAGCTACATACGGGAGCTTCTCAGGGAAGTTCCGTAAGTCGGATTCGATTCTCGGGAGGGGAAATGAATCGAAGCGGCCGACAGTCAGACCCCATCTGCAGGCGAGTGGGCCCGGGCGCGGTGTTCATTGCAGCGTTTGCCGCGGTGGCGATCGCCGCGCTCACAATCGGGTGCGTAACGACCGTGACCGCGGTGACCGGCGAAGACGCCGAGGTCCACAGCGGCGGTGATCCTGAGCCCCGTTCCCGGGAGCTTGAGCGCATCGACCCTCCGCGGGTTGATCCGCATCTCGCCGCCGGGCCCGCCGTCTCTCTCCCGGCTCCCTCGTTCTACCTCGACGACACCTTCGAGCGGCGCAGCCCCGCCGACCCGGCCGAGCCCGAGGTCCGGCTCGAACCGCCGAAGCCGCCTGCGCAGACGATACCGACCGCCTCCGGCCCCGCGATCGCGGAGGCGGCCCCTCCAGAGCCGCGTCGGGCCGCTCCGCCCCTGCAGGACTCGGCTCCTGAAGCCCCTCGGGCCGCCCCCGAACGAAGCCGCCCCGCGCCGGACGAGGCCGCCCCGGCGACCACGGGATCCCCCGCGACCACGGAGGCGCCGCGCACGGAGGCGCCGCTGCTGCAGCCTTCCGCCGTCGAGCGCTCCGGCCTTGTGCCCGTACCGCCGGATACCGACGCGGACGACGCTTCCGTGGTGATGTCCGGTACCCGAGACGCCGAGTTCGTCTGGCCGACGGAATCCGACCCGCACGTCGTCCGTCCCGGAACCGACATCTCCATCGCGCTGCCGGGAACCGGATGGCTCTATGTGGGCAAGGAATACGGTGACGGATCGGTGACGCTTCTGGGCAGGAGCCGTACCGGCGATGACGAGACGTTCCGCTTCCGGATCCCCGAGCCCGGTGACTACGGACTCTGGTTCCAGCGCCAGGATCCGCTCGCCGGCACCTTCGCGAACGAACGCTTCGTCCTGCGCGCCGACCCACAGGGAGAACAGGAGGGGAATCGGCCGGCCGACGCGCAGTCGCCGGTACGCGCGCCCCTCGATCCCACCGCCGCGGCACAGGATCGCCGGCCGAGCCCTGAGGCGTCCTCCGCCGACGAGCCGGGTCCCGGTGCGGGTGCGCTCGAGACGCAGGCGCAGGAGCCTTCTTCGAGCGTCGCCCGTGCAGTGAGACTGCTCGAGTCGGGCGAGACCGCAGACGCGATCGCTCTCCTCGCCGCCGCGCTTGCCGAGACCTCGGCGGTGAGAGCAATCGACGAACAGCTCGCCCGCAGGTTCGCCGACGCCGCGCGGCGCGAGTCCGTGCCCACACCGGTTCTGCGAGCGTTCTGGCGCGGGCTCGCCTCCTCGGGCGTGCTGGAAGCCGACGCGAATCGGGCGTTGCTCGACATCGGCATTCGAGAAGGCGATATAGACGACGTGCTTGACTCCTTTCTGCGGCTCGAAGCAGCACAAACCTCGGGAGGTTCCGACCCGGCTCTCGGGATGCCGGACGACACGCTCTACGCGCTCGCTCGCAGACTCGAGAGCCCGGGGCCGCGGAGGGACCTGCGAAGGGCGCTCTCGCTCTACCGGATGATCATCGACGATCGACCGCTGTCACCCCACTGGGATGACAGTCGCTCGCGCGTCGAGTATCTCGAACGCCACTATTTCGATGTGAGATAATGCGTTGCGGGCACGCGTGCGCCCCATGTTGACAGTTGGTCCTCTTCATCGCTATATATGGACCCTGGTCCTCAAGGTCTAAGATGCTGGAACGGTTGTCCGAAAAACTCAGCCAAATCGCCCGCCAACTCTCGGGCCGCTCATCGATCAGCGAGAAGAACGTCCAGGACGCCCTGGAGGAGATCAAGGTCGCGCTGCTCGAAGCCGACGTCCACGTGCGCGTGGTGCGGCGCTTCATCAATCGGACGCTCGAGGATGCGACCGGCGACGCGGTTCTGAAGTCGGTCTCTCCGGGTCAGCAATTCGTCAAGGTCGTATACGACCGGCTCGTCCAGTTCCTTGGGGATGAGCGCAGCGATCTCGAGCTCAAGGGACCGGATACGCGCAGCGTCATCCTGCTGCTCGGACTGCAGGGTTCGGGAAAGACAACGACCGCGGCGAAGCTGGCGCGTCGGCTGCAGAAAGAGGGACGACGGCCGCTCCTGGTCGCGGCCGACCTGGTGCGGCCCGCCGCCGTGGATCAGCTCGTGATGCTCGGCGAGCAGGCAGGCGTCGAGGTCTACCGTGAACCGGGAGCCGGGGATCCGGTCAAGGTCGTGAGGAACGCGCTCGTTCATGCGAGGCGCGAGAGTTTCAACACGGTTCTCGTCGATACTTCCGGTCGCATGCAGATCGACGAGCAGCTGATGAAGGAGATCGTGAAGATCCGCGAGGCGGCTGATCCGGATGAGACGCTGCTCGTCGCGGACAGCATGACCGGTCAGGCGGCCGTCGACGTTGCGAAGGCGTTTGACGAGGCGGTGTCGCTTTCCGGGGTCATCCTCACGAAGTTCGATTCGGACGCGCGGGGCGGGGCGGCGCTCAGCCTGAAGAGCATCACTGGCAAGCCCGTCAAGCTCGTCGGCGTCGGCGAGAAGCTCGACGATCTCGAGCCGTTCTATCCGGATCGCATCGCGTCGCGGATCCTCGGCATGGGTGACGTTGTGTCGCTCGTCGAGAGGGCGCAGGAGACGATCGACGAAGAGGAGGCGGTCGCGCTGCAGGCCAGGATGGCGAGCGCGACCTTTACCCTCGAAGACTATCTCGCGCAGTTCCAGCGCGTGAAGAAGATGGGGAGTCTCGAGTCGATTCTGGACATGATTCCCGGGATGCAGGGCAAGATTTCTGAAGAGGATATCGACGAGCGGGAGATGAAACACGAAGAGGCGATCATCCTCTCGATGACCCTCACCGAGCGCCGTAACCACCGGATCATCGGCCCACCCCGGCGCAAGCGAATCGCGCACGGCAGCGGAACGAGCGTGCACGAGGTCAACAAGCTTCTGAAGAAGTTCGAGAAGATGCGACTGATGATGAAAAAGGTCACCAAGAACAAGAAGTACCAGTCCCAGCTCATGTCTCAGCTGGGTGGATAGCAGGAGGACGTATGGTTCGTATTCGACTGAAGAGGCTGGGCACGAAGATGCGCCCGTATTACCGCATCGTGGTCATGGACTCGAGAAAGCCGCGCGACGGCCGAGCGCTCGAGGAGGTGGGTATCTACCACCCGATTTCGCCGGAGGGCCAGCAGGTCACCATCAAGGAGGATCGCGTTCGCGAATGGCTCGGCAAAGGTGCCCAGCCCTCGAACACGGTCAAGAAGCTCCTGAACAAGCAGAACATCACGGTCAAGTGAGCCCCATGGAAAAGGAACTGGTCACCTACGTTGCCAGGGCGCTCGTCGATCAGCCGGATGAGGTGGAGGTCAACATGATCGAGGGCGAGAAGTCCACGATCCTGGAGCTGAAGGTCGCCGCCGCCGACATCGGCAAGGTGATCGGGAAGCACGGCCGGATCGCGAAGGCGATCCGCACCATCTTGAGCGCCTCATCGACGCGAACCGGCAAGAGGGTCGTACTCGAGATACTCGACTGAATGACCGGAGAACTCGTGATCGGGCGCGTCCGGACGACGCACGGGGTCCGGGGCGAGCTGAAGGTTGAGAGTCTCTCCGGGGAGACGAAACACTTCACGGGCCTCTCACGGGTACGCCTGATTCGCCGTGACGGACGGGGTCCGGTAGAACGCGAGACACGTGAGGTGGAATCGGTGCGCCTGGCGCACAGACTCGTTCTACTCAAGCTCACCGGAGTCGACAGTCCGGAAGCCGCGAAACGATGGCGGGGCTGGGAGATCGCGGTGGACCGCGCCGACGCCGCGCCTCTGGCGCAGGGTGAGTACTACTACGCGGATCTCGTGGGGCTGACGGTCTTCGTCGACGGTGAGGAGCGCGGGCGGGTTACCGACCTCTGGGAGGGAGGCCCGACGGTCATGCTCGGCATCACCCGAAGTGACGGTGAAGAGCGGCTCGTGCCCTTTCAGGCCGAGTTCGTCGCGTCGGTGGACCTGGAGGAGGGCAGTCTCGTCCTGGAAACCGACGAGGTGATCGCGTGAAGTTCACGATCCTCTCGCTCTTCCCGCAGATGCTCGAGTCCTACTTCCAGAGCAGCATCATGGCCAGAGCGGTGGAGCGCCGACTGATCGCCTACGAGCTGGTCGATATCCGTGATTACGCCACAGACCGTCACCGCACGTGCGACGACGCGCCGTACGGCGGAGGCTACGGAATGGTACTGAAGGCCGAACCCCTGTCGGCGGCGCTCGACGCGGTATTCGCTCGTGACAAGCGCGTGGTGTACGCGAGTCCGGCGGGCGAGCTGTTCAGACAGGAGACGGCACGGCGTCTCTCTCTGGAGGACGAGCTGGTCATGATCTGTGGACGCTACGAGGGCATTGACCAGCGCGTCATCGATCTGTACGTTCATGACCAGTTGTCGATTGGTGATTACGTGGTGTCTTCCGGCGAGGTGGCGACGCTCGCGATCGTGGACGCGGTATACCGGCTCGTGGCCGGGGTGATTACGCCGGGGTCTCTCGAGGAGGAGAGTCACAACGACTCACTGCTCGAGTATCCGCACTACACGCGACCCGAGGTGTTTCGAGGCCACGCGGTTCCGGAGGTCCTGCTGTCCGGGCATCACGGACAGATCAGCGAATGGCGACGCTGGAAACAGATAGAACGAACGGCGGCGGTGCGGCCGGATTTGCTCGCCGGGGCGGGCATCACGACCAGCGAAATGGTCGAGCTGGAAACGAAGTACGGAGGACAGGATGGATCTGATCACGGCGGTTGAGTCTGCACAACTGAAGGAAGACAGGGACCAGTTTCGCATCGGAGACACCGTCAAGGTGCACTTCACGATCGTTGAGGGCAAGAACGAGCGTGTTCAGGTCTATGAGGGGGTGGTGCTCGCGCGCAAGAACGGCGGTGTTCGCCAGACGTTCACCGTCCGCAAACTCTCATACGGCGTGGGCGTCGAGCGGGTATTCCCGGTTCACTCGCCGCGCATTCAGAAGATCGAAGTGGTTCGTCGCGGTCGGGTTCGCCGCAGCAAGCTCTATTACATCCGGGAGCGCGTCGGGAAGCGGGCGAAGGTCGCCGAGCGCATCCAGCGAAAGCAGGACCGACGCGGACCGGCGACCACCGAGCCCGCGGACGCGTAGCCCTGGAGCGATGGGGTGAGAGTCGGACCCGCAGGATCATCCGACGGCCACCTTCCGCGCGCCCCACAGTCCGGGCCTCTGTCTCTGAGGGTTGGTGAACAGCTCTCGATGTATGTCGAGCGTCGCCTCGGCAGCACACTCCTTGTTCGGGTCGGTTCCCAGCGTATCCACGCCCGCATGAACGGTGACGTACAACCGGGCAACTGGTATCGTGTCATGGTCGTGCGATCAGGCCCCTCCCTGGTTCTGCGCACCGTCGAAAGCCGTCCGGTTCCGCTCGATTCCGCTGCGCTCGCGCGGTCGCATGGACTTCCGGCCGGTGCAGAAGCGGTGGTGCGGGCCTTTGTACAGAGCGGCCTTCCGCTTCAGAACGAGCGCCTGGCGCTTGCCTGGCGCATGGTTCGCTCGTCGTCGCGTCTCAGCATCAGCGAACGCGCGCGGCTCGCCGCGGTTCTCGAGGACAAGGGACTGCTGGGCTCGCGGGCCGTGTATGACCGCGCAGTGGCTGCCGCGGGAGGCGATCACGAGCAACGGCGGGATCAACATGCGCGCGATCAGGACGACTCGGCTGAGGAGCGCCGGCATGAGTCCGCGAGCGCAGACGACGTCGTTGCCCTCGCCGAGGGCCTGCGGCGGGCATTCGGGCGGGAGGACGAGAACGGCGATCTGCTGCAACTCATCAACCACAGGGCCGGACGCGAGGAGAACTGGGTCATCGTCCCGCTCGAGTTCGTCGACGCGCCGCAGTTCACCGCATCGGTCAAGATGCGCCTGCCGCTGCCGGCTGCCGGGAGCGAGGGCGGACCGCCGGGGTTTGCCGAGGCCATTCTCGACGTTCGAGACGAGGCGAATCGATGGACCTTCGGCATTCGGCCGGCCGAGCGAACGCTTCGAGTTACGCTGCTCGCGGCTCCCGCGGAGGTATCCGGGAGCGAGTCGGACCTGCGCGCCGCGCTCGCACCGCTGGAGCGGCGTCTCGATGCGCTCGGACTCTTCTTCGATCTGCTTCCCATGTCCAAAGACTCCAACGATGGGTTTTCACATGACGAGCGCCCGGCTATAATACGGCGCGTGGACAGTAGCGTATGAGCAGGCGAACATCGGTCGCGCTGCGCTACGATACGCGGCTTCCAGCGCCACTGGTGATCGCACGCGGGAAGGGGGATCTCGCGGATCGACTGGTGTCTCTGGCTCGCGAGCATGGGGTACCCACGGTGGAGTCTCGAGAGCTCGCGGAGTCGCTGTACGCCACCGACCCTGGAGAGCTTATACCCGAGCGGTTCTACCAGGCTGTGGCCGAGGTATTGGGCTTCGTCTGGCGCAGCTCAACGGCCCGGATTGGCGAGCAAAAAAAGGGTGTGGGATGAAGAGCATCAAGGTCAGTGACCTGCGACCCGGCCTCAGATTTGACAAGCCGGTCTATGTCGATCAAGAGAATCTGCTCGTACCGGAGAATGTCGAGATCAAGCAGCGCGACATCGACCGGCTGATCAAGTGGCAGGTTCAGTCGGTGCGAACCGAGGGCAAGCCGCTGAAGGAACTGCCGTCGGCAAACAAGAAAGCCTTCCTTCAGAAGGCTTTCAGCACACCGACGCAACAGGCGGTCATCGACGCCTACAGCAAGCTTGCCTCGGAGATGCAGGACGTGTTCGAGCGCGTACGGGCGAACACGAGCGTCAGAGCGGTGGAGGTCGACTCGATCGTCGACCGACTGCTGCAACTGCTTGCGCAACGCAAGAACGAGGTGATCCAGCTCATCCTCTATGGGTTGCAGGGTGAGTCGGGGTTCATTGAGAACGCGATGAACTGCGCCGTCCTCGCGACGCTCGTCGGTCAGAACCTCAACATGGTGCAGCACAAGCTCATCCAGCTGGCAACCGCAGCGCTGCTGCACGATGTGGGTATGCTGCGAATCCCGGCGGCCGTGCGGAACAAGACCGGGGAGCTGACAACGGAAGAAAAGCGAGCTATGCAGGAACACCCGACGTACTCGTATCGAATCATCGCGAAGGAGATGAAGTTTGCCGAGGAGATAGGCGTTGCAGCGTTACAGCACCAGGAGCGGTGGGACGGTCAGGGGTACCCTCGGCAACTGTCCGGACGGAACATCTCGCCCATGGCCAGAATCGTGGCCGTAGTCGATGCTTTTGAAGCGATGGTGAGTAAACGGCCGTACAGGAATTCGATGATCGGGTACGCGGCGATGCGTACGATTCTCGGCGACAATGGGCGGCGGTTCGATCCCGACATTCTCAAGATCTTCATCAGGACCATGGGTATCTACCCGATAGGGAGCGTGGTCCTCCTGAAGGACGGTCGGGTGGGGCGCGTCGTCGATGTCAATAGCAGCGCACCGGTGCGTCCTCACGTGAAGATCATGATCGATCCGAATGGCCGGGAGTTTCAGCGCGATGAAGGAGAGGTCGTCAACCTTGCCGAGGAAAAAGATCTCTTCATCGCCCGCGCCGTCGATCCGAAGGAGCTCAGCGGACCGGGCCGCACCCCCTGAACCGCCCCGCAACGGAGCGTGCTCGCACGCGCGTGGCATGCGGGGAGAAGACCGTGCCGCCGAGCACCTCCGCGGCCTGGGCTATCGAATCCTCGAAAGAAACTTCAGATCCCGCGGCGGTGAGGTCGATATTATAGCTGTTGAAGGTGGCACCATCGCATTCTGCGAGGTGAAGAGCTGGGAACGGATGCCCATCGAAGGGTTGGAATATGCCCTCGACCGCCGGAAGCAGGGACGCATTATTCGGACCTCCCTCTGCTATCTGCAGCTGCATCCGGACCTTACACGTCTGCAACCACGGTTCGACGTGATCTTCGTCTGTCCGGAACGGGTGGACTACCTCAAGAACGCTTTTTCCGGGTGTGGTGCATGGTAAGGATAGCGAAGAAGAGCGACCCTCAGCGCATCGAAGACCTCAAGAAGAAGATCCGTGACTCGCGCTACGTGGACGAAGCGATTCAGAAGATCGCTCAACGGCTCAGCAGTGAGCTCATCCAGACCACCCAACCCCGGCATTGACCGCCGGCCTCGGGCAGGGTAGCATGGCGCCCATGCTGCGGGCTCTCTTCCCCGGATCCTTCGATCCTCCCACGAACGGCCACCTGAATCTGCTCGAGCGCGCGAGCAGGATCTTCGACGAGATCGACGTGGTAATCGCCGTCAATCCCAACAAGCACTACACCTTCGACGCCGACGAGCGAGTGGCGATGATGGGCGAGCTGGTCAAGGATTACTCGAATGTCAGGGTTCACGTCTGGGACAAACTGATCGTCAGCTTCGCTGAACGGGTGGGAGCACGAGTGATGATCCGCGGCGTCCGGGCGCTCGCGGATTTCGGCTACGAGTTCGAGCTGTCGATGATCAACAAGGGCCTCAATCCTCAGGTGGAGACGGTCTTTATCCCCACCGACCCGCAGTACTTCGTTCTGAGGTCGACGTCGATCAAGGAGCTTGCGCGACTCGGTGGCGACATCTCCATGATGGTTCCCCCGATGGTGGCTCAGGCGCTCCACGAGCGGCTGGGGCCGGGACCGCGAGGTTCATGAGCATTGTTGACATGCCAGGTGGCTTACGCTATCTTCTCCCAGACTCGCGGCTGCAAGAAACGGATCACTGCATGAGGGACGAAGATGGCTGTACCAAAGAAGAAGCACTCAAAAGCACGGACGCGTAGACGACGGTCTATCAACTCCCGGATCAAGCTGCCGACGCTGATCACCTCGCCGGAATCAGGTGAGCCTGTGAAGCGACACCACGTAGACATGAAAAGCGGTTTTTACCGCGGCAGACAGGTTTTCGAACCAGAAGAACTCGAATAGACACTCGAACAAAATAGAGAGAGGGGTACGTGATGGCTGACGAACTGTTTGAGAAGATGAAGAAGCTCATCGCTGAGAAGCTCGAGATCGACGAGAGCAAGATCACGATGGATTCGTCGTTTCGGCAGGATCTGGGCGCGGACAGTCTGGATACCTTTGAACTCGTCTACGCGATTGAAGAGGAACTCGGTATAGAAGTTCCAGACGAGAAGGCGAACGAGTTCGAGACGGTACGCGACGCACTCGAGTTTATCAAGACTCAGAAGAAGTAGCGACCGACACGTCGTCATTGAACGCGCGCTCCAATCGGAGGCGCGTTCTGTGTTATGCGAAGAATACCTAAGCGCCTGCTGCGGCGGCCGGACGCGCAGGCTGCTCCTGAGCTTGGAGCAGGCCGACGCGACGAGCTCCTGCTCTTCCAACGTCACAGCGGCGTCAGATTCAAGAGCCTCGAGCTGCTGAATCTCGCCTTCTGCCATCGGTCGTTCGCCAATGAGCGCGGTAACGGCACGGGTAACAACGAAAGGCTTGAGTTTCTCGGCGACTCGGTGCTCGGTCTTGCCGTCGCGGAGTATCTCTATGAGTTACTGCCTGACCGGCCCGAGGGAGAGCTGGCGAGGATCAAGAGCTTCGTTGTCAGCGAGGCGAGCCTGTCGGAAATAGCGCGCTCGATGCGGGTAGACAACTTCATCCTCATTGGCAAAGGCGAGGAGTACTCCGGTGGGCGGGCGAAGCGGGCGATTCTCGCCGACGCGTTCGAGGCGATCGTCGGGGCGCTTTTCTTCGACAGCGGTTTCCGGGAGGCAAAGCGCTTCGTGCTCCGTTTTCTAGTGCCGGAGATAGAGAAGGTCCTCGAAGACCGGCATGAGAAAGACTACAAGACGCTGCTGCAGGAGCACGCTCAGAAGACCTATCGCGCGTATCCGAAGTACTCGCTGGCCAAAAAAACCGGTCCCGACCACGATCGGGTGTTCTGGATGACCGTCGAAGTCGCCGGCAAGGTGTACGGACCGGGGAAGGGATCGAACAAGAAACAGGCCGAGCAGGCGGCCGCATGTCTCGCCTACGAGACCCTGAAGTCCTCGCGTGAACGCACCCGGTCACGATCGCGCAAGGGTCGCGACGGAACCTCCGGCAGCTGATCATCACTCCTCAGGGTCCACGTACTCTCTCACGGTAGTAGCGGCGAGCGATGTCGAGGAGCTGCGGTTTCGTGTTCAGCGACGGATCATCGAGAACCGCTTCGAGCAAAGCCTCGAGCACCGCGCCCATGCCGGGGCCCGGCGGAATGCCGGCATCTATCAGATCACGTCCGCCGACCGCGAGATCCCTGACCGACGTTGCCTCCTCGGCGGCGAGCCGCCCTTCTACCCGCGAGACGAACTCGCCGAGCGCGCGGCTGTCGACGGGCCGGCCGGCTATGGCCTCGCTGTCGGCTGCGCGGAGCGCGACTAGGCTCGGTATAGAGTCGGCCCCCACCCTGGCGACGAAACGTCGCACGGCTGCGTCGGTCCACTCGGGCGTGTAGTTGAACATGTGGTGCCGTACGAGATGGATCACCTCGGCGATAGTCCGGTTCGGATACTTGAGTCGTCGCAGAATCTCCTCGCTCATCTGTGCGGAGATCTGCTCATGGCGGTGAAAACGGCGCTCGCCTGAAGGATCGTCGACCATCGCCCGGGGCTTGCCCACGTCGTGGAGCAGGGCCGCAAGCCGGACCGCGAGATCCTCTCTCGGCGCAGCATCGCAGGCGCGGATCGAGTGTTCGAACACGTCGTAACGGTGATTCCCTCGTTGTTCAACCCCAACACCTTCCGCGACCTCGGGCAGAGCCAGCGGGAGCAGGCCCGTGTCCTGCATCATCCGCAGCCCGACCGACGGCCGGCGGCTTTGGAGCATCTTCGTGATCTCGTCACGCACCCGCTCCATGGAGACGGCAGCGATCAGCGGAGCGCAGGCACGGATCGCTTCCAGGGTCTGCGAGTCCACATCAAACTCGAGCTCGGTCGCGAATCGCACGGCGCGCAGCATGCGAAGCGCGTCCTCACCGAACCGCTGTCCCGGGTCACCTATTGCGCGGATGATCCCGTCTCCGATATCGCGCTCTCCCTCGTGCGGATCGAGAAAGGAGCGCCTGACCGGATCGAGCGCCATCGCGTTCATCGTGAAATCGCGGCGCTTCAGATCCTCATAGACGTCGCCTATGAACTCCACGCTGTCCGGACGCCGCGTGTCGCTGTACCCCTCCTCGGTCCGGTAGGTCGTAACTTCGAACGTCTGGCGACCCTGGATGACGGTCACCGTGCCGTGCTCGACTCCCGTCGGGATCACACGTCTGAAAAGGCGCATGACCTGCTGCGGAGAGGCGTCCGTTGCAAAGTCGAAGTCCGTCGGGCGGTTGCCGAGAATCAGGTTACGGACGGCCCCGCCGACGAGGTAACACTCATGACCGCTTTCGTGAAAGCGGCGTGCGAAGGAGCGGACGGTGCCGGGGAGCTTGCGCAACAGCAGTGCGAGTCGGGCTCGGTTCACACGCCATTATGGCAGAATCGCAGAAAAAGACCCAGCCGGGGCTGGGTCTCTTCGTGCGTGAGCTGCGCGGACTACTGCAGCAGTCCGAGCACCGTCTGCGGCACCTGATTCGCCTGCGCGAGCATCGCCGTGGAGGACTGAATCAGGATCTGGTTGGTGACGAAGCGGATCGTCTCCGCCGCCATGTCGGTGTCGCGGATGCGCGACTCGGAGGCCTGCAGGTTCTCCGCACCGACCGCGAGCCCCTGGCGGGCGTGATCGAGGCGGTTCTGATAGGCTCCGAGGTCTGCGCGCTGCTTGTTCACCCGGCGAAGCGCGACGTCGATCACGCCGATCGCGGCGTTTGCAGCGTCCGGATTGCTCATCGTGATAAAGCTCGCCGTGTGGGGCAGCCCGGCTGCGCCCTGGATCCCGAGCCCCTGTGCGGTCATTGTCCCGATGAACACGCGTTCGCGCTGATCCATGTTGGCGCCGATGTGGAACCACATGCTTGCAGTCACGACGTTCTCGCCGGTCTCCCGCGCAAACCGACCGGTGAGCAGGTTCATGCCGTTGAACTGGGCGTGGGAGGCGATCCGGTTCACCTCGTCGACGAGCTGCGAGATCTCTACCTGGATCTGCATCCGGTCCTCAGAGCTGTAGATCCCGTTGGACGCCTGGATCGCGAGCTCTCTCATGCGCTGCAGGATGTTGGACGTCTCCTGCAGGTAGCCTTCGGCAGTCTGGATCATCGAAATGCCGTCGGCGGCGTTTCGCTCGGCCTGCTGCAGGCCCCTGATCTGACTGCGCATCTTCTCGGACACGGCAAGCCCCGCGGCGTCGTCGCCTGCACGGTTGATCCGCATGCCCGAGGAGAGGCTCTCGATGTTGGAGTCGAGCGCCAGCGCGTTGAACTTCTGCTGGCGCTGAGCGAACATTGCGCTCAGGTTGTGGTTGATGATCATCTGATCCTCCTTGATGGATTACC
>SKQU01000371.1 GCA_007118855.1 Spirochaetaceae bacterium
CCCTCCTGCTCGGTGCGCGGGAGGATGAGCAGGAACTCTTCGCCTCCCCATCTCGCGACCGAATCCTGGGCACGCAGCGAGGCGCGCAGGGCGGCCGCAACCTGGCGCAGCGCATCGTCCCCGCACGAGTGGCCGTGCTCGTCGTTGATCCGTTTGAAGTAGTCGACGTCGACCACGGCGAGCGCGAAGCTCTCGGCCGATCGGACGCAGCGAACCTGTTCCCACTCAATGAGCGACATCGCCTCGCGTCTGTTCGGAAGTCCCGTCAACGCGTCGGTCCGGGCAAGGATGTCGAGCTCCGCGTTCTTCTGTTCGAGGTCTATCTGCGCCTGCCTGACCGCCGTTCCGTAGTAATAGGCGAGCGCGCAGAGCACGATCGACCCGACGAGCAGGTTGCCGTAGCGAAACCACTCGACGAACCAGCGCGGGTCATCCGGCAGGTAGCTGCGCGAGAACCAGGCGAAGGCGACGTAGAAGAGCGCGATGGCAAGCGACGCGATCGCCCGCGCCCGCATCGACCAGGGGTCGAAGAAGAAGACGAGCGGGATGAGCGCGAGCAGGTAGATGTGAAAGCCCGACGCCCAGCCGAGGATCGCCGTCGCGACGACCGCGTGCACGGTGACCTCGACGAGGCCGATCGCGACGACCGTCCGGTACCACCCGCGGCGGTTGGCCAGGATCGCGACCGCGTAGATCGCGCAGCTTGCGACGTTGATCGCCACCAGCGGCCATATACGGGCAAGGAAAGTGGCGACAAGGATGAGCGCGTGTCCGGCGAGCGCGATCACGGACAGGCTGCGAAAGAGATCGCCGGATTGGGGATGGTCCACGTCGGCACGCGCCGGCGCGACGTCGACGCGCACGTTGAGCCGAGATTGTGACATTGAGCGTCTCCGTTGCCCGAACGTCCGGAACCATCCCCGCTTCCCGACGCAGGACCAGCAGTATACCCGAAGTGGACGCGCGAGTCGACCTCCCGCCGTTCTGCGTACGCCGCCCGCACCGCATGGCGCGGATTGGTGCCCACGAGGTCGCGCGGGTCTATCTGGATACGGCGCAGCCGCTCGAGAACGGTGAGTACCCCGGTCCGCGGGGGCCGGCAGTGTAGACCGTCACCACTCGAGCTCGAAGACGCAGGCGCTCCTTCGTTCGGGCAGGGTTACGTCGAGTTCTCCGCGAGCGGCGTTCCATGCGTAGTCGCCGCTGTAGCAGCGTGGATAGCCGACGGTTACCCGCGCCTGGTGGCCCCGTGCATGACCGATCGGGAGCGAGATGCGCTCTTCCTCCGCGGTGAGCCGCCAGACCGCCAGATACGCCCGACCCTTCATCCGCAGTCCGAGGCTGACCCAGGGATCGCCGAACCGGGGAAGCCCGATCGGCCAGAAGGGCAGGGCCTGCGGTATGTGGGCGCGGATCGTGCGATAGTAGTCTACGCCTTCCTTGACGAGATCCTGGAGCTCCGGCCGAAGGTGCGCAACCTCACCGCTGAGGTGAATGCGCAGCAGGAGTGCATTCACCATGTTGACGATCACCTCGTTCGCGTCGGCGTCCTTGCGCGGATAGGCCCACACTGCGCACTGTTCGGGCGTGATGAGCGACGGTGCGGCCGCCGCGATGGAGGGGTAGGCCAGGTAGTCCATCTGGTCGCTCGTCGACTGGATGCTGTGGAGTGACAGCAGCGCCTGGTTGGCGCGCAGGCCGCCGCTCCCGCAGTTCTCGAAGATGACTTCGGGATGCCGGTCCATAGCCCGCCGGAGCCACGCGAGGTAGGCCCGGTTATGCTCGAGAAGCCCCTCTCCGGGGCTGTCCGCCGCGGCGTCGGTTCCCTGGCCGATGTTGACGTTGTAGTCGATCTTGACGTATCTCGCGCCGTACCCGTCGATGAGTCGGTCGAGCGCGGCATCCGCGTGGGCGATGACGTCCGGATTGCGGAAGTCGAGCTGCAGCCGCTCGTTCGCGATGACTCGTTTTCCACGGCGAACGAAGAACCAGCTGTCCGGCGATTCGCGGGCAAGACGTGACCCGGCGCTGACGACCTCTATCTCGATCCAGAGACCGGGCGCCATGCCGCGTGCCCTGATGCGTTCGAACGTCGGCTCCATACCTCCGGGGAAACGCTCCTCCGAGTGGTGCCATTCGCCGAGCTCCCGGTTCCATGTCCCTGCACCGAACCATCCCGCGTCGATGCAGTAGTACTCACATCCGGCATTACCTGCTGCCTCAATGTGGGGTATCTCCTTGTCGGCTGAGCAGTCCGCCCACAGGCAGTGGAAGAAATCGTTGAATATCACGGGCAGGCGGCGATTATCCTCGTGCGGTCTTCGGATTGCTCGGCGGTACCGCGTGAGCTCCGCGAAGCAATCGTCCACTGATCCCTGAACCGCCCCGATTGAGACCGGAACACTCTCAAACGCCTCGCCCGGCCGCAACTGCTTCCACCAGTGATGATCGATCTCGTTCGGACCGCTGAGCCGCAGGTAGAGACGGCCGCCCTTCTGCTCAGCGATCTCCCACTGCCACGAACCGTTGTGCTCGATCTGCCAGAAGAGGAAGTGATCCCGCCCCGCATCCTCGAAGCAGGCCACGGGAGCGAATTCCGCCGAGGTCAACGAACCGGTGCTGCCGACA
>SKQU01000170.1 GCA_007118855.1 Spirochaetaceae bacterium
AGTCTTCCATTCGATTCTCTTTGACCCGCTGACCTCGGCGATGCTCAGCATGGAGGAGACGAAGCAGATGGTCGACGAGATGTTCGAGGCGAACCGCGACTACCTGCCGCAGTTCAGGCACCGGTCGTAGGACCGACGCCGTACCGCGGCCTGTCACCGCACCTCGATCCGTCGCACGACCTCCTGCTCGCCGTCGTGCAGGCGGAAGAGGTGCATGCCGCGCTCGAGCGGCCAGAAAACGCTCG
Source organism: Spirochaetaceae bacterium (assembly GCA_007118855.1). GTDB lineage: Bacteria > Spirochaetota > Spirochaetia > DSM-27196 > SLST01 > SLST01. Next base: position 246 of record SKQU01000170.1, read on the forward strand.
CCGGCAGGTCCCCAATGAAGAGGCGTCGGTTCTCCAGAGAGAGCTCCGCGGCGCCGGTCCCGGTGACGAAGATGCGCACCTGTTGCGAGGCCGGCGGTGCGCTCGCGTCGTAGTAGAACACCGCGTCCTCCACCGGGCTGATGATTCGCAGGGGCGCCTGCGCCTGGTAGTCGAGCCGGTATCCGTAGCGGTCCGCCCACAGCCGGTACTCCTGCGGATAGCGCACGACCGGGTTCGAAAGCCCGCCGGCGTGCCAGTCGCAGGCAGGCGGCGCGGCGCCGAAGGGCACGTATTCGGTGACCACGTTCGTGCATCGGTCGGTCGCGAGCATGCCGCTCGTCGCGCAGACACGGACCTCCTCCACCCCCTGGATCGCCGGAAGGGGGGCCGCCGTGCTGAAGTCGCGGATCAGCTCGCGGAGTACCCGTGCCGGGAAGGAGGCGCCCGGCGCTCCTATCACCGTCTGGCCACCAAAGTTTCCCATCCAGACGCCGCCGGCAAGATCCGCGGAGAAGGCGATCGCCCAGATATTGTTGAACTGGTTGGAGGTCCCGGTCTTGATCGCGACCGGGAAGTCGTAACGCAGCGCGCTGTGGAGGCCGAAGGTCATCGCGCGGTCCACGTTGCTGCTGATGATGTCGCGTACGAGCGAAGCGGTCGCCGGGTCCCAGTGCTCGACCGGCCTGCCCGGCCGGCCATGAAGCCAGGAGAGCGGTGCCGACGATCCGTCCGAGTAGAGGCTGAGGTACCCCTGGACGAGCTCGTAGAGGCTGACGTCCGCCCCCCCAAGCGCGAGACTCACCCCCAGTCGCCCCTGCTGCTCAACGAGGCTCGTGAAGCCCAGGTCGATGAGCCGGTGGGTGAAGCGGGCGACGGAGACCCGCTGCAGGGTGTACACGGCCGGGACGTTGAGGCTCGCCGCGAGCGCCTCGCGGATCCGCAGGGGACCGTGGTACTGGTCGTTGAAGTTTGCCGGGATGTAGATCTGCTCGCTTCCGAACTCGAGCGGAATATCGGGAACGATCGTCGCCGGGGTGAGTCCGAGCTCGAAGGCCTCGGCGTAGAGAAACGGCTTCAAGGTGGATCCCGGCTGTCGGCGCATCTGCACGCCGTCCACCTGGCCGGAGCCCTCCACGTCGCGGAAATCCGCGGACCCGGCGTACGCGAGGATCTCCCCCGTACGCGGATCGGCGAGGAGCCCCGCTGCGTTCCCAATGCGGAACTCCTGAGTGAGACCGACCGATGAAGCGAGCAGGCGCTCGAGCCGACGCTGCAGCCCCAGGTCGAGCGTCGTGCGGACGAGGTTCGCGCGGCGCGGGAGCTGTGGCGGTGCGCCCGGCTCCTCTTGAAGCTGCCGCGAAACGAACTCGACGAAGTGTGGCGCCTCGAAGGGCCACACGCCTCCCCGTGCCGGGTCGAGCAGGCTCAGAAGCGCCTCGTCTATCGCCCCCTGCGCCGCCTGCTCGTCGAATCCGGGCAGCCGTGCGAGGACGCGGGTCGCGGCGCGGCCGGCGGCATCCGGATTGCGCCAGGGGTCGTAGCGGCTTGGGCTTCTGGGGACGACCGCGAGCAGGGCGAGCTGCGCGGCGTGCAGATCAACCAAGTCGCGGCCGAAGTAGAGACGCGCCGCCGCGGGGAAGCCCTCCACGTTCGAGCCCATGGGCACGAGGTTGACGTAGAGCTCGAGGATCGCGGGCTTGCGAAGCCGGGTCTCGAGCTGAAGGGCGTCGACGATCTCTGCAATCTTTCCCGCCGGGGTGCGCGGTCGCCGGTGCAGGAGCCCTGAGAGCTGCATCGTAACGGTGCTCGCTCCGCTGACCGCCTCGCCGTGCTGCAGGTACTGGTAGCCCGCGCGCAGGAGTGCGAGCGGGTCGACCCCGGGATGAAGGAAGAATCGCCGGTCCTCTGAGGCGAGGACGATATGCTCGAGGTCTGCAGGGAAGCTCTCCCGTTCCACGAAGAGGCGTCGCAGGCCCTCCTCGTTCACCGGGCGCAGCGCAAGCTCGGCGCCGGTGCGGTCGAGGAAGACCCGCGAGAAGCGCACGGTCTCAAGCGCCTGCGAGCCGGCCCAGGGCGCCAGGCGCAGGACGCCCCAGGTGACCGCCGCGATGAGCAGGAGCAGCGCGGCGAGCTTCGCGGCGAGCTTCGCGGCGGAGCTCGCCGAGCGCCGGGACGCCGCCGGCGGTAGACGCGGGCCCATCCCTTACTCCCGGATCACGTAGAGCCTGCCGTCGCTTCGGCCGAAGATCTCCGGCTCGAACTCAAGCGAGGCCTGCACCGGAGGCGTGGGGAAGACCCCGGGGGTCGTCGTGCGGAAGAGGAAGCTCACGTCGCGTTCCCCGGCGTAGAAGTCCTCCCACGTGTAGAGCATCACGTTGTCG
>SKQU01000047.1 GCA_007118855.1 Spirochaetaceae bacterium
CGATAGCCTTGTAGGTGATCTTTCCCCGGTAGATATTCAGTCCCCGGGTGAGCTCGGGGTTCTCCCTGCAGGCCCGCTCACCTTTGTCGGCTATCTCGAGGGCGTAGCGAATGGTTGCGTTCGTGAGCGCAAGGGTGGAGGTTCGGGCGACCGCTCCGGGCATGTTGGCCACACAGTAGTGGATCACGCCGTCGACCTCGTAGACCGGGTCGGCGTGCGTCGTCGGCCTTGAGGTCTCTGCAAATCCACCCTGGTCTATCGCGACGTCCACGATCACTGCGCCTCTCTTCATGGTCTTCAGGTGGTCGCGCAGGAGTAGCTTCGGCGACTTCGCGCCATGGACGAGCACGGCCCCGATCACCAGGTCGGCATTCCGGTACGCGTGCTCGAGGGCGAGCTCGTCGGAATAGACGGTCTTCACGTTGGGCGGCATGATCTCGGACAGGTAGTTCAGCCGGTCGAGATCCTTATCGTATATCCAGACGTCGGCCTTCATGCCGGCGGCCATCCAGGCGGCCTGGGTTCCGACTGTCCCTCCGCCGACTATGACGACGGTGGCCGGCGCCACGCCGGGTACCCCGCCGAGCAGGATGCCCTGACCTCCGAACGGTCGCTCGAGATACTTGGCGCCCTCCTGCACCGAAAGCCGACCGGCGACCTCGCTCATGGGCCGCAGGAGCGGCAGCAGGCCGTCGGCGGTCTCAACCGTTTCGTACGCTATGCAGATCGAGCCGGACCTGATCATGGCGTCGGTCAGGGTCTTGTCCGGAGCGAGGTGGAAGAAGGTGAACAGAAGCTGTCCTTCCCGGCACAGCTCGTATTCCGGCTCTACGGGTTCCTTGACCTTGATGATCATCTCGGCCTTGCCGTACACGTCTTCGGGTACGGGGACGATCTGTGCCCCCGCCTTCGCGTACTCCTCGTCGGTGAACCCCGACCCGCCCCCGGCCGAACGCTCCACCAGTACCCGGTGGCCCCTGCGTACGAGCTCCTTCACCCCGGACGGTGTTGCGCCTACCCGATATTCATTGTTCTTGATCTCTTTCGGAATGCCAATCACCATGTGCTGCATCCTCGCTCGTGACTGCGGTGTGACTCTGCCCGTATGAGTGCAAGGATACACCCGCCCGCCTGGTCGCGCAAGTTCGCGTATCCGGTGCAGGGCGCGTGACAACCGCCGTTTCAGACCGTAGACTGTCCGGCATGAGACTCCCGCGCCTTTCTTCGTCGCCGCGACCCTCAACCACCGGAGGCACCCCATGAACGCGTCGGTCTTTGAGCCCCTGAGAGCGCTCTTCGGCGACCGGCTTCTTACCGGCGATGCGGACCTCTCGGAGTTCGGCCGCGATGCGATCAGCGAGGAAGGCTACAACGGCACGCCGGACGCGGTGGTCTTCCCGGAGTCGACCGACGAAGTCGTCGGCCTCGTGGGTTTCGCCCGTGAGCGCGGAATTCCGCTCGTCCCGCGCGGTGGCGGGAGCGGGCTCTCAGGCGGAGCGGTGCCCGTCGAAGGCGGAATCGTCGTCGCGATGGAGCGGATGAACCGCGTCGTCGAGATCGACACGGCGAACCTCGTCGCCGTTCTTGAGCCGGGCGTCGTGACGAAGGAGCTCGACCGGATGCTCGAGCCGCACGGGCTCTTCTTCGCCGGCTACCCCATGAGCGAGGAGATCTGCCAGATTGGCGGGAACGTCGCGGAGAACGCGGGGGGCGGACGGGCGGTCAAGTACGGGGTTACCGGAGACTACGTGATCGGGATCGAGGTTGTGACCGCCGCAGGCGAGGTGCTCAGGCTCGGCGGCAGGCGCGTGAAGGATGTCACCGGGTACGACCTCATCGGACTCTTTGTCGGCTCGGAAGGGACGCTCGGCATCATCACGCAGGTAACGCTCAGGCTGCTTCCCCGGCCCGCGGCACGGGCGGTGGCGCTCGGCTTCCTCGCGGACGAGTCGCGCCTTGCCGAGCTCACTCCCGCGCTCCTCGGTCTGCCCGCGCGACCTTCGGCCGTGGAGGTGGCCGATGCCTCGTGCATGCGCCTGCTCTCGTCGCTCTCCGCCCGGTGGCGCTGGATTCCCTCCGGCGCGGCGATGCTTCTCGTCGAGCTCGACGGGCCCGATGCCGATCGGGTCGCCTCAGAGCGTGACGAGGCGGCCGCGCTCATGGAGTCGCTCGGCGTCACGGAGATCAGCCGCTCGAAGACCGACGAGGAGTATGCGAAGCTCTGGCTCCTTCGCAAGCAGGTGCCCTGGGCGCTCATGAAGAAGAGCCCGCACCAGACGATGGAGGACATCACGGTCCCGGTCGCCGGGACCTGGCCGCTCATTGCGGGTACTCGTGAGGTCAGCCGGCGATGCGAGGTGGAGATCGCGAACTTCGGGCACCTCGGCGACGGCAACATCCACGTCACACCGCTCAAGCCCGACGGTCTCGACGTCGGACAGTGGCATGAGACGCTGCCCGATCTCCAGACCGAGCTCTACCGGCTGGCCGCTTCGCTCGGCGGCACGATCTCCGGCGAGCACGGCATCGGGCACAAGCGACGCGCCTTTCTGCCGCTCGTCCTCGGCGAGGCGGAGCTCAGAACGATGCGCGCGGTCAAGCGAGCGCTCGACCCGCTCGGGATCATGAATCCCGGCAAGGCGGTGTAGGGATGGGCGGGCACAGACCGTGGACTTTCATCCACGTGACGGACATGCAACCGGGCTCGCCGCGGTCGTTCCGGTACAACCCTGCCTGGGCGGAGAACTGGGCGACGGCGCGCCGGCAGATCATGGAGCGTCGGCCTGAGTTCCTGCTCGTGGGCGGCGACGTCAGCCGCGACGGTTCGATTCATCGGTGGGAGCTCGAGGAGATGAAGGCGAGCTTTGAGGCGATGGAGATACCCTGCTACGTGATCCCCGGCAACATGGACACGGGGAACAAGCACACCCGGCGCCAGGGACCGTTTCCCGAGCGCGACGATGTATCGCTCAATATCACCTCCGAGCAGCTGCGGCAGTTCGAGTCGGTGTTCGGGCCGAGTCGGTGGAGCTTCGTTCATCGTAACGTTCGCGTTTCGGGGCTCTGTGACATGGTGCTCGGCTCCGGGCTTCCGGAAGAGACGCTGACGTGGGAATGGCTCGCCCGACAGCAGACCGCCGAGCGCGCCGAGCACCACCTCTGGATGATCCACTATCCGCTCTTCATAGATCGTCTCGACGAGCCGCGATTCGACATAGCCCGTCGTGAAACCTACTACGAGTGGTACTTCTGCGTTGATCAGGGCTCTCGCGATCCTCTCCTTGCCGGTCTCAAGGCCACCGGCGCTACTCGTGTCGTCTCAGGCCACGTCCATTGCCGTATGGAGCACGTTGCCGAAGGAATCCACTTCGATCTCGCGCCCGCTACCTGCGGCTCCCAATGGACCGGCCGTTGGGCAGAGGGCGACGGCACCCCCGGCTTCCTCGAGTACGTCGTGGAGGGCGAGCGAATCTCAAAGCGCTTCGTCCCCCTTGACCGGGTCTCCACCCGCACCGATGGATACGGACCCGGCGGTCACCCGCGTCCGGACCAGCGGGACTATTCGCTCGCCTGGGAGCGGTGACCTGCTTCGATCTCTGTCCCGGCACCGCTTTTTTGCTTGCTCGACCGTGGAATCCATTGTATACTCGTGTTAGTAACGCGTATTACGTGGTACGCGATTTCCCAAATGGAGGAGGATACGATGCAGAAGCTCTTGAGGATCGGTTTGACCCTTCTGGTCCTGTCGATGATCACTGCCCTGCTGGCTGTTTCCTGCGCGCGCGAGGAAGAGACAGTGGCAGCGACCAATCCCACCGACAACCCGTGGACCGGAGGCGATAACCTTGCAGGTACGGAGGTGATACTCTTTGGTGCCTACGTGGACGAAGATGCCGCGCGCTTTCGGACGGCGATGGAGCCGTTCATCGAGCAGACCGGCATAGATGTCATCTATGAAGGGTCGGGCGACTTTGAGGCGCTGATAACGGTTCGTGCCGAGGGCGGAGACCCGCCGGACATCGCGGTGTTCCCTCAACCCGGCCTCATGACGGATCTGTATCAACAGGGCCACGTGATCGACCTTCGCGACTGGATGAGCGAGAGCGACCTGCGAGAGTCGTACGAGGCGAGCTGGATCGATATGAGCCGCCACGAGGACGGGGCGATCATGGGAGCCTGGTACCGCACGAGTGTCAAGAGCCTGGTGTGGTATCCGCCGGCCGTCTTTGAGGAGGAAGGCTACGAGATCCCGACGACCTGGGACGAGCTGCTCGCGCTCTCTGATCAGATGGTGGCGGACGGCTACACCCCGTGGTCGATTTCGATGGAAAGCGGTGGAGCGACCGGATGGGTCGGCACCGACTGGATCGAGGACATCATGCTGCGTATTCACCCGCCTGAGGTATACGATGCCTGGGTAGCAGGTGACTTGCGGTTCGACAGCCCTGAGGTACGTGAGGCCTTCGAGTACCTCGAAGAGATCTGGATGAACGACGACTACGTGCTCGGCGGCGCCGGAAGCATCCTGACCGTGCCGTTCGGGGACGGGGCGAACCCCCTTGTCATGGATCCGCCGCGGGCGCTGCTGCACCGGCAGGCGAGTTTCATCACCGCCTTCCTGCCCGACGGTACTGAGGTTGGACCTGACGGAGACATCAACTTTTTCTACCTGCCGCAGATCAAGCCCGAGCTCGGCGACCCGGTGCTCGTCGCCGGCGACATCATGAGCGCCATGCGGGACCGGCCTGAGGTCCGCGCGGTCATGCGCTATCTCGCGACCGGCGAGTCCACGCGAGGCTGGCTCGAGCAGGGCGGATTCGTCGCGCCGCACGCGGATGTTCCGCTCGACTGGTATCCCGCGGAGGATCGACCGTACGCGGAGATCGTCCAGGACGCGGACGTCGTGCGATTCGACGCGTCCGACCTGATGCCCGGTGCCGTGGGTACGGGGTCCTTCTGGACCGGCATGGTGGATTTCGTGAGCGGCGACAGCCTTGACGATGTGCTTCCGGCCATCGACGCGAGCTGGCCGCGTTAGAAGTCGATTCTGCACCCAGCGGCCAGAGCGGTCGCTGGGTGTCTGCTGCTCATCGAGCGGGGAGAGAGTATGAGTGAGGTTCAACAGCTCCAGGAACCGACGGCCCTTGAGAAGCCGGCGGTGAAGGCGGTTGCCGCAGTGGCGATTCTCGTTGCGACATTCGCCTTGATCGCAGGAGGATTCTTCTTTCTCAGGGACGCGACCGCGCCGCGCCTGCTCACCGCGCTGGTCGCGCTCGTGATCGGCGTCGGCGGCATCTGGGCGCTCTTCTTTTCCTTCAACACCGTCGCCGAGCTCTTCGGCCCCACCATTCGCGACAGGATTCTTCCGTATGTCTTCGTGGCGCCGGCGGTGGCGGCGCTCGGATTCTACATCGTATGGCCGGGAATCAACACCATCTCGCTGAGCTTCATGGATCGGTTCGGGAACGAGTTCATCGGTCTGGAAAACTACCGGTTTATCTTCACGAACGAGGCGATGCTCGTTGTGCTCCGCAACACCTTCCTGTGGGTGCTGATTGCACCCACATTCGCGACGGCTCTGGGGCTCGTGATCGCGGTCATCGTCGACCGCTTCGGGCCGCTGACGGAGAAGATCCTCAAGTCGTTCATCTTTCTGCCCATGGCGATTTCATTCGTCGGCGCGAGCGTAATCTGGCGCTTCGTCTACGCGTACCAGCCCGCCGGCATGCCGCAGATCGGCGTTCTGAACGCCATCCACACCGCGCTCGGGAACTTGCCTGTAGCCTGGCTGACGATCAGGCCGTGGAACAATCTCCTTCTGATCTTCATCATGATATGGCTCCAGACCGGCTTTGCGATGGTGATCCTGAGCGCCGCGGTCAAGGGAGTTCCCAAGGACCTCCTGGACGCCGCCCGGATCGACGGGGCAGGTGAGATACGGAGCTTCTTCAACGTCACCGTACCCTATATCCAGGGGACGATCCTCACGGTCCTCACAACGATCGTCTTCCTCGTGCTCAAGATCTTTGACGTCGTCTACGTCATGACGAGCGGTCAGTACGGGACCAACATCATCGCGCTTCGGATGTACCAGGAGGCGTTTGTGCAGCGGAACTTCGGACGCGGAAGCGCCCTTGCGGTGATCCTCTTCGTTGTCGTGATACCGCTACTCATCCGCAACGTCCGCGGGATGCGGAAATCGGGGGACTGAATGAGTGACACAGCCGTCAAGAAACCATACGTCAGACCGAGCGCCGTGGCGGGAGAGAAGAAGTCCCGCGCGCTCATCGCCGGTATCCCCGCGCGGGCCTTCATCCTCGCGATAGTTGTCATCTGGACGATTCCGACCCTCGGCCTTCTGGTGAGCTCGTTTCGCACGCAGCTCGCGATCGCGGAGACCGGTTGGTGGCATGGGCTCATCAACTTCACCGACTTCGCTCAGTGGACCATAGCGAACTACGAACGCGTGCTCTTTGCCGACGATATGGCGAACGCCTTCTTCAACAGCCTGCTGATCACGATCCCGTCCACGGTCATTCCCATCACGATGGCCGCCTTCGCCGCGCACTCGATCGCGTGGATGGTGTTCCCCGGACGGAAGATCCTGTTCGTCATCATCGTGGGCCTCCTGATCGTGCCCCTTCAGATGGCGCTTATCCCGGTGCTCCGCGTGTACACCCGCCACGGCATCAACGGTACGTACCTGGGAATGTGGCTCGCGCACACCGGCTTCGGGCTGCCGCTTGCGACCTACATGCTCTACGGGTATATTTCGAGTATACCCAAGTCGATCCTCGAATCGGCTCATGCCGACGGTGCAACCCCGTGGATGATGTTCACGCGCCTGGTTCTGCCGCTGTCCATCCCGGCAATCGCGTCATTCTCCATCTTCCAGTTCCTCTGGGTGTGGAACGATCTGCTTGTCGCGCTCGTTTTCTTCGGTACGCGGCGGCCAATCGTCACGACGCGGCTCGCGGAGCTCGTGGGTAGCCGCGGACAGTCGTGGCACGTTCTGACGGCAGGGGCGTTCATCACGATGGTGGTGCCGCTGATCATCTTCTTCTCGCTTCAGCGCTACTTTGTCCGGGGTATGATGGCGGGCTCCGTGAAGGGATAATGGACGACCAACGAATGGAAGGACATGAAACGGAAAAAAGCGTCGGCAGCGGATGTCGCTCAACTCGCCGGGGTCTCAAGGACGACTGTATCCTTCGTGATCAACAATACCCCGGGGAAGAATATCCCGGAGGCGACCCGGCGACGGGTGCTCGCTGCCGCGGAGGAAGTTGGGTATAGTCCGAACGAGGCGGCTCGCACGCTCGCGATGAGCCGCCACCGTTCGATCGGTCTGCTGATCTGTCATTCGCAGTTCGTGTATACCGACGCCTTTATCATGCGGGTGGTCGAGGGGATGTCGCTCGCCGTGAACCGGGCCCGGCTTCAGCTCGTCATCCAGCCCATCAGTCTGAACGACGCCCGGTACCTGGAAATCGCAGAACGCCTGGGGCTCGACGGGCTCGTGCTGATCAACGCGCACGATAACGATTCCGGGCTCGAGGACATCATCCGCGCGCGTATTCCTGCCGTGGCGATGGACTATCTTCCGGAGATCCCTATCGACCAGGTCTACGTCGACGGTCGAGCCGCGGCCGGGATAGCCGTGGACCATCTCGTCGAGCTCGGCCACGTACGGATCGCCATGATAACCCACGCGGCCCCCGTCTACGCGGCCGCGCGGCAGCGCATTGAGGGATATCACGACAGCCTCGAACGCGCGGGGATCGCTCGTCGGGATGACTACCTGTGCACGGGCGACTTCTCCGAGCGTTCGGGATACCGGGCGATGGAGCAGCTTCTCGATCTCCCTGAGCCCCCGAGCGCCGTGTTTGCGGGAAACGACGTCATCGCCTACGGCGCGCTCGATGCCATTCACGAGCGCGGGCTCACCGTGCCCCACGACGTCTCCTTGATCGGCTACGACGACGATTACCTCTCGCGCTTCGTGAACCCCCCGTTGACGACGGTGGCGCTACCTGCCAACGGTATGGGCTCGACTGCGGTCGGCATGCTGCTTGGACGCCTCGAAGACGACGTCGAGACCGACGACGACGGCGTTGCCCGGCAATCCCTTGACGCCCACCTTGCCCGCCGCGAGTCGTGCGCGCCACCGGGGCGCGCGTCCGCCTCATGAGCGAGCGCAGGACGCCGCGCAGGCCCTCCCCTCGGGCTGCTACCGCACCCGGTACGGCATCAGGTAGAGCGCCTCGCCGCCGTGGCGGCTGAAGAGCGCCGCGTAATCGACGAGCTCGCGGATCTCCGCCTCGGGTCCGGGGAAACGGCGGGGGGCGATGAGCGAGGCGAGCTCGCCGACAAGCGACTGCGCGGTCGGGCCCGGCACGACCTCCACTATTTCCAGCGCGTGCGTTCCCAGGAGCTCACGCATCACGGCAACGCTCCTGGCGATCCCGCCCAGCGAGTCGACGAGGCCGTGTTCGAAGGCCTGCGCGCCGGTCCAGATCCTGCCCTGCGCGACCGCATCTACCTCGTCCTGCAACATGCCGCGCGACGAAGCGACCACGTCGACGAACCGGTCGTAGGTCCACTCAATGTACTTGGCAAAGTCCTCTTCCTCGTCGGGGGACGGCGGTCGCAGCGGGGAGCCGAAGTCGGCGCCCGGGGTCGTGCTGATCGTCTCCGTCGTGATCGCGAGCCGGTCGAGCAGGCTGTCGACGGTGAGCACGCCCGCGACCACGCCTATTGATCCCGTGATCGTCGTCTCGCCGGCAACGATGTGGGAGGCGGGTGCCGAGATGTAGTAGCCGCCGGATGCGGCCGTTCCGGCCATGGAGACCACGACCGGCTTCCCGGCCTCGACGGTTTTCGCGATCTCGCGCGCGATCGTGTCCGAGGCGATCGCCGAGCCGCCGCCCGAGTCTACGCGGATGATGATACCGCGCACGAAGGGATCTTCGCGCGCGTGGCGCACGGCAGCGCTCATCGACTCGGATCCGATCATGCGCCCGCGCATCCCCTCTCCCGTCACGATCGGACCGGTCGCGTAAATCATCGCAACGCGCGATCGCGGCGGCGGTGCCCAGTCGTAGATCGTCTCCGCGATCCGGGTAGTCCCCACACGGCGGGCCCAGCGATGGCGTTCCTCAACGAGGTCCCACACCGCATCCGGGTAATCGAGAGCGTCCACGAGTCCCGCCTCCAGGGCCTCCTGCGCGCGCAGGTAGGGGCCCGCGGCGATGGCGTCGGCTGCTCCGGCGGCCAGGCGCTCCCCGCGGCCGGCTGCGACGAGATTCACGTATGTAGCGTAAAGACCGTCGACGATCGCCTCCATCATGAGGCGCTCGGCTTCACTCATCTCCGACTCGGAGAGCGGCGCGTTCGCGGTCTTGAACTCGTGGCTCGGGAAGCTCGTGAAGCGCACTCCGTAGCGCTCCAGGAGATCGGCCAGGTAGAAGCCGGTGTAAAAGAGCCCCCGCGCGTCGACGCTTCCCAGCGGATGGAGGATGATCGAGTCCGCCGTGGAGGCGGCGAGCACGTAGTCGAGCTGCGAGATCGAGTCGTAGTAGTAGTAGACCGACTTGCCGGCCGCCCGGAAGGCGGTGAGCGCTTCCGACAGCTCCACGATGTCCGCAAAGCTCCCCGGCACCTCCACGTTCTCGAGAACGATCGCCTGCACCGCCGGGTCCGCGCGATACCGCGCGAGGTCGTCGAGGATGTGCGCAAGCGGCGCGCCGGGGGCGAAGGTCACGACACCGGGCGCGGGAGCGAGCCGCTCCATCCGGTCGTAATCGACAACCGTCGGCGTGACGACGGAGAAAACGGACCGACGCGGGCGAAACGACACGAAGCCGGACGCGCGCACCTCCTGCGCATACGAGACGCCGCTCTCGAACTGCCGCGTGTTGACGGCGCCGCGGATCGTGAGGCTTCTGGTGTCGAACTGGTAGCCCGCCGCGAGGCGCACGCCGTCTACCGGCTCGCCCTCTACGTAGAGGTGGGACGCAGCGAACCGGTTCACGGAATCCCAGTCAACGTCTATGCCTACTGTGAAGCGCGATCCAAGGTCCGACACATGAACGAGCGGGCGTATCGCGACACCGGCCGTGAGCGACCGCTCTTCC
>SKQU01000239.1 GCA_007118855.1 Spirochaetaceae bacterium
CAGCATGGTACAGACCACGACGAGCTCCGATAATTCCGACCCGGTATGTGCCGCCGGCCATACGCACCTCCATGGTTTGGTCGCAGACGGCAGTCTCCCGTCCGCTCGCCGTTCCCGGCTCTCCCGGGTATGATGGACGGCCGCTGACGGCTTGCCAGTTCGAAACTTGCCTTGTTCCATCCCCGAGCTTGCGCAGTTGGCAGGGAGATCCCTTCAACGGATCGTGTGCTCTTGGCATAGCCCTGCCGCCACGACAGACTGCACGAGCCAGTGCGTTCACTCCACCTGTTGGGGGGCATTACCATGACAACAATGCGAGCGGCGGTTCTCCACGACTTCAACGACCTTCGCGTGGAGGACGTCCCAAAGCCCCGCGCCGCGGATGCCGGCGATGTGGTCGTGAAGGTCAAGTCGTGCGGCGTATGCGCGACAGATTACAAGGCGGTGAGGGGTATTCGCCGGAACGTGCGGTTCCCGTTCATCGCCGGGCATGAGCCGTCCGGGATCGTGGATGAGGTCGGTCCGGGGGTTGCCTCGGTAAGGCCTGGAGACGCAGTCGTTGTGATGCCGTCCGGCTTCTGCGGCTACTGCCGCCAGTGCCGCCTGGGCTTGCAGCACTACTGCGAGAACGGCTTCACGACGGGCGGCGACGGGCCGCCTGACGTTCGGCCCGGGGCATTCGCCGAGTACCTCCTGACGAAGGAAAGCAGTCTCTTCCCCAAGCCGGAATCGGTCTCGTTCGACGCGGCGGGGATCACCGAGCCGCTGTCCGGTGCGTGGAAGGGCGTGATCCAGTACAGCCAGATGAGCGTCGGCGACGACGTAGTGATCATCGGAGTCGGGAGTATCGGACTCCTGTGCCTCATGATCGCAAGGGCGGCCGGCGCGGGACATCTGGTTGCGATTGATACGAGTCGCCATGCGCTGGACCATGCGCTCGCCCTTGGTGCTACACACGCGGTGGACCCTTCCGACGGCCGCGCAAAAGAGTGCGTATACGAGATCCTGCCGGAAGGCCCCGATCTGATCGTTGAGGCGGCCGGCCCTATAGAGGCGGTGCGCCTCATGGTGGAACTGCGCCGCCGCGGAACAAGGTGGAACGTCTTCGGGATCACGACGCACGAGACGTTCGAGCTCGACGGCGGAGAAACCCATTTCCTCGAAGGCAGGATGGATGCCAGCTTCGGTACGACACCGGTAGCGATGATGAAGGCTCTCAGACTGATGGAGCGAGGGCTCGTGAACGTTGAGCAGATCATCACCCACCGGTTTCCGCTTGCGCGGATAGGCGAGGCCATGGAGGTCATGGGCTCGGTCGCACGGAACAAGATCGTGATCAACCCGTAGGTGGTGGCCGGTGCGCGCGCTTGTCAACAGCGCTCCGGGAGTGTTTGAGCTCACCGAGCTCGCTGCTCCGGAGCCCCCACCAGGGCAGGTTCTCATCCGCACGACTGCCTGCGGCATCTGCGCAACAGACATCGAGGTCTCCTTGGGCTCCGGACGGACATCATTCCCGGCCGTCCTGGGACACGAGTGGACCGGCATCGTGGAACGCTCCGGTCCGGGAGGTGACCCATCGCTTGTCGGGCGGCGCTGCGTCGGCGAGAACGTGCTCTCTGACGGCGGGGAGATCGGGTTCGAGCATCCGGGAGGCTACGGCGAGCTCTTCCTCACGGAGGAGCGGCTCGTACGGACTCTGCCGGATCGTCTGCCCTCGCCGGCTGCCGCGATGATCGAACCGCTGGCCGTCTGCGTTCGTGCGCTGCACCGCATCGGCGGCACTCCGATTGACACGGCGCTTGTCCTTGGGGACGGACCCATTGGCCTGCTCATGACGGCGCTCCTCGCGGGCGCCGGCTCAGGCGACAGCGTTGCCGGCGAGATCACGGTAGCCGGGGGACGTGAGGCGCGACTCGCAGTCGCCCGCGAATGGGGCGCCTGCAATACCATACCCTACCGGTCAATCGACTGCCCGCTCCCGCAGGCGTGTCGCGCGCTTGCTCCCGACGGATTCTCGCTGGTCATTGAGGCGACAGGCCGGGCGGATGTCGCGGACGCGGCAGTCGAGCTCGCGGGGCGGTCGGCCACCGTGGCTATCCTCGGTGACTACGGCGTCGCGCAGGCCGGATTCGCCTGGAACGCTGTCATCCATCGGGAGCTCACCGTCGTCGGCAGCAATGCGAGTGCCGGCGGCTGGGACGAAGCGGTACGTATCGCACGCACGGGAGCACTCGACCTCACGCGGCTGGTGACCCATGTACTTCCCGTGGAGCGTTACCGGGAGGGACTGGACCTTGTACGCAGCCGCGATCCGGCAGTCGTCAAGGTTGTACTCGACTGGGAGGGTTCGCAATGATGACGATGCGTGAGCGGGTCTACGCCTCAATCCGCCGGAAGGGCTTCGACGCGATACCGTGGCAGTTCGACCTCACCGAGGCTGTCGCTCGGCGTGTGGAGCGGCTCTACGGGGCTGAGGACTGGCGGGAGGCAACCGACGACCACATAGTCTGGGTCAACTACCGCACGCCTGCGCGCCCTCAGGAAGGATTACCAGCCGACGTCTACCGCAGCGAGTTCGGCGCGATCTGGAAGCGCTCGCCACGCGACACGACAGTCGGCGA
>SKQU01000168.1 GCA_007118855.1 Spirochaetaceae bacterium
AAGCCGCATGCCGCAGTTGATGTCGAAGCCGATTCCGCCGGGCGAGATGACGCCGGCCTGCGGGTCGAAGCCCGCGACTCCCCCTATGGGAAAGCCGTACCCTCGGTGGCCGTCGGGCATGCAGAAGGAGTGCCCCACGATCCCGGGAAGCGCGGCGACGTTCGCTGCCTGTTCGAAGACCGCCTCATCCATCGCGTCGATGAGGCTTTCGGTGGCGTAGATTCGCACCGGGACACGCATCGCCGGCTTGTACGATGCGGGCAGCTCCCACACCGTGTCCGAGATCTTTCTGAGCTCTGATCGCGCAGACATAGCGGCCTCCGCGGAGAAGGTGGTGCAATCCGCGACGGTCCGCAATAGCCCGTTGCGGTTATGGAGCGCCGCCGGCGGCTCGCGCTACTGCTTTCGCACCCGGCCGATACCTTCGACGCGGATCGCCTCATCGCTCGCGGTCCCCGTCCACGTGACGTTGCCCACGCCCCGCAGCGTCCCCGTCAGCCGGCCGCCGTCCATGCGGATCGAGAGGTTCGACGCGCCGTCGAGGTCCACGTGCGCGTTGACCGTGCGGCTGCCGCGGAAGTCGAGGTTGGCCGCGCCCTGCACGGTTACCCGCAGATGCTCAAAGCGCGACTCGTCTGCGCGAACCGACGCGGCACCGTCCACCGTGAGCTCGAGCCGCTCCGACTCCGCGCCCTCGATCCGGACGTCGGCGCCGCCGGTGATCGCGAGCCGGGAGAGCTCCGGCATGCTCACGGTCGCGACGAGGTGTGTCTCAGATACGCCCGGGGTGAGCGGGGCCTCGAGGTGCAGCGTGCCGTGCTGCACCGACACCCGCGCCTCCGGAGAGCTCCGGCCGGCGGCGGTGACCGCGACCCCTGGCTCGCCCGCCTCTATCGTGATCCTCCAGCCGCCGACGATCGAGATCTCCTGGAAGCCGGCTCCGGCGGGGAGTTCGAACGGCAAGCTCACCGCGTCCGTCTCATCCAGACGGCCGCGCGTCCACTCGGTCGCCTCGCCGACGAAACGCGGCATGAACCGGCCCAGGGTGCGGATGCCAAGGACGATCACGCCGCCGACGACGATGAGTGATACGACAACGGCGATGACCCGCCGGCGCTGAACTGGATTCACGTGCACTCCTTCGTCTACCCGATGATTGCCGTAGCGATGATCGAAACCCCCACGGCAAAGACGTTACTGATACTGTGCATCATCATGGGGTAGTACACGCTCTTCGAACGTTCATAGCAGATACCGTAGAAGATGCCGAGCGCGGTCGCGTAGACGACCTGGAAAGGGTCGTACGAGAGCGCGACCGGGGACAGCGAGATGCCGACGTGAGCGAGCCCGAATATCACCGCTGCTACGATATTCGCCACGCTCACCTTGCCGCGTGCGACCGTACCCTTCACTGCGAGCGCGAGCATCGTGATCGCGAAGCCGCGGAAGATGAGCTCCTCGGATGGCCCTGAGAGCAGAGCCTGGAAGGCGAGCTGCCCCGCGATGTTTCGCGCGGTCATGGGGTAGGGGAAGGCCTGGAACGTGCCGGCGACGAGGACGATGACCATGGAAACCACGGTGTACCCGACGAAGATCAGCGCGAACAGCCGTACGAACCAGAACCCCGTCTTGCGGTCGCCCCATCCGAGCCCGAAGTCGACCTTGCCGACGCGCGCGATCGGAATCATGAGCCCCAGGAAGATGAGTGCCTGGACGATGTGGTGGACCGAGATCCACGCGAACGCACCGTCGGGATCCATTTGCGAGTAGTGGAACTGGTCTGCAGCAAGCCCGCCGAGGCGGGGCACTCCAAGAAGCACCACCGCAAGGCCGACGACCCACGCGATCTGTTTCAGCACGGTGAGCACTGTTCGGGCAGTCATGATTCGTCCGGTCCGCGCGCGACTTACTTACCCTGCTTCTCGCAGAACGTCTTCTGTCCCAGGCCGTGATGGTAGGCACGGCACGCGTCACAGTCGCTGTGCCGCGGACATCCGGTCGACGTGCACGGGCATTCGGTCTTTTTCTTGCTCATGGCTTCTCCGTGTGAGCCAGTATGCCCTGTTCGTCGCGGCTTCATCAACAGGGGCTGCCCTGCTGTGCCGCTGGTGCCGTGCCGCCCGTGCGGCGCTCACCGCATGCTCGCGCGGATCTCGCCGGGCGTGACGTCGAGGTACCGGCGAATCAGGTGGGAGAGATGGTACTCGTCGCACAGGCCCGAGCGGGCGGCGACATCCTTCATGGGGAGGTTGGTATTGGCGATGAGGTGATGCGCATGCCGCACCCGTTCCGCGCGCACCTCCTCCATGGGGGTTCGGCCCGTGAGGGCCTTGTACTTGCGCAGGAAGTAGTAGCGGCTCAGGCCGCTCGCTCGAGCGAGCATATCGAGGTCTATGTGCGAGTCCATCCGCTCGCGGATGAACTCCCTGACCTGCTCGACGAGCAGCGGCTCGCTCGATCGGCGGCACAGGCGGTCCCATTCAAGGAGCAGCGCGTGAAAGAGGGTTCGGCACAGCTCGGCCGAGCCTACCGAGTGCCGGTGCCACTCCTCGTGGAGCCATCGGGCGAGCTGTCTCACCCGTCCCTCGAGGTCGCGCTCCAGGCAGCCCCA
>SKQU01000411.1 GCA_007118855.1 Spirochaetaceae bacterium
CCGTCGGTCGCGCCCGGCTCGTCACTGATTGTCGCATCCGACCTCACATCCGCGTGGTCGAAGTCGCCCGGCGCGAGGTCCGTCCACGAGACGTTGAACCGGTAGGTCCCCTGAAAGTCCGTGTGGTCGATCAGGACGCGAAACGGGTCGTCGGTAGCCGGTTCGGGGTCGGGTTCAGCGTCGGTCCGACGCCAGTACTCGAGCTTCACGCGCACGCCCTGCACGCCCCGGTCGTCCACCCCGTCACCCGAGTCGACGGTGCGCTCGAAAAGCCTGCCCTCGACGATCGTGGAGAACTCGGTTCGCGGCAGGCGGTAGACGGTGAAGGGCGTGGCGATGTGGCGCGTCTGCTCGGCGGGGACGAGTACGACGTCGCGCTCCACCGGCGACTCCCCGTCCTCGGCGCCCCACTCCGGATCATCGATCCGGACGGTCGCCGTCACCTCTCCGCCGGGGTCCGTCGTGTTGCGGTCGGACCAGCTGACCGGCGCGAACTCGAAGCGGCCGGGCATGCCGTCGATCGTGGCCGTCTGCGTGGTCCGCCGCTGTCGCGGACCGTCTCCGGAGACCACCGGTAACTCGAGCACGACCCGCACTCCGTCCACCCCTGCCCCGTTGAGGTCCGCCACGCGTCCCCGGAGGGCGGGTATGCTGAAGGTCGTCCGATCGAGACGGATGGGAGCGATGAGATTGTCGTCGCCGCTCAGGATCCCCTGCGCGGCCACCACCGCCGAGCCGTAGTCCGGATGCGTGACGGCGACCCAGATCGTCGTCGTGTCGCCCTCGCGACCGTACGCGCCGAAAAGCCTGCGCCAGATCACGGTGCTCGAGTAGTAACCGGCTCGGCCGCCCTGGGTGACGGTTGAGGTCTGCGCGACGTAGCCTTCGGCGTCCGCGCTGTCGACCTCTTCGGTGTAGATTCGTACCGTCGCTTCGTTGATCCCGCCGTCGGTTTCCTCGTCGATCACGAACCCCTGGATCGTCGCCCGGTAGTAGTACCCGCCGCAGGCGGCCAGCACGAGCGCCGTGAGCACGAGGCCCACTGACCTCACGACAGCTCGAACGATTCCTGCTCTGGTTCTTCTCGCTTCCATTTCTGATCCTCTCGCACACGAGCCAGGAAGGGCTTGATCGTGCCTTCCACCACGATGTAGAGCACGGGAATGAGGACAAGGGTGATCAGCGTGCTCGTTACCAATCCGCCCACCACGGCCCTGCCGATCGGATAGCGCAGCTCGGCGCCCGAGCCGAATCCGAGCGACATGGGCAGCAGACCGAGGATCGTCGTGAGGCTCGTCATCAGAATGGGCTTCAGCCGTGTGCGACCCCCCTTGATGACCGCGTCCTCGAGCGAGAGCCCGCGTCCGCGGAGCGTGCCCATGTAGTCGATGAGCACGATCGCGTTGTTCACCACGATCCCGACGAGCAGTATTCCCCCCGCAAAGGCGAGGATACTGAAGGTCGTATTCGTCACGAGCAGCGCCGCGACGAGCCCGATCACCGCGAACGGCACGCTCGCCATCACGATGAGCGGCTTCACGAAGTCCTCGAACTGGCTTGCCATGACCATGTACACGAGCGCGACGGCAACCAGGAGCGCGTTCGCGAGATCGCGAAAGCCGGTTCCCATCTCCGCGCTTGCGCCCTCGACCGATCGAGATATCCCCGCCGGCGGGTCGCCTGTCGCCGCGAGCCGCTGATCAATGTCCGACACGACCGCGCCGAGTGGCCTCGTCCCGTCGAGGTCCCCGAGCACCCGCACGACCCGCGTCCGCGACTCGCGGTCGATCGCGACCGGTCCGAGTCCGGAGATCTCGTCCACAAGGTTATGCATGGGTATGGTCGTACCGGCGGGGTTCACGAGGAAGAGGTTGTGTACCCGCGACAAGTCGGTTCTGTCGGCCTCGGCGAGGATGACGATGATGTCGTGGTCACCGTCGGACGTGGAAATCGCGGATACGGTGACGCCGTTGTAGGCGGCACGCAGCGTCGTCGCGATCTCCCGCGTCGACACGCCAAGGCTCGCCGCCTCCTCGCGCCGGATCACGAACCGACGCTCGGGCATCCCGGATTCCGCGCTGCTACGCACGTTGCGCAACCCGGCGACGTGCCTCACCTGATCCGCGAGCGACGATGCGTGCTCGCGCATCAACTCCAGGTCATCGCCGCGAAGCTCGAGCACGATGTCACTTGCCACGCCCGCAGCCATCCCCGCGAGCGAGCTCATGCCCACGATCGTCGTGCGGTGGTCCACGTCGGTCACCTCGCGCGCGATGCGCCGGTCCACCTCACGGGTGATCTCCCAGATGTCGCGCCGCCTCCGGGGGGCGGGAACGAGCGCAACGTAGACCGTGCCCTGGTTGGCGGCACGGCGAGACCCTCCTGCTCCCGCGGCACCGGCGAGCGCGCGGACGTCGGATCCTGCCACCTCGCGAACGATCGTCTCAATCTCGTGAGCCTTCCCGAGCGCGAAGGCGGCCGAAGCGCCTTCGCGCGTGTCGAACTCGATCGTGAAGTTGCCCTCGTCCGCGACCGGCAGGAACTCGGTGCCCAGGAGCACGACGCTCCCTACGCTCACCGCGAGAAGCACCAGCGCGAGCACGATGACCGCACCCGAGTGGCGGATCGCGGTCGTCACGAGTCGCTCGTATCGCTCGTCGAGCCGTCGCAGGAGGCGCTGCGCCCAGGCTCCCATACGGTTCAGCAGGCGCGACCGGGAACGCACCTCCACGTCCGCGAGCGAGATCTCGTGGTCGGCCTCGACGGAGGAGTTCGCCAGCGAGGAGACCCGCAGAAATCGCGACGAGAGCATGGGGATGAAGGAGAGCGAGGCGACGAGGCTCATGAAGAGGCTGTAGGCGATCGTGAGCGACAGGTCCTGGAAGAGGTGCCCGGCGAGCCCCCCGACGAAGAGCAGGGGAACGAAAACGGCCATACTCGTCAGGGTGCTCGCGGTGACCGCCCTGCTGACCTCTTCGGCGCCTGAAACGGCAGCCTCTGCGGCGGGCATTCCGGCAAGCGCCTTGCGGTAGATCGACTCGAGGACGACGATGGAGTTGTCCACGAACATACCGATCGCGAGCGTGATACCCATCAGGCTCGTGATGTTGAGCGTCATCCCGCCAAGGTCGATGAGGGAGATCGTCGCAATCACGGCGACCGGAATGACGGTTGCGATGATCACCGTACTGCGCACATTGCGCAGGAAGAAGAGCAGCATCAGGACCGCGAGCAGCCCGCCCTGCCAACCGGCGGCCACCACGCCGCCGATGCTGTCACGCACGGTGTCGGCCTGGTTCTCCTGGATCTCGATCGTAAGGCCGGGCGGAAGCCGATCTCGCAGCGCCTCTATGGCGGCCAGGACCCCGTCATTGACGTCCACGGTATTCGCATCCGGCTGCTTGTTGACGATGAGTCGCACCGCGTCGCGACCCCCGGAGGTAGCGAGCTGTTCCTGCGGCGCGTAGCCGAGTGAGACGGCCGCGACCTCACGCAGGCGCACAGGCACGCCCTCACGGTACCCGACGACGAGCGACCCCACGTCGTCCACCGACTCGAACTCGCCCACTGCGCGCAGCGCGACGCTCTGGTCTCCAACCGTGACGGTGCCCACCGGCAGCGACACGTTGTCGCCTCCGAACGCCTGCAGCACCTGGGTGACGGGGATGCCGGCTCTGATCACCGAATCGAGATCGAGCTCGACCATGACCGCGCGGTCACGACCACCGAACACCTGCGTTCGTCCGACGCCGGGCACCCGTTCGACCGCCCCTACGATCGTATCCTTGACTGTCTCGCGCACATCGAACTCGCCGCCGGTGGAAACCACGTTGAGCTGGAGACTCGGGGTAGCCGACGCGCTGAACCGGAAGATGAGCGGCGATCGGGTTCCGTCGGGGAATCCTCCCTGAACCGACGCGAGCGCCTCCCGGACGTCGACGACCGCGGTCCCCATGGGAGTTCCTTCGGCGAAGGTGATCACGATCTGCGAGGACGACTCGAACGATGTGGAACTGATCCGCTCCACGCCGTTGACGGCGGCTGCGGCGTCTTCAATGGTGCGCGTGATGCGCCGTTCCATCTCCTGCGGGGAGGTGCCGGGGCTCACCGTCACCACGACAACGGTGGGCAGGTCGATGTCCGGGAAAAGCTCCTGCCCCACCCGCATCAGCGAGATGACGCCGAACAGGAGCAGGAGCACGAAGACCATCGCGGTCGTCACCGGGTGCCTGACGCTCAGCCTGGGAATGCTCATCGCTCGTCGATCACCCTCACGGCTTCACCGTCTGCGAGAAACGCTCCGCCCTCCACGATGATCCGCTCGTCTCCGGAGAGACCCTCGAGGAGCTGCGACAGACCGTCGCCCGCTGGGCGCACCTGCACGGCCCGTTCGCGGGCGTACCCATCCACCTCAACGTAGACGACGCCGCCGCTCTGCCTGCGCTGAACGGCGGAGTCAGGAACGTGCAGCGCCTGCGGATACTGCTCGAGCACGAATACCGCGCTCACGAACATGCCCGGCCGCAGCATCCCGTCGGCGTTGGGAATCGCGACCTCCACCTCGAAGGTGCGGCTCGCCGCGTCAATGACCGGCGCCACCGTGCTCACCGTGCCGCGAAACGCCTCCGCGTCGGCGTACGCGTCGGCGTACACCCTGACGGGCATCTCACCGTCTCGGCCGCGAAACTCGCCGTAGAGCCGTTCGGGAATCCGCATCGTCGCATAGATCAGTCGGTCGTTGACGATCGCCACGATGGGACTCTCCGGACCGACTGTCCGTCCCACCTCGGTGAACACGCGGGCGACGGTTCCCGCGACCGGTGAGCGAATCATCGCGTAGTCGAGACGCAGCTGTGCGAGCTCGAGCTGCCGGGACGCGGCGTCCACGTTGGCGCGCACCACCTCGAGCTCTTCGTCGCCGGCGCCCTCCTCCATGAGCCTGACCCGCCGCCGCGCATTCTCGACCTGTGTCTCTGCCGCCTGGAACCGGTCTTGCGCCTCCTCGTACTCCCGCCTGGAGACGGCCTCCGCGTCAAGAAGGCGCCTGGTCCGGGCGAGAGCCGAGCGGGCGGTCTCGAGCGCGGACTCGGCCTGCTCCAGATCCGCGCGAGCGATCTCGAGCTCCTGCGACCGGACACCCCGGACGGCCTGACGGTACTGCGCATCCGCCGCCTCCCAGGCGGCGCGCGCCTGGGCCACTTGAAGGCGCAGCGCATCGTCCTCCACGCGTCCGATCACCTCGCCGGCGGCAACGGAACGGTTGACGCCAACGTTGAGCTCGACGATCCGACCGCCGACCCTGGGTACAACGGTCGTCATGGTCTCCGGCGTGAGGTTCCCTGTGTAGCGAACAACCCTCTCAGCGTCCCGTCGGAACGCCGCGCCTGTGACTACGGGCCTGCGCGCATCATCCTGCTCCGCTCGCTGCGACTCAACCAGGTAGCGGGCGGCCGGCAGCCCCAGAAAGGTGAGACCCACAAGGACTATGACGGCGATGCGCCACCCGCGTCGGCGTGCGAATTGAGAGGCGTTCATTCACCCTTAAGATAGGGCACCGTGAACCGTGGAGCAATATCGTCCGCTACAGGCAGCTTACACGAGCATATCAACGTTCTGGCCGAGCATGGGGTCGCTGAAGACGTCCTGCCGGCCGTTCACGCTTGAATCGTTGATCATGCCGACGAGCGCTTCGCCCTGACGCTCGACCTCCTCAACTGCCTCGGCGAGGACCGCCGTCTGCGCCTCGCGCTGGACCTGCACCTGTGCGTAATCGGTGTACCCGGATGCGATCGAAGCTACCATACCTCAAGTATAGCGCATCGCGACGTCGTCCGACAGGGCGCGCCGGCGGGGAGCCCGGCCGCGGGAGGGCGCCGGGACCGGCGACCTCAGTGGTGCGCGAGCAGCTCCTCTTCCTCCTCCTCGAGGAACTGGCTCGTGTAGAGCTGGTAGTACCTGCCCCGCAGGGCGAGCAGGTCGCGGTGCCCGCCCTCTTCCACGACCCGGCCCGAGTCGATCACGAGGATCCGGTCGGACCGGCGGATGGTGCTCAGCCGGTGTGCGATGATGAAGCTCGTGCGCCCCTCGAGCACCGTACTGACCGCGTCCTGGATGAGCCGCTCGGTCTCCGTGTCCACCGAGCTCGTCGCTTCGTCGAAGACGAAGAAGACCGGGTCGGCGATGATCGCCCGGGCGAAGCTGATGAGCTGCTTCTCACCGGTGGACAGGAGGTTTCCGCCCTCGCCTACCTCGCTGTCGTACCCATCTTCGAGCCTCCCGATGAAGTGGTGCGCGTTCACGAGCTGCGCCGCTCGACGGATCTCCTCGTCTGTCGCCTCGAGCCTGCCGTACCTGATGTTGTCGCGGATCGTCCCGCTGAACAGGTGCGGCTGCTGCAAGACGTAGCCCAGGTGCGACTGGTGCCAGAGGATGCTGCGCTCCCGGTAGTCTCGCCCGTCTATCAGGATCTCGCCCGTGGTGGGCTCGTAGAACCTGCAGGCAAGGTTGACGATCGTACTCTTTCCACTCCCCGTCTCACCCACGAGCGCGATGCTCTCACCCGGCTCCACGACGAGGTTGAAGTTCGACAGCACCTGTTCGCCCTCCTTGTAGGTGAACGAGCCGTCCCGGAACCGGATGCCGCCCGAGGGTCGCTCCCAGTTCTCGCGCTTCGGGTGAAAGGAGTCTCCGTAGCGGGCCGCGACCTCGGGCGCGTCGACGATCTCGGGCTCGGTCTCGACGAGCGACATGATCCGCTCGGCGCTCGCCTGGGCCGCCTGGAGCTCCGTGATCACGCGGGCGAGCTC
This sequence comes from Spirochaetaceae bacterium, assembly GCA_007118855.1. Lineage (GTDB taxonomy): Bacteria > Spirochaetota > Spirochaetia > DSM-27196 > SLST01 > SLST01. Next base: position 6,807 of record SKQU01000411.1, read on the forward strand.
GCGTACCGGCTCGAAGAACTGCACCGTGTACCCAATGAAGGCCACAAGCGTCCCGTAGGTGATCACGCCGGCCATCACGCCGGTGCCCCCGGCCCAGAGCGCGAGCCCGGTACCAATCGAGCCGAGCGTCAGCACAATGGGCATGTAGAGCCCGCTGAAGATTGCGGTGCGCACGCTCGTCTCGCGCATCCGGTTCGTGTGCGTCGTGAACTCCCTGAGGTTCGCCTGCTCCTGCACCAGGGTCTTCGTCGTCTTCGCCCCCATGATGCCTTCGTTGTAGGCGCCTGAGATCCGCGAGTTGGTCTTGCGCACCTCGCGATTGGCCTCGAGGATCCGCTTCTGGAAGTACAGACTCGCCACCGCGAGCGGCGGGATCACCGCGAGCACGATCAGGCCGAGCCGGGCGTTCATGCTGATCATGAAGGCCCCGATCGCGATCATCATGCTGCCGCCCCAGGCGATGTCCACGAGTCCCCAGCTGATCGTGTCGCCGAGCCGCTGAGCGTCGCTCGTCATGCGGGCCATGATCCAGCCAACCGGCGTGCGGTCGTAGTAGCTGAATGAGAGCTCCTGGAGCCTCCGGAATCCCACCTCGCGAAGGTCGTGCACGATGCCCACCTCTACGCGCCCGGCGAGCGTGATCAGGGTGAAGACATTCACCGCCTGCACGACGACGAGCACGCCATAGAGCGCGAGAAACGCGGCGAGGCCCTCGGTCGCGGCCGGGACGATGAACCGGTCGATCGCGATCCGGTTCATCATGGGAAAGAGCGCGTCGACCACGGCCACCATGACCATGACGAGGCCGAGGCCGGTAAGCTGCCGTCTGTACGGTTTCGCGAACCGCAGCAGCTTGCGCCACAGCTGCGGGTCGAACTCCTTGCTGTAGTCGTGTTCCTCAAACTGGTTCACGGTTCATCTCCTTCTGCAGTTCATCCTCGAGCGAGTTCTGAATCGCCCAGACACGCCGATACAGACCATCGCGGTCCATGAGCTGCTCGTGCGTCCCGGACTCGACGATTCTACCGTCGTCGAGCACGAGGATGAGATCCGCCGACGCGAGGGTCGTCACGCGATGACTGATGATGAAGGTCGTCGCATGGCGGGCGCGTCGAGCGAGAGAGCGTCTGATCGCGACGTCCGTCTCCGTGTCGACGGCGCTCAGGCTGTCGTCAAAAACGAGGATGGGATTGCCGGTGATGAGCGCCCGCGCGATCGCGACCCGCTGCTTCTGCCCGCCGGAGAGCGTTACTCCGCGCTCGCCCACGAGCGTCTCGTACCCCTTCTCGAACCCCTCAATGACGTCGTGGATCGCGGCGTCCCTCGCCGCGCCGAACACCTCTCCGTCACCGTCCTTCGCCCGCGCGAGCCGTATGTTCTCCTTCAGGGTCTTCGCGTAGAGAAACGGTTCCTGGAGCACGAGCCCGACGTGTGACCGGATCCACTTCTTGTCGATCTCCTTGAGCTCGACCCCGTCGATCGTGATCGACCCGGCCGTGTAGTCGTACAGGCGCGAGAGCAGGTGGACGAGCGAGCTCTTGCCGCTCCCGGTGGGACCGAGGATCGCGACCGTCGTCCCGGGCTCGGCACGGAAACTGATCCCCTTGAGGATCTCCCGGCCGTCGTCGTAGGCGAAGTGCACGTCGCGGAACTCGACACGACCGCTGATCGCCGGGCAAAGCCCCGGCTGCCGCGGATACTCGGTGGGCGTGTCGAGGATCTCCTCGATCCGCCCCAGGCTTACGGTCGCCTTGCCCATGTCCGCGAGGATGCGCCCAAGCTGCCGCACCGGCCACAGCAGCATCGCCTCGATCGAAAGGAAGACGACGATGTCCCCAATGGAGAGCGCGCCCTGAATGCCGTACCAGGTGCCGGCGAGCAGGATCATGAGCATGTGCGACATGGCGAGGAAATCGCTTGAGCCCCAGTAGACCGCGAACACTCCTATCAGCTTGCGGCTCAGCGTGCGGAACTCGGTGTTGCGCTCCGCGAACTTCTCCTCCTCGAACCGCTGACGGGCGAAAGCGCGTACGACCCGCACGCCGGTAAGGTTCTCCTGGAGGACCGTTGAGAGGCGTCCCTCGCTCTCGTCGCTCTGCTTGAATGCCTTCTGAACCCGGCGGAAGAAAACCGCGGAGAAGACGAAGATCACGACCACTATGGGAAGCGAGAGCAGCGCAAGCGGCACGTGCAACGCAAAGAGCAGCGGATACGCGGTCGCAAGCAGGATCCCGGCGCGACCGACCTCGACAAGCTGGACGGCGAGAAACCGACGTACCGTGTCAACATCGCTCGTGGACCGCTGAATGAGATCACCCGTTTCCGCCTTGACGTGGTAGTCGTAGGAGAGATGCTGCAGATGGTCGTAGAGCTCCTCGCGGATCCGCTGCGCCGTTCGCTCGCTCGCCACCGCCGACCACTTGCGCTGGAAGTACTGAAAAACTCCGCCGGCCATCGTGACCGCGACGATGAACAGGCCCGGGGCCCAGAGATTCGTCGCGAGCCAGGCGACCGTAACGCGATTGGTGATCCAGTCGGCAAGCACAGGCGGAAGATCTACCGGCCGATCGCCTATGACCGAGTCTATCGTCAGCCGCACCACGAGCGGCACCGCGTAGGCCGCCATCGTGGCGATCGCTACCGCGACGATCGCTCCGGCATAGGTCAGCTTGTACCCGTGCATGTACGTCCATACGGAGGAGAGTTTCGCAGGCTTTGATGTCTGTTCCGTGTTCTTCATAGATAACCATCCGAGCAAAACGACACCTGCGCCGTGACGCGCTCAATGCGCACCACCGCCCAGGCCCGACCGGCATGCTGAGAATCTGGCAGTTGGCTAAGAAAGGCGGATGCGGTTCAGACCGGGTGGTCCGGCATCCTCGCAAGCTCAGGCAGGCAACTACCGAACTCAGCGCGCCCAGAACCAGCGCCACTGGCGACGACGATATGGGTTCCGTGCTTCATCAAAGTTGCCTCCTGACAAAGGGTGCTACACATATGCACCCGCATCTGAGCTTTGTCAACACCTTCACGAGGATTTTGCGAAGAATTTCGCGCAGCTTCTCCGCCCCGCCCCTACTCCACGTCCCGCTTCAGCACGCTCGCCGTCTCGATCCCCACGGGACCCGCGCCCACAAGGAGAACATCGTAGATCATCTGTCTAAGGTAGCACCTCTGCGGGGGCTGTGATAGGCTCGCGCCATGAAGATCGACGGCGAATTGGTCGAACCGGAGGAGCTCAGCGCCGAGTTTCGCCGGCTCATGCAGAGCCAGCAGGA
>SKQU01000321.1 GCA_007118855.1 Spirochaetaceae bacterium
CCCAGGTTGATGCACTGGTGGTGGGAGCCTCCGTTTCCGAGCCACCCGTCGATGCACGGTTTCATCCCCGTGTCCGGCCGGTAGAAGAAGTAGGGCATCTCGACGTTCGGCATCCGTTCGGTGGGGAGGATCTCGCCGACCGAGACGATGAGACGGAAGCCTCCCGTGGTCGTGCTGACGAGGGTGCACAGCGTAGCGGACCCCGGACGTCCGCGGAACACAACCGTCGGCGGGTTGTCGAGTCCCCCTATGCCGAGCGGGCGGTCGACGAGCCGGGGCTTCTCTCCCGCCTCCGCGATTCGCCAGTTGCCCTCGCCCATGTGGCTCATCAGGAAGGCGTCGCGGTCGTGGTCCATCGCGTACATTTCGGTGAAGCAGGCGTCGCGGTCGAGGTAGTGCCCTGCGGTCACGAGAATGGTCGACAGCAGATCGCCCTCGCCGCCGTAGCCGTACCCCTTCGCCATCAGGTTTGAGGCGGCCATGAGCGGCAGCTGGCTGATCCGTCCGTCGTCCGCCGGCGCGTTGAAGTAGAAGCTGAAGCCTGCATACCCGTTCGCCGTGAGGAACCGTTCGATCGCGACCTGGAGCCGGGCGGCGTAGCGGTGTCGCTCCTCCGGCAGATCGGGGTCGACGCTGAAGTTCGTCGAGTTCTCTTCAATGACGCGGTCCACCGCCGGATCATCGGCCTCGGGGATCTCCCGGACGATCAGTCCGACGCCCACGTTGTCGACCTGGGGTCCGAGGGTCTTGAGGATCGACGCGGGGTTCGCCTGGATGTCGCCCATGCCCGGCATCTGGCCGACGCCGGCGATCCTCGTCCCACGCAGGCGTCCTGCCGCGTAGGCCGCGCGCGACCAGTCGCCGAACGCCCTGCCGAACGCTTCGTCCCGCCAGTCCTCGGAGCAGACTTCGTAGGTCGCGCCGTTCCACAGCAGCGCATTGCACAGGTCCTGGCACCCGTGCACGCCCTGGTTATAGGTCAGATCGGCCATGTCCCACTCGGTGCGCACCGATGCTTCGGGCTGGACGTTCGCGACGAAGATGGGAAGCGACCAGCTCCTCAAGGCATTGTAGATGTTGAACGAGGCGCCGTAGGTCAGCATCACGATGACCAGTCCGTCGAGGCGCTCCTGCTCGAGCCTGGCGAAAGCCTCCTCCATCGTCGCCCGGTTGATCACGGCGCCCGGAAAAACGACGTCGGCATGCTCCTCCATCCGCTCGATGATTCGCGCGGCGTAGGCCTCCTGCCGCTTCACGATGTCGGGGTAGATGGGAATGTAGAGCTCCTGAAGGATTCCAATCATACCGACGCGTGGTCGGGTGGTCTCTGGTGTACTCATGCCGCTATCGTAGTACGGGATCCGCATCGAGCGCCATGGACCGTGCTGCACTCATATGGACAAATCTGCCGAAGCGCCCTACGCTTCGTGCATGCACCGGACGCTGCGGACGATCGTCAAGCCGGAAGTCCAGAACATCCTGGATCACTTCTGCTACTCGTTCAACATCCGGATCGTCCTCTACACCCCGGACGGCGGGATTCTGCGGGTCGGGCTCGACCGGCCGGACTCACCGTTCTGCAGACTCGTGCGACGACTGTACGGCGAAGCGCGGTGTCTGACTCTGGACGACTCGATGCGCCACGAAGCGGCGCGACGGGCCGACCTCGTCTGTTACCGGTGCCATGCGGGTCTCGAAGAGTCGATAGACCCGATCTCCGTGCGTGGTGTGCTCATAGGGTACGCGATGATCGGTCAGTTCCGCGCCGGTGAGACCATAGCCCCGCACGTGCTCGATGACTGGGAGGAACGGTTCGGGTCGAGCTCGGCACTGCGCGCGGCCTTCGCGTCGCTGCCCTCGTATGATTCGGTCACGCGCGATCACATCGTCGGCTTGTTCCGGGTGCTCGTCGAATACGTCGTGTCCAAGGAGCTCATCCAGGCCGACGGAAACCTGCTCGTGGAGCGGATCAAGGCGTACGTCGAAAGGAACACTCACCGTCTCATCAGCCTGGAGGAGGTTGCGCGCGCGACGGGGAAGAGCTGTTCGACGATCTCCCATGCCGTACGCACCCACTGTCGGTGTACCTTCAAACAGCTGACGACCGAGAGCAAGATCCGTGAGGCCGAGAGGTTGATGACCGAGAATCCCGACATCGCGATGCGCGTGGTCGCGGAGACGCTCGGGTACTCCGACCAGTTCTACTTCTCGCGCGCCTATCGCCGGCTGCGCGGGTTTCCGCCGTCGCACTTCGTCAAGGGACGGCTTCGTCCCGCGTGAGGCCGCGCGCCTATCCCGCGGCGAGCTCGTCGGTTCGCGCCGCCATGATGAAGTCGTTCGCGTGCAGGCCCCGGATCTTGTGGGTCCACCACTCGACGGTCACCCCTCCCCACTCGGTCACGATGCGCGGGTGATGTCCCTGTTCTTCGGCGATGCGTCCCACCTCCATGGTGAACTCGAGCGCCGGCCGGAATCCCTTGAACTTGAACCGACGCTTCAGCCGCGGCACGCCGTCCTGCTCGACGAGCTCCCACGCGTCGCCAATGTGGCGCATCATTTCGTCGATCTCCTCGCGCTCGAGTGCCGGCTCGTCTCCCC
>SKQU01000125.1 GCA_007118855.1 Spirochaetaceae bacterium
CAGGCCGGACGGGTCGTTTCCGTGGCGTCGTCCCCGCGACGGCGAGTAATCCCACCGGTAGCTCCAACCCTTCTCGACCGCGCGCGCGATGTGGTCGATCGGTCCAAAGTCTGCGTAGTACCCGTTTCGCTCTCCGGTCAGATGCGCGTGCACCGCGTGGTGGAAGTCGTCCGCCCAGGCCGCGTGCATCCCGAATCCTCCGCTCGAACCCCGCTCGACGACACGCCGGTCGTTGAGGTCGCTCTCCGCGATGACGGTTCGCTTGCGGCCCGTTTCCCGGCCGACGGCCCGCACGAATGTGCTCGCCTCGAGCAGGAAGGGCACGGCGCTCTTGTCGTGGATCTCGTGGATCGCATCGAACCGGAAACCGTCGACGTGGCAGTCACGCATCCAGTGGCCGAGGCATCCGACGAAGAAACGGCGCACCTCATCGCTCCCCGCCCCGTCGACGTTGATCGCCTCACCCCACGGCGTGCGGTAGCGATTCGTCGTGTACGTCCCGAACTGGCCCGAGTAATTGCCTTCAGGACCGAAGTGGTTGAACACGACGTCAAGGAACACCGCAAGCCCCGCCGCGTGGGCCCGGTCCACGAATCGCGCGAACTCCACCGGTCCTCCGTAGCTGCTCTCAGCGGCGTACAGCGAGACGCCGTCGTACCCCCAGTTGCGCTCTCCCGCGAACTCCGCGATGGGCATGACCTCGACAGCGGTGACTCCCAGCTCGGAAAGCGCGGACAACCGATCGGCGGCCGCGGCGAAGGTCCCCTCAGAAGTGAAGGTCCCCACATGAAGCTCGTAGATCACGAGCTCGGCGAGAGCCGGCGGCTCGAACCCGGCGTCGGTCCAGGCGAGCGAGGCGAAATCGACCACCTGCGACGGGCCGTGCACGCCGTCGGGCTGGAATCTGCTCGCCGGGTCCGGAAAGCTCCCGCCGGCAATCCGGAAGAGGTACCGTGACCCCGGCTTCGCGCGACCGGTTATCAGCGAGTAGTCCCCCTCGCCGTCGGACTCCATCGCGATCGCCTCATCGTCATCGACGAGGATGAGCTCAACCGACTCGCAGCGAGGTGCCCAAAGCAGGAACGAGACCGAGCCGTCCGCGTTCACGACCGCACCGGGAGAACCGGTGCGGTTCACGGCTCTTCCTCGAGCGTGTCGAGCACAAAGCTCACACCGCGCAGCGGGATCATCAGCCAATCGGGACGGTTGTTGATCTCGTACCCGATCTCGTAGACCGCCTTCTCCAGGGTGAAGAGATTCAACAGCAGCTCCGCGTCGGTCGGGTCGGAGGGAACAAACCCGGCGCCGTCCACGACCTGCATGTACGACTCGAGAAAGGTCGACGAGACGTAGCCGTACCAGACCCCGAGCCACGGCTCGAGCGTGTTCCGATCCTCAGGTCTCAGGTCGGCTCGCTCGAGATAGCGGGATGAGACGGCGTAGTGGAAGCTGCGAATCATACCCGCGACGTCGCGGAAGGCACTGTACTTCAGCCGTCGCTCGCTCAGTGTCCGGGCCGGCTCACCCTCGAGATCGATGATCACGAAGTCGCGACCGGTGAACAGGACCTGGCCAAGGTGGTAGTCGCCGTGGATCCGGATCTTCTCGGCCCGGATCCGGTGGTCGGTGATCCGCGCGATGAACCCGAGCATCACGGCCTCAGAAGCGACGAACCGATCGACCAGCTCACGGCCCTCCTCGTCCAGGCGCCGCGCCGCACGACGTGCGATGCTCATCGTCCTGCGGATCTGACTCCGCAGACTCTGGTATGCCGAGCGCTGATAGAGTTTGCTGAACGGCTCGGGATCGAGCTCCGGACGGCCCTGCGACGAGGCAAGCGCGAGGTGAAACTCGCCGGTGCGCCGACCGAGGAGCGAGATCATCTCGAAGAACAGCCCGTCGACGAGCTCGAGCAGCTCGTCGGGCACCGCCTGGAGCCCGCCTTCGAACAGCGACCGCGGAGGGGGCACCGGCTCATGGTCCGGCAGCTCGAGTACGGCGCCAAAGAAGCGGTCCACGGTCGACGTCGCGTAGGTCCAACCGTCTCCCTGGCTGCTCTCGAAGCTCACGAGCAGGCCGATCGCGGCCCCCTCGCGTTTCGCGCGCACATACTCGAGGCTGCCTGCGTATGAGGGAACATGACCGAACCGCCCCTGATCGGTCAGGTATTGCAGCAATTCCACCTCCGGGCTCACGCCCTCCTCGAGCTTGCGGAAGAACTTGAGAAAGAGCGAATCCGGGTAGACGATGCTCGAGTTCGACTGCTCGACGTTGAGTACCCGGCTCAGCGAAGGATCGGCTACCTGCTTTGTCAGCCGCGAAAGCTGCTTTCCCCGCCGCACGACGATCTCGCCGCGCTTCGTCTTCCACTTCCGGCGTCCCGTGAAGAGCGAAAAGAGCGCGGCCCGGATCGTCGGACTGTACACGCCATCATAGAGGGCTCCGTCTTCGCCTTCGGTCCCGAGCCGGCAGATGATCGCCGCCGGGCTTTCCTCCGCAATACGCTGCGCCTCGGCCGGACCGGCATGCGCGACCACCAACGCGTATACTTCGGACCTCTCGTGCGGCAGATCGAGACGCACAAGCAGAAGCCAACCCCGGGAATCCGCGGGTCCGACAGGACCGGAGTCTTCGATCCGAACGCGCCGGATCGTCTCGCTCTTCTCCCGGAACCATCGGCTTGAAGCTATGTAGGGACGCAAAACCTTGTCCTGCAGCAGATCACGCAGCTTGGGCGAAAAGCTGCTCCAGTCGCGCTGCGTCAGGCCGACTGAGACCGGACCGGCTCCGCCGATCTGGCCGTCGCCCTCGGCGAGCTTCCTCAGGACGAACCAGTAGTAGTCGCTCGAACCGATCATGATCGTGTAGGGACGCTCGGTGATCGGGGGAAACTGGGCCTGCGAGAAGATCTCTTCCGGCACGTGCTCGGCGAAGTCCTCCAGGTAGAGCTCGGCCGACTGGCTGTACCGGCTGAAGTTCGCAATCACGAGAACCGTCTCGTCGTCGTACTCGCGGACGAAGGCGAAGAGGTGCGTGTTGTTCGTCCCGACGAAGCGGATCGTACCGCGGCTGAAGGCGCGGTATCGCTTTCGCGTTGCGATCAGACGCTTCATCCACCACAGCAGTGACGAGCTGTTGCCCTGCTGCGTTTCCACATTGACCTGCTCGTAGTGGTACTCCGGGTCGATGATGACCGGCAGGTAGAGGCTCTGGGGATTGGCCGACGAGAAACTCGCATTGCGGTCCGGCGTCCACTGCATGGGGGTGCGAACGCCGTTTCTGTCACCCAGGTAGACGTTATCACCCATCCCGATCTCGTCCCCGTAGTAGATAACCGGCGTTCCGGGCAGCGAGAGGAGCAGCACGTTCATCAGCTCGAGCTTGCGTCGGTCGTTTTCCAGGAGCGGCGCAAGCCGACGACGGATACCGAGGTTCACCCGATGATGCGGATCGCGGGCGTAGACGCGGTACATGTAGTCGCGTTCCTCATCGGTGACCATCTCGAGGGTGAGCTCATCGTGGTTGCGCAGGAAGATGCCCCACTGAGAGCCGGGAGGGATCTCCGGCGTCTGTTCGAGAATGTCGATCACCGGGAAGCTGTCTTCCATGCGCGCGCTCATGAACAGGCGCGGCATGAGCGGGAAATGAAATGCCATGTGGCATTCATCATCGTCGCCAAAGTACTCAACCGCGTCCTCCGGCCACTGGTTCGCCTCGGCAAGCAGCAGGCGACCGTCGTAACGCTCGTCCACGTGCGCTCGCATCCGCTTCAGCAGCGCATGCGTCTCGGCGAGGTTCTCGCAGTTCGTCCCCTCCCGCTCGTAGAGGTACGGGACGGCATCGAGCCGCAGGCCGTCCACGCCCATATCAAGCCAGTAGTCGAGAACGTCGAGCACCGCGCGCTCGACTTCCGGATTGTCGAAGTTGAGGTCCGGCTGATGCGAGAAGAAGCGGTGCCAGTAGTACGATTCGGCGACCGGGTCCCAGGTCCAGTTCGACGTCTCAAAGTCCTGGAAGATGATGCGGGCATCGGGAAACTTCCCCGGGTCGTCGCTCCACACGTAGAAATCGCGGTGGGAGCTCCCCGGCTTGGCGCGTCGGGCCCGCTCGAACCAGGGATGCTGATTCGACGTGTGGTTGATAACGAGCTCGGTGATTACCTTGAGGTCCCGGGCATGCGCCTCCTTCAGAACCCGCCGGAAATCCCGGACCGTGCCGTAGGCCGAGTGTATGCCCCGATAGTCGGATATGTCGTACCCGTCGTCGCGCCAGGGACTCGGGTAGAAGGGCAGGAGCCAGATGCCGTTCACCCCAAGATCCTGCAGGTAGTCGAGCTTCTCGCTGAGACCCCGGAAGTCTCCCATGCCATCGCCGTTCGAGTCGTAGAACGATCGGACGTGCAGCTCATAGATGATGGCATCCTTGTACCAGGGGACGTCAGACATGCATGCTCCTTACTCCGACTCCAGGCGGAAGATCTGGACCGGCCTGTGATGCGGGTCGAGTTTGACGAAATTCCAGTAGTCTTCCCACGTATAGGAACGCCGCGAGAGCAGTTCGGTAACACGGAAAGGGCGCGAGTCGTGACGGCCGGCCGCCGCCGGAGAGAACTCTACCCACGCCGAATGGGTGTGCTCGTAGCTCAGGTTGACGACGATGAGCAGAACGTCACTGCCGTCTTCGCTCGACTTGCTGTAGGCGATAATGTGCTCGTTGTCGCTCGTGTGGAACCGCAACCCCCTCGTCCGCTGAAGCGCGGGATGCCGCGCGCGGATCGCATTGATCTCGGTGATGAAGGGGGCAAGGGAGCGCGGATCGGAAGTATCCCAGTGTCGGACCTCGTACTTCTCGCTGTCGAGGTACTCCTCGCCGCCCGGTTCCCGAGGCGTGGCCTCCTGGAGCTCGAAGGGCGGGCCGTAGATCCCGTAGTTCGAGCTCAGCGTCGCGGCGAGCACGAGGCGGATCATGAAGGCCGGCCGGCCGCCCTCCTGAAGGTACTCGTGGAGAATGTCCGGCGTGTTCGGCCAGAAGTTGGGTCGGTAGTAGTCGGCCACATCGCTCGCCGTGAGCTCGGTCAGGTACGATTCGAGCTCCGCCTTTTCGGTCCGCCAGGTGAAGTAGGTGTAGCTCTGCGAGAACCCCATCTTCGCGAGTCCGTACATGCGATGAGGACGGGTAAACGCCTCGGCGAGGAAGATCGCCTGCGGGTGTTTCGCCTTGATCTCGGCGATACACCAGTTCCAGAAGGGGAAGCTCTTGGTATGGGGGTTGTCCACCCGGAAGATCGTCACGCCCTCACCGATCCAGTGAAGGAAGACCCCTTTCAGTTCCTGCCAGAGCGACTCCCATGCATCGGTCTCGAAGTTGATGGGGTAGATGTCCTGGTACTTCTTCGGCGGGTTTTCGGCGTACTGGATCGACCCGTCGGGCCGCCGGACGAACCATTCCGGATGCTCCTGCACCCAGGGATGATCGGGTGAGCACTGAAAGGCGACGTCGAGCGCTACCTGCATGCCGCGAGCGGAGGCGGCCTTGACAAGCGCGCGGAAGTCCTCCGCGGTTCCCAGGTCCGGATGAATCGACGTGTGTCCGCCCTTCGGGCCGCCGATCGCCCATGGAGACCCGGGGTCGTCCGCGTCGGCCACCAGGGCATTGTTGCGTCCTTTGCGAAACGAGAGGCCGATCGGGTGGATCGGAGGCAGGTAGAGCACGTCGAAGCCCATTCCCGCGATGTAGTCAAGCCGTTCGATCGCGTCGAGGAAGGTTCCGTGATCGCGATCGGCCCGGTATGTGCTGCGGGGGAACATCTCGTACCACGTGCTGTAGCGAGCCCGCACCGGGTCCACGGTGATCGCGAAGTCCCCGCTGCGCGTGGCCACCGAACGGTCGGGAAACCTGCGTACCGTCGCGATGAGCCGGGCATCGAGCGCACGCCCTGCCCGTTCCTGGAGCGGTGCCCCGGTGGACTCAAAGAGATCGGCCGCGCTCAGAAGCTCGTCGCGACCGGCACCCTCTTTCGCTCGTACAGCCGCACCTTTGAGAAGCGCCGCACCGATCGCCAGATCGACGTCGGACTCCGAGTCAACCTCTACCTTCTTGCGCAGACCGTCTATCCACGTGTCATAATGGTCTACCCACGCCTCCACGTGAAACTCGTACGTGCCGATGCGCTCGAGCGTGATCGGCCCTTCCCACTCGTCATTGCCGATCGGGCGCATCTCGGTCTCGCGAAACTGCTTCTCGTCTCGCCTGCGAAAGCGAACCCGCGCACGCAGCAAATCGTGTCCGTCGCTGTAGATCGCGGCGCGTACCGGCACCGTATCACCGACGACCCGCTTCGCGGGGTACTTCCCGCAGTCGACGGTCGGTCGGACATCTTCAATAATCGCTCGCTCTTTCGACATAGGCTATCTTGAACGTACTCAAGACGGCCGGTCAACATCAACCGGCGGACTTGCCTCGGACGCCGATGGCGGAGATGATGAAGGAGAAGGAGGCTTCCGTGTCCGAACCGATCAACCGCTACCTCGACCACGCAGTCTTGAAGCCCGAGCTCACCCGCGACGAGACCCGGGAGGCCATCCGGCTCGGCATCGACTACGAGGTGCGAACCGTCTGTGTGCGTCCCTGCGACATAGAACTCGCCTCGTCCATGTGCAACGGAACGACCACGGAGGTCTCCAGCGTGGTCGCCTTTCCCCACGGGGGCACCATGAGCTCGATGAAGGCTGCCGAAGCGAAGGCTTCGATCGCCGCGGGGACCAACGAGATCGACATGGTGGTCAACTTCGGCTTCATCCGCTCCGCCATGTGGGAGGAGGTCGTCGCCGATATACGAGCGGTGACCGACGTCGCGCGACCGCACGGCGTGCTCGTCAAGGTGATCTTCGAAACTTCGTACCTGACGCTCGAAGAGATCACCCGCGCCACCGAATGCGCGATCGAGGCGAAGGCCGACTTCGTGAAGACCTCCACCGGCTTCGCCTCCGACGGCGCCACCGAGGAGGGGGTCCGAGCGATGCTCGCGGCCGCCGACGGGCGGATCCAGGTCAAGCCGTCCGGGGGGATACGCGACCGGCACCGGGCGCAGTTCTTCATCGACCTCGGCGCGACGAGGATCGGTAACGGCTACACCTCTACGCAGGCGATCTGCGAAGGTGACGGATCCGGCGGCGATGCATATTGATCGCGAACGCATCATCGTCACCGGCGCCGGCCGGGGAATCGGCCGCGCGATCGCGCTCGAGCTCGCGCGCGGCGGTCATGCGCTCGCCCTCGCCTCGCGCACCGCGGCTCAGATCCAGACGGTCGCCGACGAGATCGCCGCGGCCGGCGGAACGGCGATTGCCGTACCCACCGACGTCACGAATCGGGATTCGGTGGAGGAGCTCGTCTCTCGCACGCTGGAGCGCTTCGGCGGCATCGATGTCGTGGTGAACAATGCGGGCAGCTACCGGGCCTTCGGCCCCACCTGGGAGACCGACCCCGAGAGCTTCTGGACCGATCTCACAATCAACCTCCTTGGTCCCTACCTCCTCTGCCGGGCGGCCATCCCCGGGATGATCGAGCAGGGCGGCGGAACGATCATCAACATGATCGGCGGCGGCGCGGCCGGACCCCTTCCCTACGGCAATGCCTACGGAACATCGAAGGCGGGTCTCACGCGGTTCACCGAAACGCTCGCCGAGGAGCTGAAAGGCCATCGCATCGCGGTCTTCGCGACGAACCCGGGACTCGTGCGCACGGAGATGACCGAACTCCAGCTCACAACCGACGCCGGAAGGAAATGGATGACCCGCATCGCCGAGCTCTTCGAGCAGGGGGCCGACCGGCCGCCCACCGACGCGGCGCGGCTCGTCCGCGCGCTCGTGGAAGGAGACTACTTCGATCTCACCGGCCGACGGTTCGGCCCCGGCGATGACCCGGCAACGGTCGCCGCGGACACCGACCGCATCGTCCGCGACGACCTGCGCACGCTGCGGTTCAGGTGAGCATGACCTGCGTGGTGTTCTGCTTCTCAGGCACCGGCAATACATGGTGGTGCGCACGGCGCCTCGCCTCATCGCTCGAGGCGCGCGGCGTGCAGACTCGCGTTGAGAGCATCGAGCGCACCAGTGCCGACGCTGCCGCCGATCTGGCGGACGGTGCCGACCTCCTGGGGCTCGGCTGGCCGGTCTACGGCTCGGACCTGCCCGAGCCGATGAAATGGTTCATCGACGCCACGCTCCCGCCGGCCGACGGACGGTCACTGTTCACGTTCTGTACGCAGCTGCTCTTCTCAGGCAACGGCGCTCGGGTATACGAGCGGGAGCTCGCCGCACGCGGCTGGAGGATCGGTTGGTCGGCGCACCTGCGGATGCCGAACAACATCAGCGTCGCCGTCTCGCCGCTCTCGTGGTCGGCCGATCCGCAGGCGCACGAGCGGCGACTGGAGAAGACTTCGCGCAGGATCGACCGTTTCGCCCAGGCGGTGCTCGACGGACGACGCTTCAGCCAGGGTCGCGGGCCGCTTCCCGCGGCGCTCGGCGCGATGCAGCGCCGCCCGTTCCGCAGATGGTTTCCGCGCCTTCGCAACGACATCTCGGTCGACAAGGAGCGCTGCACACGCTGCGGACGGTGCGTCCGGATATGCCCCTCGGGGAACCTGGCCATGACCCCGGACGGCGTCGTCACCGGCGGCGCCTGCGTCCTGTGCGTCCGCTGTTACAACTACTGCCCGGTCCAGGCGGTTCGCTACATGGGCCGTCCGCACCGCCCGGATCGCGGCCTCCCCTACCGGGGCCCGGTGCCTGACTTCAGACCCGAGGAGCTGGCTGCCGAGTGACGCGAGCCGCCCTCGTCACAGAAACGTAATCACCCCGAGCAGGACGACCCCGCCTGACAGGAAGAGAACCGGCGTGTCCCAGGTATGGGGCGCAAACGCCTCGGCAAGGGTCATCACCACGGGTATCATCGCAATCGCCGCGACGAACTGCGTCCCCGTGAACGCGTCACGGAACAGAAAGACGATCACGAGGGCCGAGACAAACACGCAGGCGCTCCCGACGAACGAGCGGCTGTACGAGCGGCCGGAGGTGAGCGACGGCACACGGTAGGTACGGCGGCCGAAGCGAACCCCGACCGGCTCGGCAAGCCCGTCTCCAATACCGTTGACCAGAATGGGTATGTAGATGAGCCGGTACGCACCGTGCCGGTAGAATACCCAGGCCAGCGGTCCGAGCACGAGGAACCCGGCCGCCATCTGCGTGGTGAGCCAGAAGAGCGTGTGGGGTCGATCTTCCGGCCGGTCTATGGAGGCAAACATGGTGGCAGAGAACGCCGAACGGCTGCGAACGGGCTTCGTGAGCGATGCGAGAAAAAGGCCATAGACGGCTGCCGAAGCCACTGACGTAGAAGCGGTTGACTCGAAGACGAAGACGTCCTCGAGAAACGCGGGCAGGAAGAAGAGTGCAAAGTGGTTGATCTTGCGCGTGTAGTTCACGCGCACGCCATGCTGGATCACGAGTCGGCCGGACAGATAGGCGACGAGCGCGAGCGAGGAGAGATTGACGATTCTGCTGATCAAGTACGCCGGCTGCGCGAGTGATTCCATGGGGTGTGAACCCCTACCGTAGCGCCGCGCAGATGCTGTGTCAACGAGACGAGATGTGGCACTTGACGCGAGGAGTCCGGTGCGCGAAGCTTTAGAAGTGAAGCAGCCGCTCAGAATCACCTGTCTACCTCGTCAGGAGGGCATGGTGATTATCGAACATGACGTTGTGCTCACGGGGTCTCTCGGCAGCCGCAGGTGCCGCGCCCTCTTTGACTCCGGCGCGACCTACTCGCTCATCCGGCCGGACATCGCGGAGGAGGTCGGCAATCCTGAACGGCTACCGGACCCGGAGAACTGGGTGTTCGAGACGGCGCAGGAGGGCCACTTCATGGCCGCAACGCATGCGCTGCGGCTGAACTTCGAGTTCGACGACTCGCAGGCGCGTTTCACCGACGAGTTCATCGTCCTCGAGGGTTCCTCCGAGGAGGTGATCGTGGGGGCAACCACGATGCAGAAGTGGCACATCAA
>SKQU01000144.1 GCA_007118855.1 Spirochaetaceae bacterium
CGATCGTAGCGGTGGGAGGACACTCGCTCGTGCCTTCGGGGATCGACGGTGTGCCTGGGGACAACGTCGTCGTCGCGGAGGAAGTGCTCGAATCCGACGCCGCGAAAGGGGTCTCGGGAAAGGCGGTCGTCATCGGAGCCGGACTCACTGGGTGTGAAACGGCAGAAATGCTCGCGCGCCGGGGGGTTGACGTCGCCGTGGTCGAGATGCTCGAGGAGATCGCTCCGGAAGCGCACCCGATCAACCGGATAGCGCTCCAGGGACGTCTTGCCGATGCCAATGTGCAGGTCATGACCGGACGAGAACTGACGCGCGTGCACAACGACGGGGTCGAG
The DNA here is from genome assembly GCA_007118855.1 of Spirochaetaceae bacterium. Taxonomy (GTDB): domain Bacteria; phylum Spirochaetota; class Spirochaetia; order DSM-27196; family SLST01; genus SLST01. The sequence continues at coordinate 336 of SKQU01000144.1, forward strand.
ATACGCAACGCCGGGAACGGAGAGACGCAAGAGGTTCCGGTTGATTGGGTCGTTCTGGCACTCGGTCTTGAAGAGGCGTCGGAAGAGAGCATACAACCATGGAGAGAGGCGTTCGACCGGGTCTTCGTCGTAGGCGACGCGAATGAGCCTCGGCGAGTCGCCGAGGCCGTGCGCGAAGGTTTTGACGCGGCATACGTGCTGCCTTAGATCGTCGCGGCAGTCGGCGGGGCAGCACTATGCGTTGGTGGATGGCTGTCCCGTTGGGCGTGGGCGTCTGCTCGCGCAGGCGCGAAACGATGCAGAGAGAATCCGCGAGTGCAGTGCGCGTGAAGGGCGCCTGGCCGGCCCTCCGGACTACTTCCGGGTGCTTGGCATCGCCATGGAGGAGACGATCCCCGTCGACACCATAGGGCTCGAGAAGGTGGATCCCGACACGCGCGAGCGGTTCACACGGCGCAGAAGGCTCGTATATGAATGAGAGTGAGGTCCAAGAGCTCGCCAATGGGACCGGCGCGGGCCGATCGCGTGAGCCGTTGTCAGCGGGTTCATGACACGGCGGCCGCAAGCCCTTACTCCCAGAAGGTCCGCACCGCGTAGCTGTCGAAAACGATGAACGCGTGCGTGTCGAGGAGGAACTTCACGAAGGCCTGGCCGATTCGGTCGCGAAAAGCGCTTCGACGGCGGCGTCGATCTCGTCGAAGTCGTGCCGAATCGTGACTCGGCCTTTCCACGCTCCCGGTGACGGCCACGATTCCCGAACGGGGCAGAGACGGGCGATTAGCTTGCCGGACCGTGCGATCAGGACCTCCTCACCGGCCTCTACCTCCACGAGGAGCCGTGACAGGTGAGTCTTGGCTTCATGAACGTTCACCGTGACCATGATGATAGTTTGGTTGACTAACCATCGGCGGTCAATGCCAGACCCACGACCATCACCCGCACCGCACTACCACGCTATTCGCCGCGCTTGCGAGATCATGATCTCGATCGAGAAAGCAATGCAAACTAACGGTTAGCAGTTGTTCATCAGGGTTGACCCAGACGTCGATACCCATCGTGGCACGGGGATAGCCGTGGGCCGCCAGCGCGTAGGCGCCGGCAAGAAGGTACCTAACCTTCTCTGCGGATAACGCGAGTAACAGATCTTTGTAGTCCTCGTTCAGCATCGTGTTTTCTGCTCAATGAACAGATCTCAACGGTGAGCGGCCAGACAAGGCTGATGCGATACGCGGGCGTCCCGGGAACCACCTCCGCTGCGGGGGTATCCGACAGCCGGCCAACCCGTGTTCGTGATCGATCCATATCACGATTCTACCAGTTACGCTGCGGGCAATCAAAGACTCCGGGGGCGCCCTGCGAGGAGCGCCCGGATCGTGACCGTCCAAATGCTAGAAGGCCCGTATGGCGCGGGTTATCACCTCGCTGTTACTCTTGTTGTATGTGCCCTGATATCCGTTGGTGAAGTTCTGTCCCCACGCAGCGACTTCGGAGTTGGCACCACTGTCCTCGGATGAACTCCAGTACGCCTTGGAGGCGAATCCTCCGATCGGGTCGGGACGGTCATGCAGGTTCTCGTACATGGCCTCGACCTCGTTCTTGGACGGCAGGAACCAGTCATCATACCCGCCGTACTCGAGGTCTGCGCAGAGACGCGCTGCGTAGTCACCTACGCCGAGTGCAGCCACGATTGCGGTCGTGTTTGCCACTCCGCTCCCGATAGCGGTCTCCTGCGCGGTAAGCCCAATCGCGGTACCATGGCCACCCCACAGTTTTTCGGTCCATTCGGTTCCTACGGGTGCCGCCTCAAGGTAGCGCCAGCCGTCAGGATGGAGTGAGCCCTGATCGTCCAGATGATCGTAGAAAATGAACCCGCCGGCCGGACCGACGCCACCGATCTGGTACTGAATTTCGTCCCAGCGAACGTACAGCGTCACGTCTGCCGTGCCCATCGTGAAGGCGTCGCCTTCCCCGTAGGTCGTGCCGGTTCCGTCAGCCTGCGTGTTCCAACCGGCGAAGGCGAAGCCCTCGCGTTCCAGACCACCGGTATTGCCCGCAACGGAGACCTCTTCGCCCGACTCGTACGAGTTGGGATCGACCGGAACCGTCCCGCTGTCCGCGCCAGTTCCGTCGTAGGTCACCGTGTACGTCTCAGGCTCCTCCGTCTCCCCGTTCGTACCGTTGGGATCATCCTGAACCTCACCACCCCGATCCAGCAAGGTCCCGTCAGGGCACCCGCTGACCAAGCCTAAC
>SKQU01000335.1 GCA_007118855.1 Spirochaetaceae bacterium
ACCGGGGCACCTGGCATGGGAGCGACATTCAGCACTCGCGAGATAGAAGCTTCGCTGCGAGAGTTCAGCAGCCAATTCACCGAGATCAACGATACGCTCGCGATGCGGCGCGAGGTCTTCACGGCAGGCATGGTCGAACAGATCATTGAAGGATACGAGTTCCTCAACTCGCTGCTGGTGAAGGGGATGGACCTCTTCACGCCCGCCGGGCTGAACGCGCTGCTCGAGATGAACCATCTCGTCCTGTGCGGTTCGGACAGGAGGACGCGGACGCAGTACTACGAGCATCTGAGCGAGACCCGCAAGAGCTTCCTCAGGAAGATCAGGCCCATCAAGGACTGGGTGCTCGCGCGCAAGGAGTCCGAAGATCCCTTTCGTCTCGCGACAGGCTTCTACACGCAGGTTCTGAGTCACCCGCAGCTCTTCCTCGAGGGCAACCACCGGACCGGCAACATCCTGCTCAACTATCTGCTCGTCAGCCGCGGCACGCCACCCTACGTCGTGTCCGTTCGTACTGCGCGGGCCTATCTCGACCTCTCCGGCGAGATCAAGTTCACCGCGAAGGACAAGTCGCTCAACTCGCTTCGGATGGCCGGGCACAGGAAGCGGTTCGCGCAGTTCTTGCAGGAGAGCGTCGATCCCGTCTACCTTGGCGGTGAGTCATGATCTCCGCGCTGTCCGTCATCAGGATGCTCGGCTCGTTGACGCTGATCACCGTGGGATTCGATCTGGCGTCCGAGCCGATCACGCGCCGTCTTATGCCGCGGTTCCGACGGCTTGTCGCCGGCGATCCGCAGAACGTGGCGGCCGACCTCGCGGCAGGTCTGGTCGCGGCTGCACCCGTCGGGTCGAGTGCGCCGGGCGTAGTGTCGCTCGTGTCCGTTGCGGACACTTCGGCGATCCAGGCATCCCGGGTGTTCACGCTCCTGCTGGGGATGAGTGTGGGTGCAACGGCGCTCACCTGGCCGCTGGCCGCGGTCGTCACGGCCCACTCGCTCCTGGTGGCGGCGCTCGCGCTCCTCGCCGTCGGGCTCGCGCTGCGGCTCAACGCGAAACTTGCCGAGCGCCACTACCACAACGCTTTTATCGGGATCGGCATCGCCTTGATCGGGCTCGAGCTTGTATCCGGTAAGGCGATCGGTCTCGGTGCGGCGGACGCTGCGGTAGACCGCCTCGGCACAGACGGTGCGACGACCGTCATCGTCGGCTTTCTTGCCGGCGTCCTGCTCGCGACCGCGACGCGATCATGGCCTGCGGTCACGGTCCTCGCGATGACGCTCGGTCACAGCGGGTCGATCGGCGCGGCGGCGGCCGTGTCGGTCGCGCTGGGAGGAGGGCTCGGCGCGAGCACGGTCGTGCCCGTTGCGTCACGAGCGCTCGGGACGGATGCCCGTCGCGTCGCGTCCCTACCGGTCATCGTGGCGGGCGCGTCGAGCGCGCTCGGTCTTGCCCTCTATCTCGCGTTGGCTCACGTCGCCGCGGATTCTCTTTCTGTCCCGCTGACCGTCGCGTTCGCGCTCACGGCAGCCAACGCGCTCACGGCCTGCCTGCTCCTGCCGTTCCGGCGCGTCGCAGGCGAGGTCATGCGAAGACGCCAACCCGACGGTGTGGCGGACGGCGAGACGGCGCATGATCTGCTACCCGGCCTCCTGCCCTCAAACCTACCCGAGTCGCTCGACTCGAATCTGACGCTCCTGCAGTCGGGGCTGGCCCGGATAGCTGAGATCGACTCGCAGATGGTAATGCTCGTGATGAACGCCTCTCAGGACGGCGGGGCGATCGAGGAGTCGCGCGACCGGATCTCCAGTCTCAGGGACAGCGTGGTGGCGCTCGGAATCCGCGTGACCGCCGCCTTGACTCGCAGCGTGCAGGAGCCTACGACGCGCGAGCAGGCCGAGCAGATTCGGCATCAGCAGCGGGTGGCCGACGAGCTGACGAGGATCAGCGAGGCGTGCGTGAAAGTTCTTCGCATCCTGCGGAGAATCCACCGTAAGGAGTACCGGATTCACGACGAGGGTGCCGACGAGCTGTTCGGGTTCATCGCGCAGGTACTCGACTTCCTGCGGTACAACAACGACTATCTCGACGGCCGCATCGATTCGGCGAGCCTCGAGCTCGCCGAACAGATGGAAAACACGATCGACAAGATGCGCGACAAGCTCAAGAAACGCGCGCGCAAGGCGCTCGAGAAGGATCAGGAGGCGAGCATCCGGGGTGAGCTCTCTTTCATCGAGATCGTCGGTCATCTCGAGCACATTGGGGACAGTTGCCTTGCGATCGCAGAGACCGTTCCGATGCTCGACAGGCAGCGGTATCGCAGACGCCATCGTTAACAGGCGAGGCGTGCACAGGTTTCGACGGATCGCTACAATGGCCGGCGAGGCCGAATGGAAGACAGACAAGGCGTGACGACCAATCGTCTCCCCGCGGGCGGATCCCTCATGACCGTCTACCTCAGCGGATGCTTCGTGGATAAAGGCGCCGCGCGCATTTCTCCTGACGACCGGGGCTTTCTCTTCGCCGACGGGGTGTACGAGGTCATCCGCTGGTACGACGGCCGGCTCTTCGAGGCTGAA
>SKQU01000350.1 GCA_007118855.1 Spirochaetaceae bacterium
GCCCGCCCTGGAGGAAGGGCTGCAGCACCGGCAGGAACGGCAGCGGCACGCGTACGTGGAGCGACAGATCGTTCGCCGTCACCGGCCGTTCGGTGGTCGAAACCGGCGAGAGCGGCTGGTATCCCACGCCGACCGACGCCGGATAGGCGTAGTAGGTGTTGGGCGACTCCTGGGCGAATGCGGCGCCGGTGACCGCCAGCGCGGCCGCGAAACCTGTCGCGCGGGCCCATCTCTTCGCGTTCATCGTCATCTCCCGTGCCGGCCCGGCTTGGAGGAAGACCAGAGACGAGGAAGAGAAGACGCGTCGGCACTGTCCTCCTCATTGCAGACCCGATTCGCGCTCACGTCAACCCTCGAACCGCCGGCCGCCGCAAAAAAATATGACCCGAATCGTGGAATTCAGGTCGCCCCGCGGCCCAGGGGACGTGCAAACCCGCTGGTCTCCTACTATAATGGGACCATGAGCACCCGGCACACGGCACGGACCACGCTCCTCCTCGCGACCGGCCTTTTTCTTACCGCGGCGCTCGCCGCGCAGACGCCGGTGGGCACCGTGCACACGATCACGGGGCTCGTTGAGATCGACGCGTTCGGCGCGAACCGGTTCATCCGCGCGCAGGAGGGTGACCGACTCTACGGCGACACAGTCGTGCGCACCGGGCCCGACGGGAGGGCCACGCTGTTGATCGGCGACGAACAGCATGAAGTGCCTCCGCGAACCGCGGTCACGGTCGCCTCGCTGCTTCCTGAAGACCGACGCGCGGACCGCGGGTTTCTGCGTCGGCTGATCCAGGGCATCTCGGAGGCGATCGCGCCGCCGCGCGAGGCACCGGTCGCGGCCGGAACAGACCGGGCCTCGGTCGCCGACCAGCGGGTGGGCAGCGCGGATTTCGACAATGCGAGGGCGCTCGCGGCCGACGGCCGGTTCGACGAGGCGATTGACTCGCTCGCACGGATCGACGTGGACATCTGGCCGTGGGTCTACGAGTTCACGGTGGAAGAGCACTACGTCTACCTCACGCTCGCGCTCATAGGGACAGGCGATCCGCAGGAGGCCCTCTACCACGCCTTCGACTTCATCATGGCGATGCCCAAGCCTGAGATCGTCGGCCGCCTCTCGCCGCGCCTGAGATTCCTCGTCGCGATCGCCGCGGACCGCGCCGGCGAACCGGAGCTTGCGCTCGCCGCGGCCGAACCTTCCGCTGAGCTCTCCACGCCCGCCAACCTTGCCTTCGCGATCCGCTCGCTTCGCGTGCTCGGTTACGCCGAGGAGGCGGCATCACTCGAGGCCGGCGCCCGGGCGCAGCTTCCCGGCACCGACTGGGACGAGCTTCTCGCCGCGTGGTAGGATGCGACTTCAACCGAGCACGCGCAGAGCCGCGCGCCTGATCTCGCTCTCCGTCCTCGCGCTCCTCGCGGTGGCCGGCGCGACGCGGACCGGGCGTCTCGAGTACGGCCTGCTCGACCTTCGCTTCTGGGTCACCCGTCAGTTACCCGCCTCCCCCCGCCGGGACGCGACCCCGCCGGCCGTCCTCCTGCGCATCACCGGGCACACTGAGGAGCGCATGGGCACGCGGTTCGGCCCGCAGTGGCGGGCACGGTACCCGGATCTGATCGAGCGTCTCGCGGACGCCGGAGCACGCGCGCTCGTCTGGGACGCGGCCTTCGTTGCCGGGAGTGAAGCCGACGAGCTGTTCGCGGCGTCGCTGGCGAGGCTCCCGGTGATCGCCGCGGAGCAGGCGGGCCGGATGACGCACCCGGCGCTCGCCCCGCACTTCGCGGCGATCGGGTGGATGGAGCTCCTCACCGTGGACGGAGTGCCGCGGCGCGCGTTCGGGGCGCCCGGCAGACCGCCGCTGGGGGCGCTTGCGGCCGCGGCGGCGCGGGGGGATATCGCGTCGGCCCTCACAGAGGAGCGATGGATAGACTACTCGAGCGATCCGCTTGACGTCGCGGCCTTTGATCTTGCGGACCTCCTTGACGCCTCCGGAGAGCGACTGGCCGATGAGGCGCGCACGCCGCTTTCGGTCTTCAGCGGCAGGGTCGTCTTCGTGGGGCTCGACATGGAGGGCGTGGACCGGTTTCGTCTTCCGGGCGGCGCCCATCAGGTAGCGGGGGTCTACGCGCACATAGCGTCGTACCGGACCTACGGTGCTGACGGCGCTCCCGGTGCGCGCGGCACTATCCGCCGCGCCGGGCCCTGGATGGGCGCCCTCATCGCCTTTGCCGTGGCCGCGGCGGTTCTCATCTGCGCCACTTCGCGCATTCGCGCCCTGCGCGCGCTCGCACCGGTGCTGCTCATCGCGGCAGCCGTGGTCGCGCCGGTCGTCGCCTTCGCGGCGTGGCGGGTCTGGCTCCCGCAGGGTGACTTGCTGATCGCCTCCGTCGCGGCACTCGTGCTCGCAACCGGCACGCGGCGGATCGAGCTTGCCCGCGGATACCGTGAGAGCCTGGGCTTTGACCCGCAGCTGATCGAGCGCCGCTCGCGTGAGGTGGGATCAGGCGAGGCGGGTGTGGAGCGCGAGGCGAGCGTGCTTTGCGCGGACGTGCGCGGGTATACCCAGCTCGTGAGCGA
>SKQU01000064.1 GCA_007118855.1 Spirochaetaceae bacterium
CCGACGGCGCGGCGGCGGGCGGCGCGGCACCCCGGACGAGTCCGGTGCCGCTCGCCGAGCCGTCGATGCCCACGAACGAACGCCAGCGTCGGGTTCCGCTGAGCACTCTTCGCCGGCGGATCGCGGAGAACCTCGTGCACTCGCGCCAAAGCTCGGCTCATGTGACGACGTTCAACGAGGTCGACATGAGCGCGGTCATCGAGGTACGCGGCCGGTACAAGGAGAGTTTCAACGAGCAGCACGGCGTTCGGCTCGGGTTCATGAGCTTCTTCGTCAAGGCGAGCCAGACGGCTCTCCGGAGCTTCCCGGAGGTGAACGCCTACCTCGACGGCACCGACGTGCTCTACAACGACTACGTCAACATCGGTGTCGCGCTCTCGAGCGAGAAGGGGCTCCTGACGCCGGTCGTCAAGGACGTCGAGGTGAAAGGCTTCGCGGATATCGAGCGTGAGATCCTCGACTTCAGCAAGCGCGCGGGAGAGAAGCGGCTGAAGCCCGACGAGATGGTCGGCGCGACCTTCACGATCAGTAACGGCGGGATCTTCGGGAGCCTGCTTTCCACACCGATTCCCAGCCCGCCGCAGACAGCGGTGCTGGGGATGCACGCGATTCAGAAGCGGCCGATCGCCGTGGGTGACGAGGTGGCCATCAGACCGATGATGTACCTCGCGCTGACCTACGATCACCGGATGATCGACGGGCGCGAAGCGGTGCTCTTCCTCGGCAGGATCAAGGAGCTCGTGGAGGACCCGACCCGTCTTCTGCTCGGCGTGTAGCAAAGGAGTTGATGTGGCTGACACGAAGTTCGACGTGCTTGTCATAGGCGGCGGCCCGGGGGGATACGTCGCGGCGCTTCGCGCCTCGCAGCTCGGGCTGTCCACGGCGATCGTGGAGCAGCGGGAGACGCTCGGCGGCACCTGCCTGAACGTCGGGTGCATCCCGTCGAAGGCGCTCCTCGACTCGAGCGAGCTCTACGCGAGGACGACCGGAGAGCTCGCCGAGCACGGCATCGTGGTGGGACAGCCGAAGCTCGACCTGAAGAAAATGCACGAGCGCAAGCGATCGGTCGTCGCGAAAATGGTGGGCGGCCTGAAAGGGCTGATGAAGACGAAGAAGGTCACCGTCCTCAAGGGAACCGCTCGACTGCTCGGCGAGGGGAAGGTCGCGGTTGCAGGCGACGGCGGCGAGCAGGAGTACGAGGCACCGTCGATCGTCCTTGCGACCGGCAGCGTGCCGATCGAGCTGCCCTTCCTCGAGTTCGACGGGGCGACGGTGGTCTCCTCCACCGAGGCACTCGAGTTCGAGAAGGTGCCCGAGCATCTGGTCGTCGTGGGTGCCGGAGCGATCGGGCTCGAGCTCGGGAGCGTCTGGGCGAGGCTGGGCTCGCGTGTCACGGTCGTGGAGATCATGCCGGAGATTCTCCCCGGATGGGACGCACAGGTCTCGAAGGTCCTGCGGCGCGAGCTCGGCAGGCAGGGCATCGAGTTCAGACTTGGGCAGAAGGTCACCGGCATCTCCGGAGGAAAGGGCAGGAAGCAGGTGGCGGTGCAGGGCAATGACGGGGACTCCTCGAAGCTCCCGGCAGACCGCGTCCTTGTTGCCGTCGGGCGCCGGCCGTACTATGATGGCCTGGGCATCGAGGCCCTGGGCATCGCGACCGACGAGAAGAACGCTCGTATCGTCGTGGATGACCGGTTCGCGACGAGTGTGGCGGGGGTATACGCGATCGGCGACCTGATCCACGGGCCCATGCTCGCGCACAAGGCCGAGGACGAAGGTATCGCGGTCGCCGAGTTGATCGCCGGGAAGCCGGGACACGTGAGCTACGCGACGATCCCGGGAGTTGTGTACACGTGGCCGGAGGCGGCGTGTACGGGGCTGACCGAGGAGCAGCTGAGGGAGGACGGGATCGCCTACCGGACCGGCTCGTTCAACTTCGCGGCCAACGGCCGCGCCCAGGCCATGGGCGCGGCATCCGGATTCGTGAAGATCCTCGCCGAGGAGGCGAGCGATCGCGTACTCGGAGCGCACATCGTCGGTCCGTGGGCAAGCGACCTCATTGCTGAGATCGTCACGGTCATGGAGTTCGGAGGCAGCGCGGAGGACATCGCCCGAACGGTCCACGCGCACCCCACGCTGACCGAGGTGGTCAAAGAGGCCGCGATGGCGGTCGACGAGCGGGCAATACACGCATAGGGGAGTACGAACGAGATGTCGGAATCATTCGCGAAAGGACTCGAAGGCGTCATCGCCGCCGAAAGCAGGATCTGCAAGATCGACGGTGAAAACGGTCGGCTCTACTACATGGGCTACTCGATCACTGATCTCGTGGAGCACTGCACCTTTGAAGAGGTGACGTATCTGCTCCTCTACGGTGAGCTGCCGACGCGGGACGAGCTCGCGGTATTCTCCGCGAAGATGCGTAACGCGCGTGAGCTGCGGCAACCGGTGATCAACATGATCCGGGACTTTCCGAAGAACGCCCACCCCATGGAGCTGCTGCAGTCGGTCATCTCGTATCTTTCGAGCTACGTCGAGCACAAGATCCACCACGGACCGCACTGTA
>SKQU01000366.1 GCA_007118855.1 Spirochaetaceae bacterium
ACCGCGGAACCGACCGTCGATGTCAACCGGGCGACCGGTGTCATCATCCACCGCCCTCAGGTTGAACTGCAGGACGTATCCGTCTCGAAGGGTCTTCCTGAGATCGACGGTACCACCCGTAACATAGTACTCCTCGGGAAACTCCCATCGATCGTAGTCGGCATTGACATTGGCGTACCCTCCCGCCAAGGTGAAGTCCGCGAGGGTGGAGCCGAACCGGTAGGCCCCGTTGTCCAGATCACGCGATCTGGAGATGAGAACGAAGCCCAGTTCCTCGCCGGAGCCACGGACGTCACTAACACTGCGAACCTGGATCCCGTCTGAGACCATCGCCAGCCCTACGAGGTAGTGACCCTCGAATTGGCCAAAATCAAGCACGTACAAATCATCCAGCCGGTAGCGGGTTCCGTCAATGTTCATGTGGTTGAACGGGCTCAGGAGCCAGTTACACCCACCCAGCACGCTGATCGCGAGAAGCACGATCAGAACCGCGAGCACCCTTCTACTCACTCTCCGCATATGGTTCTCCTTGTGGTACGGTGCAGCTCAAGGCCGGCCCGTCCGGACGAGATGATATCACCGGCGCACCGGGATTACAAGATGAGCGAGACCTACCGGCCTGCTTTCTCATGCGCGTAGAGCTCGTAGCCAAGGTAGGTCTCTACGGCCTCGCGGATGACGTCGGCCCAGCGGCCGCGGACCATCGCGACGTGGTGCTCGAAGCCGTGTTTCGTGATGTGGCGAAGCAGCGCGCGGAGGTTCGGGATCCGGCAGACCGCGATCCCGCCGTCCATGGGGAAGGGGTCGTCGGTGAACTCGCCCTCGCCAAGGTAGGAGTGGATTGATCCGGCGAGATCCTTCGTCGACATGCGGAACAGCGTCATCTCCCCGGGAGCGACCCTGCCCTTGATCGCGCCGAAGCAGTTCTCGCGGCCAAGCGACTCACCCAGGATGTCCAGATCGGAGATCTCGATCTCGGACCCCATAAAGCTGCTGGGGAAGTTCGAGCAGTGGGTGTTCACGCACATGTCGAGCTCCGTGCCGTAGTTGTTGTTCCAGTCGAGGAAGCCCGGCGCCTTGCCGGAGGCGAGCGCGAGCGTGTACATGCTCAAGGTACCGTCCAGGTCAACCTCGCAGGCGCTCGGCATGAGCTTCTCCCCCATCATCGCCATGGTGAGACAGGTCGCACAGCCGTAGTTCTGCTGGACGGAGTCCCAGCACTGGATACAGCTTGCATCAAGCATCTTTTCTTCCATCCAGTTCTCAATGACGACCGAGAGCTTCGCCTGCTTGACGACATTCGCCTCCACGATCCTGTTCGGGATCCTCCCGTACGCCTTGATCTGTTCGACCTTCTCCTTCACCGCCGCAGCATTGTCGTCGAGCGTCTGCGCCGCGCTGATGATCACCGAAAGATCAACGGGCACCGTCGTGATGCCGTGGCGCTGCAGGATCTTCTCGCTGAACCGCACCGTCTGGAAGGGCGCCGGCCGGGCGCCGATCGCGCCTATCCGGGCGCTCGTGAGCCCGCGCACCGTACGGCAGACGCGAGCGAACCGGTCGAGGTCGCGGGTGAACTCCTCGCTCTCAATGTCGACGGTGTGACTCGCGGTGTCCGTGAACGGAATGCCGTACTGGACGAGATTGTTGCAGACGCTGATCTTCCCGCAGAAGGAGTCGCGTCGGCCCTTCACGTCGACCTTCTCCACATCGTCGTTGCACGCCTGCACGAGCACCGGCACGCCGAGCTTCGCGCGGGAGATCGACTCGACGACCCCTATTTCGTCTCCGAAGTTGGGCAGGATCACGACGATCCCGTCGATCTCGTCTGCCTGCTCTCGAAAGAGCCGCGCGCATTTCGTCGCGTGCTCCACCGTCTCGATCGCCCCGTGCTCGGTGGCGTCGGCAGGGAGAATCACGCACTCGTACCCGAGCCGCGTGAGCTTCGCGGTAATCTCCGCCCTCGCGTTGCGCGCGTGATCCGGGTTGAAGAACCCGCGCGTGCCCACGATCACCCCGAACGTGATCTGCTTCTGTGCCGTTCTCATGCCTCCTCCTCCGCCGGGTAGACTTTCTCCGGCGTCTTTCGACCTTTCGGCCGCTCAATGAGCTCGATCGTGGTTCCGATCAACGCCTCCGTATCCAGGTAGGCGTAGTGTCCGTCGCCGTCGGGCCCGAATCCGGCGCCGTCCTGCACCATCGCGATGCCTGCGGCCCGGGCCTGCGCGATCGCCTCTTCCATGTCGTCGACGAGCACGCCGAGGTGCTGGATGCCGTAGCCGTGCCTGCGAATGAACTCCTCGTACACCGTGTCGCCTGCGATGTGCTCGATCAGCTCCACCCGCATGTCGCCGAAGTAAGAAAGCGCGATCCGCATCGTGTAGTCGGCGGGTTTCCCGTGGCGGGTCATCCGCGGGACGAGCGGCTTCCCGTAGGTGTAGAAGTGCCAGGGACCGACGCCGAACAGCCGGTAGTAGTTCTCGACCGTGCGGTCGAGATCCTGCACCACGAAGGCGATCTGTGCCACCCCCTTCTCCAGAAAAGGAAGCGGCAGGCCGGGTGTATCGACGCTGCCGACCCCGCTCATCGTACGCCTCCGCCGAGCGCACCGCGCGCGATCAGCGACTCCTGCAGCTCGCGCAGTCTGTAGACGAATGCATCCTGATCCGGGGCAAAGCCGTCGTGAGTGATGATCTCGCCTTTCTTCACCTCGCGTCGTACCGTTCCCCCGGTTGCCACGCCCATGCAGACCGCGTCACGACGGAGCGCGTCCTCGCGCGTCATGATCGTCCCGTACCAGTCGTGGCCGCCGATCCCTTCCACCGTCTGTCCCACCTTGAGGTCGCGCTTCGCGACGCAGACGACCTCCGCATTCTGAGCCTGCGGGGCAACAGTGCGCTCGCCGAGCAGCACCGCCTCCGCGACGCTCTGCGGCGTCTCGAGGTCACACAGATGGTAGGGCCGCAGCTGCAGATAGTAGGGGCCATCGCTCTTCGTGATGAACTTCATGTCCTTGCGGATTCGCGGCTCGTCGGTGTAGACGATTGCGAAAACGCCCGGGGCGACCTTCCCGGTCGAGTAGTCGACGCAACCGCGCCGTGAGAAGATGCCCCCGTCCTCGCGCGGAATGAAGCGGTTGACCAGATCGTCGACCTCCACCGCCGGGCCGTGCATCCCCGGCACGTCCGGCAGGAGCCCGGTCGCATTGGCCACCGCGGCGAGCTCCACCATCGTCTTCGTACCGTCCTGGAAGGCGGCGAGGATCTTGGGGTTCATGTCCTTGGACAGCGCCTCTTCGCGCGCGGTGTCCTCGGTTGCCTCGAAGTTGATGCGATTGTTCTTGCCCTTCCCGAGGCAGACCACCTCGAACCCCATGAGGTTCGCCTGCTCCCACAGCATCTTGAGCACTCCCGGCTCGTCGCCGCTTGCGACCGTGTAGACCGTGTCGTTCCGGCGGGCGAGATCGTCGAGCAGCAACCCCACGGTGACGTCGGTTTCGACGTTGAGCATGATCACCGGCTTGCGATTGTTGATGCTCGTCCACGCGACAAGCGCGCCTATGTCCGGCATCCCGGTCGCCTCGACGTTCGCCTCGATCGCCTCGAGCCGCGGGAGCATCACCGCGTCCGCGCTCACCACGCGCCTGCCGCCGCGCAGCGCATCCTGCGCCTCCGACAGGCGGTCGGTCACGACGACCTGCTCCCTCCCGTAGCCCATCTCAGCGAACACGTCGATTCCCCGCTGCGGCTCGATATCCGCGATCGCACGGATCTCCATCCCCTCGATCCGGTTCAGCGTGTGGGCGAGTCCCGACCCCATCTGCCCGCAGCCGACAATACCGACGCGAATGGGGCGACCGTCGGCCGCGCGCGAACGCAGTTTCCGTACCAGTTCCATCTTCACTCCTTCTCGATCAGCTTCGCCGCCGTCTCTCCGTCGGTCACGAGCACGTTCAGGTATCTCGCACTGAGCGCGGCCCGAAGCGCCTTCACCTTCTCATGGCCTCCGGCGATGCCGACTCTGCGCGGAATTGCCTGCAGCTCGTCGAGATCAAGGCCGACAATCCGGTCGTTGTACGGGGTGACGACCGGCCTGCCCTCCTCGTCGAAGAACCGAAGGCCTATGTCTCCGACGACCCCACGCCGCTGCAGCTCCCGACAGTCCTTCTCCGAAAGGACCGACTCGCTGTTTCGCAGCACCGAGTGAGGCCCGAGCGCCCCAACCCCGAGCAGGGCGACGTCCGACCTCCGCCCGAGCTCGAGTGTGTCGGCCACCTGGGGATCCGCGATCAGGGCGTCGCGCACCTGCGGCGCAGAAACGATTCCCGGCGCGTGGATATTCCGCGCCCGGCAGCCGAGCCGGTTCGCGACGCGGCGCACGAGCTCGGCTCCGTGAATCCCCGACTCCTGGTCCCCGAGTCCGCCAAGCAGCTGAACCACCCGACACTCCGGTCTGACCGACGACTCGATCGAGGCCGCGGTCGCAAGGATCGAGTTTCCCCAGGTGAGCCCGACCGTGTCCCCGTCTACGAGAACACGGACGAGATAGTCCGCCGCGGCGCGGCCGATCGCCTCGAGCACGTCGGTGTAGTCAGGGCCGCGCGGTTCGGCTACGATTGCCTCGTCGAGGCGATAGGTCCTCTCGAGCTCGCGCTCGAGACTGCTGTGGTCCGATGCGGGGGGGCAGACGGTGATCCGCACGACCCCTTCTTCGCGCGCTCGTGTCAGCATCCGCGACACCTTGATCCGGGAGAGCCCGAAGCGCGCAGCGATCTGGGCCTGCGTACGGTCCTCTTCCCGCTCACGCATTGGCCGTCGCCCTGATTGCCTGGTACTCCCTCGCCGGGAGGGGGACACGCACCTCTGCGCTGAAGGTCCCGTCGAGCGGCGTCACGGTCATCTCCCAGGTGTCGATCACGTCGATCGTATAGGTCCGGCCTTCCGGCAGCGCGAGGTCTTTCCATGAAGGGCGCTGAAACCCCAGATAGTAGAGCATGTAGTCGTCCTCGGCGTTCAGGCAGACGAGGTCCCAGTTTGCCCGTCTCGCTGAAAGCCGCTCGACCGGCGCCTCCTCGAGGATCCTGCGCATGAACGCGATGCGAGCGGGCGCCTCGCCGATAAGCCTGCCGCCCTTCGACCACCAGAGCACCTCCTCCTCGTTGTAATAGGTCTCGCCGTGGGCGCCCGGCCAACCGCCGTTCGCCACGGCCGTCCATTGCCTGCGCATGAGCTCCCGTGCGGAGATATTGCCCCACCCTTCCCGAATGTCGCCCTCGTAGCAGCACTCGTCGATGACGACCGGTTTCCCGTACCGGGAGACCCACTCCGCGCAGCGCTCGGTATCCGAGCGCTGGATCGACGCGTGCGTCACCCACGGCAGCGTGTGGTCGTAAAAGATATGCCCATTGTGCACGCCGCGCGGATGCGCGTAGGGATCCTCGCGCGCGACGATCCGGAAGTAGCGGTGGAAGTCCTGCTCATTCTTCTGCTTCATGAAGTCCCACTCGTTCGCCATGGACCACCAGACGTTGCGAAACGAAGCGAGACGCGCGATCACGTAGGCGACGTACCGCTCCTCTACGTCCTCCGGCAGACTCTGAAACCCCCACCGGTCGTACGGGTGGAAGAGGATGAGGTCGGCCTCGATCCCCAGATCAAGGAGCCGGTCGAGCTCCGCCTCGAAGGCGGAGAAGAAGTCCGGGTTGAAGCGGTCGGTATCAAACCCGGCATCAAGCGATCCGGGAAAGACGAAGTGCTGCGGCTCGTTGAGGTTGTACCGGTAGTGCTTGGGAAAGACACACATCCGGATCTTGGTGAAGGGGCTCACGGCAAGCGTTGCGATCGTCTCATCGCGCGTTGCCTTTTCCTGATGCGCCCACGCGTAGCAGGTCGTTCCCACGGGGATGTACGGCGTGCGGTCGGCGTACGCGAACCGGGTACCGACCACCGTGACCGGACCGTGATTGCCCGCGGTAGCAGGGGCGACCGTCACGACTCCCGTCCGCCCTTCGAGCCCCCGCGCATTGCTCCTCGTGGTCCAGGACCACTCGCCCGGTTCGTCCGGCATAAACCTGATCCGGTACCGGCCCTCCCCGTCGTAAAAACCGCGCACCGCAACGGTGCGGTGGTCCAGGCGGAATTCGGCGAAGAGCTCGACCTCACGGTACGGGTTTCCGGATGATGGTCCGTCCATTGTCACGTCGAGCCGGCAGTACTGCTCTGCGGTCATCGTTGCTCCTTCCGCCTATTGTAGCAGAACACCGACGGAATGAACAGTGCATCGCTTGCGTTCATATGGTCATTCTGGTACAATCGAGCCATGGAACGCACCAGCATAGCGCCGGACAGGCGCTCCTTTGAGCGGAGCGGGAGGCCCTGGTTCTACCTCGCGGACACCGCGTGGAGCGGCGTCACGAACCCCGCCGACGACGAGTGGGAGCGCTACCTCGACCACCGCGCCGAGCAGGGGTTCACTGCGATTCAGATCAACCTGCTCCCGCAGTGGGACCGCAGCCTCTCGCCACTCGCAGTGCACCCCTTTGCCCGGTCGTCGCAGGGCTACGACTTCACCGCGCCCGCCAGCGAGTACTTCGCGGCCGCCTCGAATCGGCTTGCGGCCGTCGCGGATCGCGGCATGGTACCGGCGGTGGTGCTCCTGTGGTGCAACTACGTCCCGGACACCTGGGCGTCGGCCCGGCGACCCGAGGACGTCATTCCGGAAGAGGCACTCGACGGCTACCTGCGTCTTGCGGTACGGTGCGCTCGCGACCACGCTCCGGTCTACCTGGTTTCCGGAGACACCGACTTTCCATCGCCGCGCTCGATCGCGTACTACCGGACGGGCCTGCGCATCGTGAAGGATCTCGACCCTGACGGGCTCACGACGCTGCACATCAAGGGAGCGCTCCACGAGATCCCGGACGAGCTGCTGACAGCGGACGAGCTCGACTTCTACTCCTTCCAGTCAGGGCACGGGAAGGATCACTGGGACACGGCGGGAGCACTCGCCCGGGTGTTCCGGGAGAAACGGCCCGCAAGACCGATCATCAACAGCGAGCCGTGTTACGAAGGAATCGGCGTAGGGCAGTCGGGAGGCAGGTTCACCGCGAAGCAGGTCCGCCTGGCCGCATGGCAGGCCGTGCTTGGAGGCGCGAACGCGGGGGTCGCATACGGCGCGCACGGCATCTGGAGCTGGCATCGCCCGGGCCTGGGATTCGGCAGCGCCGGGTTCTGGGGCGCGCCGTTCGCGTGGGAGGATGCGCTCCGCTTTGAGGGGGCTGACGACTACGCATTCCTGCGACGGCTGGCGCTCGACCTCATTCCGCAGGGACTCGAGCCCATGGAGGCCGACGCGCTTCCCCCGTCGGCCTGTGCCGGGAGGACCCCGGACGGCACCGTGCTGATCTATCTGCCGGACGCCTGCGACCTGCCGTTGGTCGACGAGCTCGGAGGACTCAGCTGGACCCGCTGGGATCTGGAATCGCGCACGCCGCTGACGGTCCGAATCGTGGAGACCGAAGGGACTCGCCTCCTATGGAAGGGCTGCCGCAACGGCGATTCGCTACTCGTGGGGAAGCCCTCATGAAGACGGCACAACAACGGTGGAGTATCGCGCGCGAGGTCTGGGCGAACGCCGCGAAGGAGCTCGAGCGCCTGGGCGAGGAGATCTCCGCCTGGACCTTCTCGCGCTGCGTGGACTCGCTCGCCGGCTGCCGCGGCCGGATCGTCACGAGCGGATGTGGCACCTCCGCTATGGCCGCGCGCAAGATCGCCCATTCGCTCTCGTGCATCGAGCGGCCTGCGTACTACCTGAACCCCTCGGACGCCGCCCACGGCGCGCTCGGGTCGGTTCAGCCCGGTGACGTCGCGATCCTCATCTCGAAGGGCGGCGCCACGGCCGAACTCGTCGCGATGCTTCCCGCCCTTTCGGCGAAGGACGTGAGCATCATCGCGGTCACGGAGAACGCCGACTCCGCGCTCGCCCGTGCGGCCGCGCTCATCGTACCCATCGCGGTCGAGCGGGAAGCGGACGAGTTCAACATGCTCGCCACGACGAGCACGATGATGGTCACTGCCTGGTTCGACGCGATTTGCGTCGCGCTCATGCGCGAGGGCGGTTTCTCGCGCGAAGAGTTCGCGACGATCCACCCCGGCGGCGCGGTAGGAGACCGATTGCGTGAAGGAGGTTCGAATGGCTGAGTATCTGCTGGGAATCGACTACGGAACCGGCGGCGCGAAGGCTGCCGTGATCGACGACGAGGGGAACGACCTCGGCAGCGCCTTCGAAGAGTATCCGTTCATTCACGAGCGAGCCGGATGGTCGGAGCACGACCCGGAAAACTACTGGTCGGTCGCCTGCCGCATCCTCCCGGAGGCCGTACGCCGGGCGAAGATCGACCCGAGGCGGATCCGCGGGCTCGCGGTCTCTTCCGCGCTGCCCTCCATGGTGATGGTCGACGCCAACCACCGCCCGATCAACCGTGCCTACAATCTGATGGACCGACGCGCTACCGCCGAGGTCGACTGGCTCAGGGAGCACGTTGGCGAGGAGCGGATCTTCAAGACCTCGGCATACCGGATAGAGGACCACCCGAATCTCGTCAACCTGCTCTGGGAGAAACGCAACCGACCGGAGGACTACCGCCGCATCTGGAAGGCGCTCACGATCGACGGCTTCATAGCGCTGCGGCTGAGCGGTGTCGCGTCGGTCCACTACTCCGGAGCCGCATTCTACGGTGTCGCCTTCGACCTGCGGCGCCGCCGCTTCGACCCGGATATCATGGAGGAGATCGGCGTCGATCAGAGCCTGATGCCGGAACTGCACGAGAGCACCGACATCATCGGTGAAGTGACGCCGCAAGCGGCGAAGGAGACCGGGCTCGCCCCGGGAATACCGGTCGCCGCCGGCCAGGTGGACTGCAACGCGAGCTGGATTGGGGCCGGAGCCACGGAGCCCGGCGATATGCAGAGCAACCTGGGCACGGTGGGAAACCTGGGGGTGATCTACCGCGACATCGAGGTCGCGTTCAGCGACACGGGGAAGCTGCTGATGAACTTCCCCTACACGACGCCGGACACCTTCGTGACGGTTCCGACGACGCTCACCGGCGGCCAGACCATCCGCTACGTGCGCGACATGTACAGCGACGCGGAGCGCGCCGTTGAGGAAAGCTCCGGAGTGAGCACCTACGATCTGCTCAACTACCAGGCCGAGCGCGTCCCGCCGGGGAGCGACGGGCTCATCGCGCTGCCCTACCTGATGGGCGAGCGCTCACCGCACTGGGACGCGAACGCGCGGGGCACGATCTTCGGACTCTCGCTCAATCACACGAAGGGACACCTCGTGCGCGCGCTCATGGAGGGCGTCGCCTACGCGATGTACGAGAACTACACGCTCATCCGCGAGGTTGGCCTCAAGACGAAGCTGCCGCTCATCCTCAACGAGGGAGGCGCGGTGAGCCGCTTGTGGCGCCGCATCATCACGGACGTCTTCGGGATCCAGACCGCAATGGTCAAGCGACGCACGGGCGCGCCGTTCGGCGACGCGGTGCTCGCCGGCGTGGCAACCGGTGTGCTCAAGGACTTCTCGATCACCAAGCAGTGGAGCGAGTACGTCGAACACCTCGACCCGGACCCGGCGACCCACCGCCTCTACGCCGACTACTTCGCGCTCTACCGGAAACTGTACACCCATCTCAAGGACGACTACGCCGAGCTTGGGCGGCTGCGCGCATCCGCGGCGGACGCAGCCGGGACGGAGGACGCATGAAGATCCCGCGGATGATGAAGGGCTTCGTACTGCACGACGTGATGACGTGGTCCGTCGACGAGGTTCCGGTCCCGGAAACCGCCCCGGGCGGCATGCTCGTCCGCGTGCTCGCCTGCGGTCTGTGCGGCAGTGACCTGCGCACGATCAGAAGCGGGCACAGGAGCGTCACGCTCCCGTCGATTCTTGGCCAC
>SKQU01000314.1 GCA_007118855.1 Spirochaetaceae bacterium
GCCGAGGCGAAGAGGCTCACGCCGATGCTTCGCACCTCTTCGAACACCATGAGCGTCGTCGCGACCGCGATGAGGATGATCGCGAAGATCACGATCCGTTCGAGCACGTTGTACTGCGTGTGCAGCTTGCGCGTCTCGAGGTTGTCCGCCTTCGACATATCGGCTCTGAGGAGCAGCCGCTTCTTCGTCGCGTGGATCGCCGAGATGAGCATCCAGGCGATCGCCGCGATGAGGAGGATCTCGCCAACGGTTCGCGAGGGACCGAGAAGCGAATCGGCCACCCCGTCGATCGCTTCCAGCCCGTAGCGAAGAAAGAGCGCGAGCAGGAGGAGGAGTCCCTGCGGGATCAGTCTGATCACTGTCTTCATACGAGCTCGTATGATAGTATGATTCGCATCCCGACTGAAAGGACTCCCATGTACACCGCCGCACCAACCCGCTACGCGCTGCACCTCGATCCCGACCTGGAGAACCTCGATTTCGCCGCCCGACTTGCTGTAGATCTCAAGCCGACGCCGCAACCGGGTGCCGCGTCGATTACGACCGTCGTGCTCGACGCGCGCGATCTCGCGATCGAGTCGGTGCACCTCGTGCTCGATGGCACGAGAGCTCCCGTCGCCTTCCGGCAGGAGCCCGCGACGCTGCACATCGATCTCGGCCGAGCCGTCGGCGAACCCTTCTTGCTCGAGATCGCCTATCGCGGCGAGATCAACGACAAGATGGCAGGCTTCTACCGCAGCCGCTACACCCACGGCGGCGAGGAGCGGTACGTCGCCGTGACCCAGTTCGAGGAGCACGACGCACGACGCGCCTTTCCCTGTGTCGACCATCCTGCGTATAAGGCGGTCTTCGAGGTCGAGATCGTGAGCGAGGCGGGGCATACGGCGATCGCAAACACTCCGGAGATCAGCCCGCCCACGCCGGTCGCGGGAGCCGGCGGGTCGTCCGGCGGCTCGTCCGGCGGCTCGTCCGCCGGTCGGGTTCTGCACCGGTTCGAGGCCACGCCGCCCATGTCGACCTACCTCGTCTTCTTCGGTGTGGGAGCCTTTGAATGCCTCGAGGACGACTCGTGGCGCGTACCGATCCGGGTGGCCGTTTCCCCCGGGAAGGCGAAGTACGCGGCGCCCGCGCTCGAGTACTGCCGCACGTCGCTCGCCTTCCTCGACGAGTACACCGGCATACCCTATCCGCTCGGGAAGATGGATCTGGTCGGCGTGTCCGACTTCGCCTACGGGGCGATGGAGAACTTCGGCGCGATCACCTTTCGCGAGAACTACGTGCTCTCGTACCCGGAGAGCACCACCCGGCGCGATGTCGAGCGCATGATGGGAATATCCGCGCACGAGGTGGCCCACATGTGGTTCGGCGATCTGGTCTCGCCGGCCGAATGGAAGTACGTCTGGCTCAACGAAGCGTTCGCCACCTACTTCGGCAACATCGTGGTCGACCACTATTATCCGCAGTGGCGCACGATGGACCAGATGATGCTCGGCTCCACCGGCGCCGCGATGGACCGCGACGCCCTGCCGCACACCATCCCGATCGAGTTTCCCGACGCGAACCCCGTCGATATAGACGCCTCTACCGCGCCCATCATCTATGCGAAAGGGGCGAGCATTCTCGCGATGGTGAGGGGGTTCTACGGTGAGGAGGCGTTCAGGAACGCAACCGGTTCATTCCTTGCGACCTACGCTTATGCCTGCGCCGATACCGACGGATTCCTCACCGCGTTCAGCGGCGGGCTGGGCCGCGGCGGCGATCGTGGCCGCGGCGGCGAGGCGAGGCGGATGCTCACGAGCTGGATCCGCGTGCGCGGCTTCCCGGTGGTCACCGTGACCCGGGAGGATGGGGCGGTCGTGCTGCGTCAGCGGCGGTTCAGCGTCGGTACCGACCCCGAGAACTCCGCCGATGCGGCGTCGGACGACGGGGCCGACTGGCTGATCCCGGTCACCGGCCTGCGCGATACCGACGAACCCGACTCGGACGGGTCGTTTCGCCTGCTTCTCCAGGGGCCGCTCGCGCGCGCATCCTTTGACGGCGATTGGCTCAAGCTGAACGCCGGGGGCCAGGGCTATTACCGGGTGTTCTACGAGGACCCGGCCGACTGGGACCGGCTGGGTGCCGCGGCCGCCGACGGCAGGCTTGGAACCCGCGACCGGTACGGGCTCGTCTCAGACCTCGACGCTTTTGTGCAGGCCGGCATGGTCGGGCTCGAGCGGTACCTCGACTACCTGGAGGCGTACTGTCGCGACGAGACCGCGTATCTCGTGCTCGCCGCGATAGCCGGTTCGCTCTCCGGCTATCACGAGCTCCATGGCGGCGACCCCCGAATCGCCGCATGCGGCCGCTCGATCCTGGGGCGTCTCGCCCCGGCGCTCGCAGGCGAACCGGACGACGAGGAACCGTACGATCAGGTGCTGCTGCGAGACTCGGTCCTGTTCGCGCTTGCGCAGTTCGGCGATGAGCCGGTCAGGCAGGTGTGCCGCGAGCGGATGCATGCCATCATGAAGGGGAAACCCGTGCACCCGGACCTCGTCCCCGTGACGCTCAGGTGCGCGGC